>CALWGM010000141.1 GCA_944380065.1 uncultured Lachnospiraceae bacterium
AGGAAAAGTGGTTGATTAAAAGGATGAATTCAAGTATGCTGATAAGAGAACTGTGGGAAGGAGCATGGCAGAATGAAAACAATTCTTTATATCAACGCCTGTATGCGGGGAGAAGAGGTTTCCCGTACCGGGCGGCTGGCCCGGGCGTTCCTGGAAGCCTGCAGGAAACGGAATCCGGATCTTATGATAAAAGAACGGAATGTTCTGGATTCTGCTCTGCCGGTGCTGACGGGTGCTCTGGCAGAAAAGCGGGATCAGACGTTCCGGGAGAATCCTCATGATTCCATGTTTGATGCGGCCTGGGAAATGGCCGGAGCGGATCTGATTGTGATTGCCGCGCCTTACTGGGATCTGACGTTTCCGGCGGCGCTGAAGGTGTATCTGGAGTGGTGCAGTATCCTGGGAATTACCTTCCATTACACACGGGAAGGGAAACAGGAGGGATTGTGCAGGGCAGAAAAGCTGGTATACATTACCACGGCAGGCGGGATCATCGGGAATCAGAACTACGGCTATGAGTACATCAGAGGTCTGGGCGGAATGTTCGGAATTCATGACAGCGCCTGGCTTTCCGCTGAGGGACTGGATATTCAGGAAAATGATCCGGAGGAAATTATGCGGGAGGCAGAAAAGGAAGCGGCGCGTCTGGCGGATATGTATTTGAATGGAAGTACAGGAGTAAATCCGGAACAGGAGAAAACATGGCCAATATCATAGAAATTACAGATCCCATGGCCCCGGAGCTGGATGTTTACGGACGGCTGAGTGAAGTGCAGCTGCTGAACCGGCATGATCCGGAGCATGGGATGTTTATTGCGGAAAGCCCGAAGGTGATCGAACGGGCGCTGGACGCCGGCTGCGTGCCGGTCTCGCTGATGATGGAAGGGCGCCATGTAAAGACCCAGGGGAGGGAAGTGATCGCCCGCTGCGGCGACATCCCGGTGTATACGGCGGAATTTGATGTTTTGACAAAGGTGACCGGTTTTCCCATGGTCCGGGGGCCGCTGTGTGCCATGTACCGTCCCAGACTGCCGCTGGTGGAGGAGGTGTGCCGGGACGCGCACCGAATTGTGGTGCTGGAGAATGTGATGAATCCGACCAATGTGGGAGCGATTTTCCGTTCGGCGGCGGCGCTGGGGATGGAAGCGGTGCTTCTGACCTATGCTTGCAGCAATCCGCTGTACCGCCGGGCGATCCGGGTCAGCATGGGAACGGTATTTCAGATTCCCTGGACTTACTGGGGATCCGGGAGAAAACGGGAAAAGGTGATTACGGAGACTATGACCTGGCCGGAGGAAGGAATCCGCTATCTGCATAAGATGGGATTCCGGACGGCGGCGCTGGCCTTAAAGGAGGACTCCGTGAGCATTGATGACCCAGGATTGCTGGCAGAGGATAAGCTGGCCATCATCCTGGGAACGGAGGGAGACGGCCTGGCAGATGAGACCATTGCGGACTGTGATTATACAGTGAAGATCCCCATGGCCCACGGCGTGGACTCCCTGAATGTGGCGGCCGCCAGCGCAGTGGCCTTCTGGCAGCTGCGCGGGCGGGGATAAGCCGGGGAAATCCGGACAGAGGTTTGCCGGAAGAAACCATTCATGTGCAGTGGGGAGGATACAGCAAAAAAGGGACAGAATTGTGAGGAGGGATAAGCTTGAAAACGATATTGTGTTACGGAGATTCCAATACGCATGGGTTTAACCCGGCCAACGGGCTTCGCTATCCGCGCCATGTGCGGTGGCCGGGGGCGCTGGCTGACCTGCTGGGGGCGGAATATCATGTGGTGGAGGAAGGATGCAACGGAAGAACTACCGTGCATGCAGATCCCCTGGAGCCATGGAAAGACGGGAAATTTTATTTGAAGCCCTGTCTGAATACCCACAAACCCATCGACCTGGTAATTCTGATGCTGGGAAGCAATGACCTGAAAAAAATATTTCATGCGGACGCGGCGCAGGCTGCGGACGGGGCTGGGACGCTGGTGTATGAGATCCTGAAATTTACAGAACAAAAGCAGGGCTATCAGCCGCAGATCCTGCTGGTATCGCCGCCGGAGATCGGACCGGCAGTGGCGCGTTCCCATTTCCGGGGCCAGTTTGACGCCTCGGCGGTGGAGCAGTCAAAAGAGTTTGCTGCGGAGTATGCGCGGGTGGCAGCAGAAAAAGGAGTCCGTTTTTTTGACGCGGCGAAATATGCCAGAGCATCTGAGATCGACGGCCTGCATCTGATGCCGGAGGAGCACCGGAAGCTGGCAAATGCCCTGTATCATGTGATCACAGAGGAGATATTTCCATGATCATTCAGACGGGGATGCGCACGGATATCCCGGCTTTTTACGCGGAATGGTTCTGTAACCGCCTGCGGGCAGGCTCTGTCTGTGTCAGAAATCCATATCATTTTCAGCAGGTATCCCGCTACCGTCTGTCGCCGGAGGTGGTGGATCTGATCGGATTCTGTACCAAGAACCCGGCGCCCATGCTGTCCCATATAGATCTGCTGAAGCCTTATGGGATGTACTGGTTTGTGACCATCACGCCTTATGGGAAGGAGATCGAGCCGGGCGTGCCGCCCAAAGAGCAGGTGCTGGCGGATTTCCGGCGGCTGTCAGAGATGGTGGGAAAGGATGCTGTCGCCTGGCGCTATGATCCCATTTTTATTCATGATATGTATACAGAGGAATACCATCTGCGAAGCTTTGAGCGGATGGCGCGGCAGCTGAAGGGCTATACCCATATCTGTGTGATCAGTTTTATTGATCTGTACGAAAAGGTAAAACGGAATTTTCCGGAGGCCAGGGCAGTCAGGCGGGAACAGCGGCTCCGGCTGGGAAAACGGATGATTGAGATTGCAGGGGACTGTGGGATGACGGTGCGTCCCTGCGGCGAGGGTGAGGAACTGGCGGCGTATGGAGCCGACTGCCGGGGCTGCATGACCCAGGCGGTTTATGAGGAAGCGCTGCATATGCGCCTGCGGATGCCGAAGAAACAGCATGCCCGCAGCGAGTGTGCCTGTTTCCTCAGCGGGGATATCGGGCAGTACGATACCTGCGGCCATCTCTGCCGCTATTGTTATGCCAATACCAGCGGGGAGCGTGTGCGGCAAAACCGTCTGGCTCACGATCCTGAATCACCGCTGCTGATCGGGCAGCTCCGCCCGGAAGACATGATCCACGATGTGGAACAGAAAAGCTGGCTGGACCGGCAGATCAGCCTGTTTGACACGATTTTATAAGGAAAGGAAGAGGGAAAATGAAAGACTACATGAAATGGCACAAGTACAGTACAATGGTGATGATGATCAGCGCGCTGATTGGTTTCTGCACCGGAGGAGCGAAAACGAAAAAAATCCGCGGGTGGAGCATTCTGATCGCGGGACTCAGCGCGATGGTCTGCATCTGGTCAGGACATAAGATGGTGGGAGCGAAGAAGCTGTCAGATGAAGAACCGGCGGAAGAAACGGCCGGCGCAGAGGCGGAGGCGTAAAGTCTGCAGAGGAAAAGGAAGATGCTGTGCAGGCAGAAGTAATTCAGCACAGAAACGAGGCTCACAGAATTTTGAAAAGATGATTCAGACATCGGGTGGAAAAGAATATGTCGATAGAGAATGCAAAGGAACATTTGAAAAAATATGGATTTGAAAACCGTGTACAGGAGTTTGACGTTTCCAGCGCCACGGTGGAGCTGGCGGCGCAGGCTGTGGGCGTGGAACCCTGCCGGATCGCAAAGACCCTATCCTTTCTGACAAAGGAAGGGCCGATTCTGATCGTGGCGGCAGGCGACGCGCGGATCGATAACCACAAATACAAAGAGCGTTTTCACACGAAGGCCAAAATGCTGTCGCCGGAGCAGGTGACAGAGCTGATCGGACACGCTGTAGGCGGCGTCTGCCCGTTTGGGATCAGGGATGGCGTGCTGGTTTACCTGGATGAATCCCTGAAACGGTTCGAGACCGTGTTCCCCGCAGTCGGCAGCGCCAACAGCGCGGTGGAACTGACGATCCCGGAGCTGGAGCTGTGCTCAGAGGCAGACGGCTGGGTGGATGTGTGCAAGGATGTGGGGTAGGAGACATGGATAAAATCAGATTTTTATGTTTATAATTGATTGTGCAGAATGACCGCCAGGAAAACGCAGCAGATGAGTTTTTCCGGTGGTTGTTTTTGTCAGATAGAAATTGCGGCAGTGGAAGGGAAAGAGCCTGTAATAGAAGAACGTTTTGATCCGGACAGAACAATCTTAACACTGGAATTTGTTGAAAAAGAAATAGACAACAAAAACAAGCGAAGAAAACAAGCGAAGAAAACAAGCGAAGAAAGCAAGCGAAGAAAGCAAGCGAAGAAAACAAGCGAAGAAAAAACTGATATGAAGGTGAGTACTCATATTTTGATTGGGGTAGAGAAGTGCGTTTGAGATAACATTCTTTATAATATATCACAAAAAGTTCATATTTATGCTATAATATATAAAGATATTATGCTGATTCAGTATAAAAAACGGGGAGCATGGAGGATGGCATTTTATATTGTAAGTTTTTGCGGATATTTTTTACTTATAAGTAACTGTATTACATTTCGAATGAAGGCTCGCTATTATTTTCTGCTGGCGGGGATGATCGGCGCTTTTATTTTTGTCGGAATACCACTGATCGGAGAGATCTCGGTGGTGTTGATGTATCTCTGCGTAATGGTTCTGCTGGCAATATTAAAACGGGAGGATACCGTCTGGAATATTCTTTCCCTGGTGTTTGTATATGCGATTTCAGCGATTCTGGACAATGTGGTTGGCGCAATTTTCAGTATGTTTGGTATAAATCTGCAGCAGCATATGTGGCTGTATGCACTGATTGTATGGCCTGAATTTGTGCTGATCAGCCGTTTTATTTCCGGAAAGATCAGACAGATCAGACAGCGGGCGTCTGTGGTGTTCCCTCTGCGCATTACGGTTGTATTGGCGGCAAATGTAATTTTGTGTATGCTGATTTTTATCGTGCAGGTGCTGTTCGAGCGGATGGTGGGAAGTTCTTCCACTCTTCTCTGGGGGAATGTACTTTTGTTTGCTGCCTATTTTGCACTGACGTTTTTTATGGTTTACGTCTTTGTAAAAGAATACAGTAAAAATGCGGAGATGAAGGTGAAACAGCAGTCCTATGAGAACCTGCGGATTTATATGGCGCAGATCGAAGAGCTGTATCAGCAGCTTCGGGGATTTAAGCACGATTATGCGAATATCATGGCCAGCATGGCTTCCTATATCGAGACGGAGGATCTGGAGGGGCTGAAGACATACTATGAGAGGGAGATTCTGCCGGTCAGTGTGAAGATCAGCAGGGGGAATGATGCGGTAGTGAAGCTGCATAATCTGAATATTTTAGAGCTGAAGAGCCTGCTGTCCCTGAAGCTGAACTATGCGCTGGAGCTGAACATCGAGGTGGCGCTGGAGATCACGGAGCAGATTGACCGGGTGGAGATGAAGACGCTGGATCTGGTGAGGGTCATGGGAATTTTGCTGGACAATGCGATTGAAGCCTGCCAGGAATGCGAACGGCCCGGGCTGCAGATTGCCGTGATCCGCATGGAGGAGAATGTTACATTCATTATCCGCAATACCTACGTGCAGCATGATCTGGATTATTCCAGACTGGGGACGGCGGGCGTCAGTTCGAAGGGAGAGCAGCGCGGCATCGGCCTGTATAATATCAGGCGGATTCTGAAGGAATATGAGAATGTCTTTCTGGATACGGAGTACGGGGATGGATTCTTTACGCAGACCCTGCAGGTCTGTGAGAGCAAAGACGACAGGGAGGAAATGGAAAAGTGATCGACATATATATCTGTGAGGATATTCAGAAGCAGAGGGAGCGGATTGCTTACTACGTGGAGACCGCCATTATGATCGAGGAATACGATATGGAGCTGAAGCTGGCGACGGATGATGCGGGTGCGTTTCTGCAGGCTGTGAAGAAATCAAAAAATACGGGCTTATATTTTCTGGATATTGACCTGGGAAGCGGGAAAAACGGGCTGGAGCTGGCGCGGGAGATCCGGGAGTATGATCCGCGGGGCTTTATCGTTTTTGTGACGTCCCACTCTGAAATGTCGTTGCTGACCTTCCAGTACAAGGTGGAAGCGCTGGACTTTATCGTCAAGGATGACCCGCAAAATATTCAGCGCCGGATCGCGGAGTGCATGGAGAAGGCGATTCAGAGATCGGAGAATATATCCCGGGGAGAGGGCAGGACGCTGACCATTGTGCGGGGCGGCCAGAGGATCACGCTGAAGCAGGATGAGATCCTGTTTTTTGAGACTTCTGTGAACGAGCATAAGCTGATCGTTCATACCGGCCAGAAGTCCATGGAATTTTCCGGAAAAATCAGGGAAATCGAACAGGAAGCGGGAGAGGATTTTCTGCGGTGCCACAGATCTTATCTGATCAATAAGAAGAATGTAAAAGAGGTGGATTACAGCAATAAGATCATCCGCATGAAAGACGGATCGGAGTGTCCGATCGCCAGCCGGATGCTCAGCCAGGTAAAACGGCAGTTAAAATAAAAACGTGTTTTTGTGAGGAAGCGGTAAAAGAAGCAGCCGGTTCCGTTTGCCAGAGCAGACGGAACCGGCTGCTTTGCATTTGGTATGTCGGCTGTTTAGTCAGCCGGTTCAGAAGATTTTTTTCTGAAAACCGGGGACAGAAAGAGCGCAGCAAACAGCATGGCGGGAAGAATACACGAGCGGATTGGGGGGAGGAAAATTGCAGCGCAGGACAGAGTGATGGATGCGATTCGCAGTCTTCGTTTCTGCAGTCTGCTGTAGGAATCAGAAAAAGGATTTTTTGCCGTTCCTCTGGGCGTATGGGACAGAAATATGGCGTTCAGGTCAATGCACAGCAGAATCGTGACTGGCAGGGAAAAAGCAATGAACTGTGCACATTTTCCCGATCCGACAATCACTGCGGTGGTGGTAAGCAGACATTTCGCCATGCTGTTGCAGTGATAGCCTCCGGCCAGAATCCGGAAAGTGCCGAACACAGCGAATATTAGGAGGCTGGTCAGGAAACAGCGGCAAATAGCGGCGAGGATCAGGATGACAGATATGACAAAAACATTGTATGCAAACACCTGCAGTCCATAAATCAGTTGTTTCCGCCGCGCTTCTGAACACAAGGTATCTTTTGTGAGAAAATCTGTAATTTTTTCTATGGTCGAATAAAAAATATGTTCCATTGTGAGAAAAACTCCTTTTTCATTTTATAAAAAAAGTATAACAGAAAAGATCGGAATCGGAGGAATATTTCCCAGACGCGGAGAAAAAGCACGTTCAGGCCGGTTCAGATGGCGTGAACGTACTTTTTACCGGGGAGAGGATACGGTTGCGACATCATTTCCGCTTTTCAGGAAAAAAACGGGTTTCCGGGGATGTGCATGGTAAACTTGAGTCATCAACAGACAGGAGATGAGGAAACGATGGAATATGTAAGAAACTTAAAAGAAACCGGGATTGAGTTACTGTGCAGGTTTGGGAGATTTGGTGTTGGAAAATCCATAATTGCAGGAATGTTCGAATTTGAGATCCCGAAAGAATGCCGAAGTTGCAGTGCAGATCAGTGGGACAGAGAAAAATGGAGTGAAACCGGAGGACGGGCAGATGAGACGGGAAACTATGATCTGCTGTGATGAATATTTACTTGGGAAGATGTCACATCATTTGTCGTATGAAGATCTGGTTCTGGCAAATGGGATTGCGAATTCTATGAGAAGTTTTTCTTATGGAGGAATGGAAATCCGGTTTCCCTGCGGACGCTGGAATGTAGATTTCCGGAATCTTCTGGAGTCCATGCACATTGCCTGGCAGAACAGAACAGTATCGGATCTGCTGCGCAGTACCTGTTTTGACCGCTTCATTGTTTTGGCTCCGAAAGAATTTTTGGAGGATTTTCAGAAGCTGAAAACAGATGTCACTCAGATTGCTGTCGTATATTCTGCCTTTCAAATCACAGAATGTGATGGACAGCAGATCCGGTTACAGCTTTCCGGCGGAGATGGCGGCGAAAAGATTACTTTACCGATATACCAGTTAAAGGTATTGGAAAATCTATCAGCGGTTCCCGGCGGGAATGGGCTGAAGATCGTAGAAATTGCGGAAAAACAATCTTATATTTCCCGGGAAATGATCCGGAAAAACATGGTGGACAGTTTACAGAATTGTCTGATCGACCGGGAATATGAAAAGGAAGGCTGCCATTGCATTTCGGGTCCGGCATTTTACGATTTGTTTGAAAAAAGTATTTATGACCTGTATGAAATGGGCGGCAGCCAGGCGGTTTCAAGGGTGCGGAGGCACATTTTCATATCCAGCCTGAATACCGGCGGAGAAGCCTTTTTCAGAGGAGCTTTTTTCTATTGGTATATGAAGCGGCAGATGCGAGCTGATAGGAATTCGAAAAAATATTCTGAAAGAATGGAATTGTTAGTAAAATTGTGGAATGAACTGTGCAGGAAAATGCGTTTCTGGGAAGCAGGCGATTTCGCAGGAGACAAGGTTCAGGAACTGGTTGTCCTGATCCGGAAGATCAGAAAGCTGGAACCGGAAACCGTGCAGTTTTTGACAGACAGAGAGGTGGGGAGAAATGATTTGTGATCTGGGGCAGTCTGTATATTTTGATAATACGAATCTGTATATTATCCACGGGGAAGACCATTTGCAGCAGTATGAGGAAGAGATAGAGCAGTATCCGGAAATCCGACACAGGACGCACGAAAAACGGTATCCGACTCTGATTTTCCTTTCAGCGACGGCGTGTAATCTGCACTGCAAATATTGTTATGCGGAGGCCGGAACTTATGGAAATGTGTCGGAAGAAAAACAGTTTACTTTTGAAAAATACAGATATTGTTATGAAACAGCCAGAAAAATCTTTGGAGGAGTAAAAGCAATCAGCTTTTTTGGAGGAGAACCTCTTCTGAATTATCCGGAGATCAGGCGCTTTGTAGAGTATTTGCATAACACATATGCCAAAGATGAGATTCCGGAAATGGCGGTATCCTCAAATGGAACGATTATGAACGGGGATATAAAAGCGTTTTTGAAAAAGTATCAGATTGCGTTTTCCACCAGTCTGGATGGGACAAAGTTTTACAATGATTATAACCGGATTGGCGATGGAGTAGAAAGCGTGTATGACGCTGTAGTAAAAACGCTGCAGGAGCTGGAAGATACCGGGATAGAGAAAGGACTGCAGTTGACTTTTTCGAAAATACATTTGCAGCATTACCGTAAAGACGATGCGAAAAAATGGCTGGAAGAGATAGAGAAGCTGGGGATCAGTAATTATGCCATGGTGGCTGCGACTACCGATCATCCGGACTGCCATATTGATTTGAAAGATCCGGAAATCTGCCGCAATTATGTGCAAATGTGCAACGACATGGCAGATTATTATCTGGAACAGATTCTTCAGGGGGAGAAAATATATTCCTATATATTTCCCGGTATGCTTCTGCGTATTATAAAAAGAGAGTATCAGGAGGATTGCAATGCGGGATTTTCGATCGCCCTATCGCCGGATCTGAGAGTGTACCCGTGTCATGTGTGCGCGGATAAAGCAGAAAACGGATTTGAGTTTGATGAGGATTTTCTGAAAAAGAAAAAAGAGCATACATTTTTCTCCGGGATAGAGCATCTGGGAAGGGAAAATACCGACGCCTGCCGGAAATGTGTGGCCTATGCAATCTGCCCGAGTTTCTGCAAGGGAATGGTGTCCGAAAATGAGTATCAGGAAGTAGATGAAAGATGTCTGATGTATCAGATTTTTGCCGGGAGAGCAGTTCTGTTTTTGGCAAACGAATATAAGAATCATAAGGAAGAAATCAAAGCGTCCTTGAAAGCGGTGTCAGAAAATGCGCGAAAAAAGTGAGATCCGGCTGAAAGAAGATTTCAGGTATGTGGAAAACAGAACTTTGCTGGGGAAAAAACTGGTAGTTGGTTTAAAAAACAGTAATTCGTATGTACAGATACCGGAGAAGTATCGGGAGAGTTTCTATACGTTTGTTTATAAAATCCAGAACAATTTGACACGGAACAGGTTGTCGGATCAGGAAATGACATTATATGAGCTCTTCAGAAAACACGGATATTTTGAAGGGGCGAAAGATGTCAGGCCGTCTTTTAATGAATACAATTCTCTGGTGAAAGTTTTCTGGAAAATGGATTTTCCCAAAAGCGGAACATCTGAGGTAATGCGCTGGAAGAAAGGGATCGTTTACTGTCTGTTCTTTCTGATCTGTGTTTTGGGAACTCTGATATTTTTTCAGAATTATCAATATGTTGATTATGTGATTGATTTGCGGAAATTTTCGGTTTTGGAAATTGTACTGAGTATTACATTGGTTCCCTGTCTGATAGATGGAATACATGAGTTCGGACATTTTGTTATGGCAAGGTTGCTGGGAATAGAACCGAAAGATATTAATATTGGTTTTTTTGTGACATGGCCGGTGATTTATATTCGTTATAAGGGACTGAATCTGAATTCCACGTTAGACAAAGTATGTGTTCTGTCCGGCGGTGTGATCGGACATTTGGCTGGAATTGTAATTGGGAAATGTCTTCTCATGGCCGGTGTGGATTCCAATGTACTGAGCATATGGATTGTGGCAAATGTAAGCATGATTGTCTCGAATTTGCTGCCCGGACTTCCCGGAGACGGGTATTTTATACTGGCATCGGTGATTGGCATTTTCAATCTCCGGTATAAAGGTTATAAAAATCTGTTTCTGGTTCTGAAAAATGGAAGAAAACTTTTTTCAAAAGATGTTATCTGTCCGGCTATTATGCTGGGATTATGGATTCATTCATTTATCGGAATCTTTAAGTCTATGGATTATTATGGAAAGGTTTTTATGATACAGGGAGATGTAATTATAATCGCAGGAATCATTTATGTGGCAATTCTGGCGGCACGCTTTCTCTGGAAGCTTTCGAAGATGAGAAGGCAGTTTGAGGTTGTGAATTAATATTTTATATAATTCAAAGTCAGATGAAGAAGGGGGGCTTAAAAAATGGCGTGGAAACATAAGTAGCGAAAAATGAAGATGGTAGAGAATTATAATATGTAAGAACAGATTTAAAGTAAAAAAGGAGAAAAATATGATGAAAGAATTAATCAAGGAAAAGAAAATGGAAAATCTGAAAACACAGAATACGAAAGAAATGAATGAGGGGATTGAAACCTTTGCCGATTTTGAGGAAGTAGAAGATATTGTTACGGCAGGAAGCAAAGGTTCGATTGGGTGTTGCAATAACTAGACTGAGAAAATACCTGCCATATGTTAAATAATTAACATATGGCAGGTATTGGTTAGTGCAAGAATTGCTAAAGAGTAGATCATGATTAGATGTTCATTTTTTAGGGAATTTTTATGGAAGAAATTGCGGGAAAAGAAATCACGATATAAATGCATGGATACCGGAGGAGTAACTCATGGGAAAGATGGTTATGCTGCTGCGTGCAAGCAGTAAAAAAGAGAAAAGATTTCTATATATATCTTATTTGCTGGATGTTTTTTTAATATCCATTGTATTGATGATTGTGAAATTACTGGAAGAGACTTCCTTTGATCTGTCGGCCTCGGATGCAGGTCAGTCGGCGATGATGGCGACAGGAATTATATTAGTTGCGGTGATGATTATTGTTTTTTTCCTCTGGCTGATCGCAATGGAGTTTAAGGGGTTATATGACAGCAGGGCTGTCTTTAATCGAAACGTAAAGCTTATGGGGTGTCCGGGGAGAAAATTGATGATGCTGTATATTCTGGAAATGCTGTATATGCAGATTCCCTGTGTGGCGGGGGGATGTGTACTGGGGGCAGCTGTCTATCATTTTTATGCGGTAGGGAATTCAGAAGTGATTGTATGGATGAAACCGGGAATTCTGGTTGCAGCGATTGTCATCCATATGTGCATTCTGTTTCTGACTGTCGCAATTGTTGGCAGGCAATGTGTGCGGCAGAGCGCAGTGACAGAACAGCGGGGCGGGTATGTCCGCAAAGAAAAAAGACCGGTATCAATAATCGTTCAGTTGATCATTGTGGCGGCGGCGGTTTTCGTGATTCAGGGAGTCTGCAGGAAAATGGAGACATTGTTTTCGGCGACAGACGCTCTGGTGTATACGCAGGCGCTGAAACTGGCATATATGGCGGTGGTTGCTTTGGGTTTTGCACCTGTTATGAGACTGGTATTTGCGATAGCGGATGCGATCGGAAAGAGAGCGGGAGCATTCCATTTTGTGATCAGCCTGAAGCTGACGAAAAGCTACTGGGGAAGATTTTTAGTGATGACGTTCCTGATTATTTTCAGCGGCGCTTTTTTCAGCGGATTATACGCCCTGTTTGGAACGACCCGTACCAGTGCAGATAATCTGTCAAGGGAAAGTATTCATTATCAGAGTTATTATATCTTTAATCAGACAGAGGCGCGGGGCGCAGATGAGAGGGACGATGAGGCTTTTTATACGCTCCGATACCGGGCGCAAATGGAAGATGGCGGTCATATCTGGGTGACAGGAATTAACGATCAGTATTTGAAAGAATATGAAACTTTTCAACTGGCAGAGTTGACAGCGGATGGAGAAACTCCGGAGTTGACGGCAGATGAAAGACTGATGGATGCCGTAGATCGGGACGATTTTGACGGTATTATTTTGCCGCATGATTTTCTGGGGCTGAATGGTGAGAAAATTACACTGACAATCAATCATCAGGATGTTACATTCACAATTTATGCATGTGTACTGTCTCATGCTATAGATCGAATGGATGCATATGTCAGCAGAGCTTATCTGGAAAAACAATTAGGAGCGGATGGCCTGTATAATACCGTTTTTTATATGGAGGAGCCGGAAGCGGTCGATATGGATCATGTTTCTGTGTCGCAGACGAATGAGCAGATCTGGGAGGAGAATTACGATCATGTTGTGCAGGGAACAGAAACCATGGAGCTGATCTTCTGGATGATTTTGATTTGTTCTATATTCGCAGTATGCACCTGCCTGGTGATGTCCGGATTTGATAATGAGAGGAATCTCGCGTATTTGCAGGGACTTGGCACAGGGAAAAAGGTTTTGAGAAAGATTTATATTTTTCAGGTGATCTGGAATGTCGCCTGTACGGTGCTGCCGGTTTCATTTTTGACGTATATTTTTGCAAAAGGAATCGGATACCTGCTGTTGAATCCGGGTTACTATCAGGGCAAGTTTTCGGTGAATTCGGCAGATTTGACTGCGTTGTTTGTGGTATATCTGGCAGTATCTATAGCGATGCAGTTATTTATGATCAAAAAAGCGACGAACAATGAGAAATATATTCGGGTGCTCAGAAGCTGATGGAAATCAGAAAGTAGGAAGACAGTAAATAGTAAAGGATGCTTTTCATTGTGGAGGGAATAAATATGAGATCTGCGGCGACAGTAGAAAACCTGACATATACCATACAGGAGGCAGGAAGAGATCGTTGTATTTTGAAAAATATAAATTATGATTTTGAACAGGGAATGATATATACCATATCCGGTCCGTCCGGTTCCGGGAAAACCACATTTTTATATGCAATTGCCGGGCTTCTGGATCGTGTGCAGGGGCGTGTGAAAATCGGGGATACAGAAATTCTGGCGCAAAAACGCAGTGTGCGCGACCGTATCCGTCTGAATCAGATCGGAATGGTTTTTCAGAATCTGAATCTGTTTGACTTTATGAACGTGGAAGATAACCTGTTGATGCCGTATTATCTGAGAAAACAGAAGATACCGATGCTTGTGCACAGGCAGATACAGGAGTATCTGGATCAACTGAATCTGGGGCAGATTCAGAAGAAGCAGATCAGCGCCCTTTCGGGCGGGGAGCAGCAGAGAGTGGCGATCATTCGGGCGATTGTATCCAAACCGCAGATCATTCTCTGTGATGAACCGACGGCGAGTCTGGACAGTCAGAATGTGCACATTTTTATGGAGGCCTTGCTGAAATTGCAGCGGGAAAGCAGGAGTACCATTATTATAGTGACACATGATCAGCGGGTATATGATTATGGAGATAAAAAAATTCAGATCATGGATGGCGTGCTGAAGTAAGAAATGAAATCTGTTTGCAGACATCTGTGCGGAGACGGACAGATGCCTGCAAATATATGATTTTACCAAGGGAAATATCCAGCTATATTCCCGCAGGTATGACAGATGCTATGGTAAATGAGTGAGGAGACGATTATGAAGAGAGGGACATTGGCACAGTTGATAGAGGACAGGAGCTGTCAAAATGCAGATAAGATATTTGTAACAGAAAGAGACGGAGAACAGTTGGTGAGCAGGACATATGCGCAATTAAAAGCAGATGTAGATAAACTGGCGCTTTATCTGAGGCTTCATGTGGGAACCGGAGAGAAGATAGCGCTTGCAGGGGAGAACAGTTATCAGTGGATTCTGGTTTATTTAGCTGTGATTTATAGTGGAAATATTATTTTGCCATTGGACTATAGGCTGCTGGAAACAGAGGAAAATGATTTGCTCCGGATGATGCAGGTATCTCTTTTGTTTGTACAGGATAAATATGCTTCCGAAGAAATCACGAATGAAACGCAGTGCCAAAAAATCCTGATGGCATCCGGGGGACAGGGGGATTTAGACGAGATTTTAAGTCAGAAAATAATGGATTCCTCTGTCTGTTTTACAGAGTCGGTACAGGAGACAGATATTTGTACGATCTTATTTACCTCCGGGACAACAAGTAAACGAAAGGGCGTTGTTCTGACGCAGGGACAGATCTATAGCAATATTTGTTCTCTTTGCGCACGAATGGATGAGACAACAGGAAAACGGGGATATGGAGTCCTGCCGCTTTTCCATGCATTCGCTCTTCTATGCGATTTGTGGCGGACGATATATCTGGGAACCTCTTTTTATGTTTTAGGGGAAATGAAATATTTTTTTCGGGAATTGACGGTATATGAACCGGATTATATGTTTCTGGTGCCGGAGATTGCTGAAAGTATCCTGAAAGAATTAAAAAGACGATCCGGAGCCTGCCCGGACAGAAAGACAGAGAAACTCAGAGATGAGGTGCTGGGAAGGAATTTAAGTATACTAATATCCGGAGGAGCAGCGCTGCCGCCGTCTCTGGTAGAAGAATTTGAAAAGGCAGGCGTAATGCTGCTTCGCGGATATGGAATGACAGAATGTTCTCCTGTGATTGCAGTCCTGTCTCATAAAGAACACGTGGACAACAGAACAGTCGGGAAACCTCTGGATTGCAATGAAGTGCAGATTCAGGACGGAGAGATCTGTGTGCGGGGCAAAAATGTCATGCTGGGATATTATCAGGATCCGGAGGCAACGTCCGAGATCTTGCGTGAGGGTTGGCTTCATACGGGGGATATGGGCTATTTATCTGAAGAGGGATATTTGTATGTGACCGGCAGAAAAAAAGAAATGATTGTTCTGAAAAATGGAGAAAATGTTTCGCCTGCGGCGCCGGAAAGCCTGTTGCGGGAGAAAGATGTTGTTTCTGACGCGTTAGTGTATTCCTATACCGATGCGCAGGGAGAGGAACTGCGGGCAATCTTTGAGGTGGAAAACGGGATGGAGGAAAAAGTCAGGGAGATAGTTGATCAATATAATCGGGAACAGCCCTGCTGCAGAAAGATCCGCAGGTATGACTGTGCAGACGGTGTGATTTCGAAAACGGCGACGGGAAAACGGAACCGGCGGGAAAGCCTGAAACGGTTTCTGTTACAGATGATACGGAAACAGATAGAGGACTGTATCAATGATCTTGTGCTGACGCCGGTGAAGCTGTCGGAAGAAATGCGGTTATATGAGGATCTGGAGCTGGATTCTTTTGAGATGGTACGCCTGGCGGGAAGTCTGGAAGATGTTTTCCACATAGAGCTGGAATTACAGAAAGTATCTGCTTTTCTTACAGTCAATGATGTGTGCACTTACATTTTGGAACAGCTTTATCAGATAGATGGGACTGGGGTAGTATGTCATGCGTAATCAGAATGAACAGCGTCACAAAAGAGAAGAAGGGAAGGCGCATTCTCAGTAGTCTTTCCCTGCAGGTGGAAGAGGCGGAAATCTACGGTCTTCTGGGAAGCAACGGGGCGGGGAAAACCAGCGTCATACGGCTGCTTTTAAATCTCTGGCGGCCCACGGAGGGCGAAGTGGAGATCTTCGGCCGGCGGATTGTGGAATCTTCCTGCCTGTACCGACGGCAGATCGGCGTGGTGTGGGAACATCCTGTTTTCCGGGAGCGGCTCACCGGCAGGGAGAATCTGGAATTGCACTGTGCTTATATGGATAATGCAGACAGCGGTAATATCCGCCGGACGATAGCGCTTCTGGGGCTGAAGGAGATGGCGGATGTGCCGGTGCAGGCGTATTCGGAGGGGATGAGACGGCGGCTGGACATTGCCAGAGCGGTGGTGACGAAACCGGAGCTGCTGCTTCTGGATGAGCCGTTTCAGAAGCTTGATCTGAAAAACAGAGAAAATCTGGCCCTGTTTCTGAGATTGCTCCGGGAGCGGCTGGGCACGTCGGTTCTGATTACAGCCGGTTCGGCGGATGATCTGAACGGGCTGGCAGACCGGATCGGCTTTCTGGAGGCTGGAGCGATGGTCCGCGAACTGGATGCGGAAGCATATGCAGAGTGGCTGGCGGAACAGAAAAAGGCGGTGTGGTGATATGAGCACAATTTTTCGGCTGATTTATCTGGAATGGAAACAGTGTAGCAGGAAACTGCATTTATGGAATACAGTGGGAATTGCCTGTATCGGTTTTCTGGCAGCCTGGGGCATGAGTCAGGGCAGACAGATAGAAGATGTATCATGGTTGAGCTGGCCTGTGGATCTGTGCTTTATGGTATACAGTAATGTACTGTTTGCAGTTTGTGTTATGGACAGATGTCAGGGGGCGGCTGCAGAGAGACTTTTTTCTTATCCGTTCCGTCTGCGCAGTTTGGTGTCAGCGCAGGTGGGGGCTGTGTGGATTCGGATGGCTGTTACATGGATTCTGTCCAGAGTATGGATTGTTGGCAGTGTAGCTCTGATTTGCCGGTCGGAGAAAATTGATATAGAATGGGGTGGGTATGGATTTCTTGCACTGCTATTGGATGTGGTTTCCGTGTTGAATGGATGTTTCGTTCCGCTCATAATTGGTGTGTGTTTGAGAACGGCCAAAGTGGGAGCCGCCTGCTCTGTTTTATCAGCGGTGTTAGTAAGACGGATTGCAGTATCGGGTGGTGTGGCGACCCATGTCTGTTGTTGTCTTTTGTCAACAGGGATTGTTGTATCCCTGGTATTCCTGATGCTCAGAGTGCTGGAAAAGCGGGAAATATAAAGGACTGACTGTGAATTCGATTCATTGCAGGAAAGACTTCTTAAAAAGTAATCATTTGCGCCTGTCCCGCTTGCGCCCTACCGGCACCTGCGCCAGCAGGATCGCCGCGAACAGCAGCGCGCAGCCGCCCAGCTCCCGGGCGCTCAGAGTCTGGTGCAGGATGATCCATCCGGCCAGGACGGAAAAGACCGATTCCAGGCTCATGAGCAGAGAAGCCACGGCGGGATGCAGGCCCTCCTGGCCGATGATCTGCAGGGTATAGCCCACACCGCAGGACAGGATTCCCGCGTAGAGGAGGGAGATCCAGGCCTGGGGGGAGGCCAGTACGGCGCTCCAGCTGAGGATCCCGGCGGGAGAGTGGTGCATATCGCTGAAAAAGGCGGGGATCAGACCAATGATCCCGCATACCAGGAACTGGATGCAGGACATGCGCACCCCGTCCACCAGCGGGGAGAAATGGTCGATCACCAGAATGTGCAGGGCAAAGCAGACGGAGCAGATCAGAAGCAGCAGGTCTGAGGTCTGCAGGAAAAATCCGGCTTTGATGCACAGCAGATACAGCCCGGCGACCGCGATCACCACGCCGATCCAGATGTTCCACCCGCATTTCTTTTTCAGGAACAGCCCCAGGATCGGTACCAGGACGATATAGCAGGCAGTCAGGAATCCGGCCTTCCCGGCAGGGGAGCCCAGGTAAAGGCCCACCTGCTGGAACGTGCTGCCGAGAAACAGCATGATTCCGCAGCAGAGTCCGCCGAGGAACAGCTGCTTTTTCTGCGCCGGAGTGTGGGGCTTTTTCCCGGAAGGAGCGATCCGGTCCAAGAGGGCGATGACCGGCAGCAGCGCCAGCCCGCCGATCAGGGAGCGGATGGAGTTAAACGCATAGGGGCCGACGGCGTCGCCGCCGGTAGACTGCGCGACAAAAGCAACGCCCCAGATCAGGGCGGTGAGTATCAGTAAAAGTGAATGGGTCAGTTTCTTTGAATTTCTCATATCTTCAGTCCTCAAAACGCATATCGTGTTTCTCCCGTACAGGGGAAGCGTTCCTAAATGATAGCACAAAATCTGCGGATTTCAATGGATTGTCGCGGAAAAAATACAGAAAACCTGTATAGATATGCAAAAAAGATTTGATTTATTTTCAAATCGTGATAGAATGTACCTATCTGTGAGTAATAATTTATATAGAAAAGAGGAAAAAGATATGAAACTGAAAAGAATCATCGCGCTTGCAGCAGCGGCGGCAATGGTATTTTCCCTGGCAGCCTGCGGATCCAACGGCGGAAATGCACAGGGCAGCGCAGAGGCAGAAGGCGGCGCAGAGAAAGATACTCTGATCATGGCGACGAACGCGGCTTTCCCGCCTTATGAGTATGTAGAAGATAATGAGATCGTTGGTATTGACGCAGAGATCGCCGGAGCGATTGCGGAAGACCTGGGGATGACCCTGCAGATCGATGATATGGAGTTTGACTCTATTATCCCTGCAATTACTACCGGAAAGGCAGATATCGGCGTGGCAGGTATGACGGTAACGGAGGATCGTCTGCAGAATGTCGCCTTCTCCGACAGCTATGCTACCGGTGTCCAGGTGATCATTGTTCCGGAGGATTCCGATATCACTTCTCCGGATGATCTGGCAAACGACAAGATGATTGGCGTTCAGCAGGGTACTACCGGACACATTTACTGTGCAGATACGCCGGAGAACGGAGGATTCGGCGAGGAGCATGTATCCGCATTCCCCAACGGCGCCAGCGCTGTGGAAGCGTTAAAGAGCGGCAAGGTAGACTGTGTGGTAATTGACAATGAGCCTGCCAAGGCATTTGTAGAGCAGAACGAGGGATTAAAGATCCTGGATACGGAGTTCGTAGTAGAGGATTATGCGATTGCGGTCGCAAAGGATAATGATGAACTGCTGGAGAAGATCAACGCTTCCCTTGCAAAATTAAAAGAGGACGGAACTTTACAGCAGATTATCGACAAATATATCACAGCAGAGTAAATACCGTTGTCAAAAGGAAGTTTGAAAGAGGCAGCAAGCTGGCTGCCTCTTTTTTCACAAATGACTGAAAAAGGAGAGAAGTTATGCAGGAATGGTTTTCAGAATTAGGGAATGCTTTTGTGCAGACATTCATTAGCGATGACCGCTGGCAGATCTTTCTGAGAGGCTTTGGCGTGACGATCCGTACGGCGGTTCTGGCGCTTCTGATCGGTATTGTGCTGGGCGTCCTGGTGGCGATTGTCCGGACACAGCATGATTCCAGGAGGAGCAGCAAAAAAGGCCCCGGCACAGTGCTTTTGAATATTTTAGACGCTATCTGCCGGCTCTATCTGACCGTGATCCGCGGAACGCCGATGATGGTTCAGCTGATGATCATGTATTTTGTTATTTTCGCATCCACCAGAAGGGCGGGTATGGTAGCCATCCTGGCCTTCGGTATCAATTCCGGCGCTTATGTGGCAGAGATTGTCCGCGGCGGTATCATGTCTGTAGATCAGGGACAGATGGAAGCCGGACGGTCTCTGGGTATGAACTACAAGCAGACCATGCGGCATATCATTATCCCGCAGGCGATCAAAAATATTCTGCCTGCCCTGGGAAATGAAATGATCACCCTGCTGAAGGATACGTCCCTGATGACGGTTATCAGCGCCAAGGATCTGACGAAAGCGGCACAGACGGTTACGGCAGTCACCTATGAGCCGTTTATGCCATATATCAGTATTGCAGTGGTATATCTTGTCTGCGTTATCATATTATCGAAGGTACTCGGTATGTTTGAGAGGAGGTTGAGAACCAGTGATCGACGTTAAGAATCTGGAGAAAAGCTTTGGAGACCATAAGGTATTAAAGGGAATCAACGAACATATCTATCCCGGCGAAAAAGTGGTTGTGATCGGCCCATCCGGTTCCGGTAAGTCCACCTTCTTACGCTGTCTGAATCTGCTGGAAGAGCCCACGGCGGGGACGATTACCGTGGACGGCGTGGATATCACAGACCCGAAGGTCAATATTGACCAGGTGCGCCGGAAAATGGGTATGGTGTTCCAGCAGTTCAACCTGTTTCCCCATCTGTCCATCCGGGATAACATCAAGCTGGCGCCTACCACATTGAAGCTGATGAGCGATAAAGAAGCGGACGAGAAGGCGATGCAGCTGTTGGAACGTGTGGGATTGCCGGACAAGGCGGACGCCTTTCCGAAGCAGCTCTCCGGCGGACAGCAGCAGCGGATCGCCATCGCCAGGGCGTTGGCCATGAACCCGGAAGTAATGCTGTTTGACGAGCCTACCTCTGCGCTGGATCCGGAGATGGTCGGCGAGGTTCTGGAGCTGATGAAGGAGCTGGCGGACGATGGTATGACCATGGTGGTAGTGACCCATGAGATGGGATTTGCCCGGGAAGTGGGAACCCGCGTGCTGTTTATGGACGAGGGTGTGATCGCGGAGCAGAACAATCCGAAGGATTTCTTTGAGCATCCGCAGAATCCCCGGCTGAAAGAATTTTTATCCAAGGTATTATAATTGAGATGATAGGAAAGACGGCGCTGCAGGATCAGCTTTGGCTGATCGGCAGCGCCGTTTTTTCGGAGTTATTTTTCTGGTTCCAGCAGCCAGTCGGTCAGATTTTTTACCTGTATACCGTTATAGTTGCCTGTGGTTAGAAAATCTGCAGTAAGCACAATCTTTTCGTAATGATCCTTAATGGCTTTTAGCGGACGCATTTCGCGTTCAAATGTTTCTCTTGCAGTCATATCTGCAGTAACCTGAAAGTATTTGTATGTGCCCTGTTTTTCTGCCACGAAATCTACTTCAGTATTTCCCTGCTTGCCTGCTGCGACTCTGTATCCGCAGCGGAGCAGTTCAAAATAAACGAGATTTTCTAACGAAAAGCCAAGGTCATAATTCCTGCGCGGCAAAATATGGTTCCGCAGCCCAAGATCGACGATGTACAGTTTTTTGTTTGCCTTTAAAATCTGTTTTCCCACAATGTCAAATCGCTCTGTCGGATAAAAAATGAAGGACTCTGTAAGCGCCGCTACGTAATCGTTTACCGTATTTGGAGAGATTTTTCTGCCGCTGGAAACAAGATAATTTGTAATGCTTCGGACAGAGACAGGGCTGCCAATCACACTGGCCAGATATCTGGCAATTGTTTTCAGGAGCGTGATATCGGTAATTTTGCGTTTGCCGGGATCTGTCGTCTGGTGAGCCTGTCTGTCCTCGATATCCCGTACAATCACGGTATTGTAGATTCCTTCCAGATAGGTATCCACTTTTTCAGCGGTACGCACCATGGAAGCAACGTAAGGAAGTCCGCCGGTTTGCAGATATTCTGCAAGTCCCTGTTGTTTGTCCAGCTTTGTGATTTCAAGGAATTCACGGAAGGACAGGGGGAGCATTCTGATTTCTACATATCTGCCGGTCAGTAAAGTCGCCAGATCGCCGGACAGCAAATAGGCATTGGAACCAGTAATATATAGGTCTACATTTGGTTTTACATAGATGCTGTCAACAGCTTTTTCAAAATACGGAACTTTCTGAACTTCATCTAAAAAAATGTAAGTGGTTCTGCCGGGGCAAAGCCGTTCCTTCAGATAAGTATACAGCTTTTTGTAATCCAGCAGTTCTTCATATTCTAATTCTTCAAAATTGATTGAGATGATCTGGTTTTCAGATACGTTGTTTTTTAAAAGCCATGATTGATATTGTACGAGCAGGGTTGATTTTCCACAGCGGCGAATTCCGGTCACGACCTTAATTACCTGCTCTTCTTTCCATTGAATCAGCGAATTTAGGTATTCTTTACGTTCTACCAAGGGAGCCACCTCCTGTGTGTTGAGTGATTGTTTACTCTATGATTGTCTATGATTTGCATTATATCCTAAGTTATGAAAAAATCAATACAATATTCCGAAATCAGAACGAAATTGGTAAAAACAAGTAAAATATTCCGAAATCGGAACAAAAAACTGCTGGTCACTGCAGCAGTTTCTTTTATGATGTGGAAAATACTGTATTTCCCATCCAAAACATGATAAGATAGAGAAAGATTTGCAAGGAGTATGAGAAAATGAAGCGGATAAAAGGAAGGCCGGCGTCCGCAGAGGGACGTCTGGCAAAGGAACTGCGTGTTTATGATTATCTGGACAGCCTGGGGATCGAATATGAGCGGATCGACCATGAGGCAGCTATGACCATGGAGGCGTGCCGGGAGATCGATCTGGCTCTGGAGGCGACCATTTGTAAAAATCTGTTTTTGTGCAACCGGCAGGAGACGGAGTTTTATCTGCTGCTGATGCCGGGAGAGAAAAAGTTTAAGACGAAGGAACTGTCAAAACAGATCGGTTCCGCCCGTCTGTCTTTTGCGAAAGACGAATATCTGCTGAAATATCTGGATCTTACGCCGGGATCGGTGAGCGTGCTGGGACTGATGAACGACCGGGAGAAAAAGGTGCGGCTGATCATCGATGAGGATGTGACGAAGGGAGCGTATATCGGCTGCCATCCCTGCATCAACACCGCCAGCCTGAGGCTGAAAACTGCAGACCTGATGCAGGTGATCCTGCCGGATCTGGGCTATGAACCAATGATTGTGCGTCTGAAAGGCGCTTATATTGCACAAAGCGCAGATGTAACAGGAAACGTCAGGCTGGCAGACGATGTGAGCATCTGGTATCAGGCGGTGCTGCGGGCGGATCATGATGCGATTTCCATCGGGAAGGGAAGCAATGTCCAGGATGGCTGCGTGCTCCATGTGGATGAGGGCTATCCGCTCCGGATCGGGGAAGCTGTGACCGTAGGACACGGGGCGATCCTGCATGGATGCAGCATCGGGGACAATTCTCTGATCGGCATGGGCGCGATCGTGCTGAATGGAGCCTCCATTGGGAAAAACTGTATCATCGGAGCCGGGGCGCTGGTGACGCAGGGAACCGTGATCCCGGACGGGATGCTGGCGCTGGGATCCCCGGCAAAGGTGAAACGTCCGCTGACCAGTGAAGAAATCAGGGAAAACAGACAGAGCGCACTGGACTATATTGACTGCGCGAAAAAGCATTTTGGGTGAGATGTGAAGCAGACAGAAACTGCGGCAGGGTGAATCATGATGGCGTATGAAAAATTGTTAAACGAAATTTATGCGGCGATTTCGCTGGAATATCTCTGGCCGGAATACCGGCCGTTTTTTGTAAAGAGTGAGTCCCCGGACTGGATCAATGAGGGGATGGATCTGGGGCTGGAGGTGAGCCAGGCGCTGCTTCCGGAGGACGGGCAGGCAGAAAGCTTTATTGAAAAATATTTAGGGTGTCCGGAGGAGGAACTTCCGGAATCCGCTTTCGACCGATATGGCGACCGGCTCCATTTTTATAATGGACGGTTCTGGGCGATTCTGCCGGAGGATGGAAAATGGCAGGACGAATTTTATAAGGCAAAATATCGCTTCGACCGGAAGTTGGAGAAGTTGAATACCAACTATCGGCGCTGTAAAAGGAATGCTCTGTATCTGTTCCTGCATCCTTCGGACAGACAGGATGTGGATGAAAAACGTCTGTTTCAATATATGAAGGACCGGCAGCAGGGAGAAAAGATCCAGTTTGACTGGGTATTTTTGAACTGCGTGGATCTGATCTGGGTCTGCAATTTCGAGAAGGGCTGTCTGTCTTCCATTCCATTGCCCGGGAATGCGGAAGCATTTTTGAGCGTGGAGGCGGAACGGCTCCGGCATGAACGGCTCTGGGAGGAAGGAACCGTTCTGAGACACGGTGCGGCTGACGGGGGCGGAGCGGAGAAACCCTGGCAGCAGGAGGAGCAGCCTGTTTCCGGCCCGCAGGAAACAGCAGACGCCGCTGCCGGAGAGCCTGAAAGAAAAAGCAGCCTGACCCGGCCTCTGAAAGAAAAAGCCGGCTCTCTGAAACGGCCGGCGGGATACCAGATTTTCATCAGTTACCGGCGGGAGGGCGGCGATGTGCTGGCGGGACGGCTGCACGAGCGGTTTACCCGTATGGGCTATCGGGTCTTTTATGATATTGAGTCTCTGCGTTCCGGTGATTTTAACACCAAGCTGCTGGAGGTGATCGAGGAATGCGAGGATATGCTGCTGGTGCTTCCGCCTGGCGGGCTGGACCGGTGTGTCAATGAAGACGACTGGGTGCGCCAGGAAGTGGTGCATGCGCTGAAGCATCAGAAGAATATCATTCCGGTTATGATGCGCAACTTTACTTTCCCGAAAGTGCTGCCGCCGGATATGGAGCCGCTGCGGAACAAAAACGGGATTACGGCCAATATGGAGTTTTTTGACGCTGTGATTGAGCGCATTGCCAACTCCCTTTTGCTCAGCAGGGTGTCGGACCGCCGTGTGGAGGAAGAGGAACGGGTGGAAAATCTGCGCCGCAGGATGGAGCGCGGAGAGGCAGATGCGATGAATGAGCTGGGGATCCTCTATGAGAGCGGCAGCCTGGATGTCCTGCCGCAGAACCTGCGCAGGGCGCGGGAGCTTTACGGGCAGGCCTGGGAAGCGGGCGTGGTGGCGGCCGGATACAATTTGGGGGATGTGTATGAGCGGGCGGCGCAGGATCTGACCCTGGTGGGGGACTATGGACTGGAAGCAAGCCGGAAGGATTCTGTGAATGAAGTGCGCCAGAAACTGATGAGCCGGGCGGTTTCCTATTATCAGGCGGCCGCAGGGCGGGAGTATGCCCCGGCGCTCTACAAGCTTGGAAATTTAAAAGAAGAAGAGCGGATGATGCCGGAGGCGTTCTCCTATTATGAGCGGGCGGCGGCGCAGAAATATCCGCCGGCCATGAATGCTTTAGGGTGGATGTACCGGAACGGCGTCGGGACAGAGGCAGATCCCGACCGGGCGCTGGCGCTCTATAAGGAGGCCGGGGATACCGGATATCCTGCCGCCATTTATAATTATGCCAATATGATCGAGGGGGAAGATATCTCCCGGGCAATGAATCTTTACCGGAAAGTGGCTTACGGGGAACATCCGCTGCCGGCGGCCGCCTACGCGCTGGGAAGGCTGTATGAGAACCAGCGGCAGCTCAGGGAGGCCATCAACTGTTATGAACGGGCCATTGACGGAGGCGTTACGGAGGCGCTGCGGGCTCTGGAGCGCTGCCGGAATACGCTCTGCTAAGGAAGGATAGTGCAAGATGAATCATTCGGAGGAAAAACGAATTCAAAAAAAGAAACGCACAGGATATAACATTTACGGCATCAGGGATTCCCTGTTTTATCTGCTGGCGGCGCTGGCCTGCGCTGTGATCCTGATCGCTCTGGCTGACCTGATGGTATCCGGCTGGCCGCTGATGACAAGGGTGGTTCTCTATGTCGTAATTCTTGCTGCGGCCGCCGCAGCCGCCGTGGCTTTTGGAAAAAGCAGCCAGGCGCAGGTGGAAGCCTACCGGAGACAGGAGGGATTCGAGTTCATCGGCCTTTATGATCTGGCAGATGCACAGCTGACGGACAGTTCCGATATCCTGTCCCGGGAGGAGGAAGCGCATTATCTCAGCGCTGTCCTGGAAAATCTGATCTTCCGGCAGACCGGGATCAAGCAGGCGCTGTGCCTGACCGGGCGGAGCGGATGCGGAAAGTCTACGATTCTGTCTTTTTTTAAGAAGGAATACCGGGAACAGTATCAGATATATGATTTCACTGGTTATTATTACAATTTTGAGGCGGCCCTGGCGGAGATGCTGGGCAGTGATCCGGAACAGCGTCTGCAGCAGGAATGCCGGGAGAAAAAAGTGATCTTCATCCTGGATCAGTTCGAGCGGTTTTTCTTCCTCCCGCCGGAAAAACGGGAGCGGATGCGGGAACTGATGATCCGTGTCAGCAGAAAGAACACCGCCATGATCCTGTCGATGCGCGAAGAATATCTGGCAGACTTTATGAAAGAATTTGATGTGAACAATATGAAGCGCGACAACCGGCAGGGAACGGCGGCTTTGCCCATGGGGATTTTAAACAATCTGACCAGCGTGATCCGGGACGATGTGAAGAACTACCACGTGATCCGGCGGCAGCAGCAGAATGTGTTCCGCGAGTGGAAAGGAATGTCTGTGAAGGAGAATTTCCTGACCCATCTGGACACGGTGGGCGGTTATCTGGAAACCACGACAGTGGATCCGGTGGGCAACACGATTTTTTACTGTGAAAATCAGAATGACGCGCCCGGCGGCAAGGCGGACAAGGGGATTATCCTGGAAAACAAATGTGAGCGGCTCTTCGGGGAGCGCGGACAGGAATACTTCGCAAAACACCGGGAGGAGCCGCTGATCGAGCAGCAGATTATTTTTCATATGGCGGAGTATGAGAAGAAGACGAAGCAGCGCCCGGAGGATGAGGTGAGGGAGCTTCTCCGGTTGGAGGAATATGAGCTGCTGGAGCACTATTTTGACACCCAGCTGGCGGCCACGGGGGACTATTATGATGCTTCCCGGATTCTGTATCTGCTGAGTCAGGCGAGGATCAACCAGATGGTGCTGAAGCGGGAGGATCTGGAATACGGCCTGTTTGAAAACCAGTTTTCACGGGACGGGCACCGGAAGGTTAACGACGTGATCGAATGTCTGGAGGATCTGCAGCTGCTCCGTAAAAACATCAGGCGGTCAGACCAGGAATACGAGATTGCCCATGATTTTATTGCGCAGGCATTTTTGAGCTACAGTTCATCGAATCTGGACCGGAATGTCAGGAGCGCCCTGGATCTTTTTATGGCGGAGATGAGGGATACCAACCGTCAGGCTTATATGGAGGAGAAACGCAGGTACAATGAAAAGGCGCAGAAATCCCGCTATTACGCAGTGGTGGGAATCGTTGCTGCGGTGGCCGCGGCGGCGGCGCAGCTGATCCTGACGGCGGCTGCAAACCCCTGGGATTCCATTTGGGCAGCCTGGAATGTATACGGCGATGTGACGACAGTGCTGCCCATGCTGGTGATGCTGACCAGTATGCTGTACATGTATCAGGTATACCAAAAGGTGCTGCAGTACTGCCGGGGCAGGCGGGAACGCCAGTGCAGGGTCATCTATCTGATCCTGATGGCGGGGGCTGTCTTAGGCGTGGTGTTTTATCCTTATGGCATGATGTTTTTCGGGATTTTCCTGGCGGTGATGGGACTGAACTGTGTGTTCCTGCTGGACGGGAGCTATCAGAAATCCAGCAGAAAGGAGCTGCAGAATTACGGCTGGAAATGCAGCCTGATCGGGATTGCCTATGCGGTGCTCCATGTGCTGTTTTTCCTGTTTAATGAGGTGTTCCCGGTGTATTATGTATTCATCGAGATGGTGATGATGTTTTTGCTGATTGGTTATTCCTTCATTGCCCATATGACCAGGGAATATCTGTACGGCCGGAGGATGGACGCCGGAAGCGAGCGGGTGCGGTAGAAATCCGGCTGCTGTGAATGGGGCGGACCGTAACGAAATCCGTGAATGAGGATTCTGATACGCATGATGGACGGTTTCCTTCAAATCTGCCGGAGAAACGGCGGATAAAAAATCCGATTTGGTGAATCTTTTTTTGCTGCGGCTGTTATAATATACCTGTAACAAAAAAGAATACTTAACAAAACCTCTTCGTGGAAGGCTGCTAAGCAAATCAGATTTTTGGAGGAAAAGTCAAATGAATACTTTAAAAGCTGAAAAAAGAAGCATGGATGTCAAAGCAAAGAAACTCAGAAGAGAAGGTTATGTGACCGGCAATCTGTTCGGAAAAGAGATCGAGGGTTCCATTCCGGTGAAGATGAACCGCCTGGAGGTAGACAGGATTCTGAAAACAGACCACAAGGGCAGCCAGATTATGCTGGATGTGGAAGGGACAGCCTATGACGTCCTGATTAAGGAAATCGATTACAACTCCATGGCCAGAAGAGTTGACGAGATAGATTTCCAGGCGCTGGTCAGCAACGAAGAGGTACATTCTACTGCCGCTGTCGAGATCATCAACCATGAGATGGTACAGGAGGGCGCGCTTCAGGAGATGCTGAGCGAGATCGCGTACAAAGCGCTGCCGGCAGACCTGATTGACCATGTTACGGTGGATGTGAGCGGCATGAAGGTCGGAGACACGGTTTATGTGAAGGATCTGGAGATCGCGAAGAACCCGAAGATCCATCTGCATACGGATCCGGAAGCGATTGTCCTGACGATCGATGCGATCCGCAATGCGGTTCCGGAGGATGAGGAAGCTGACGGAGAAGCGGCGGAATAGTTACGGCTCACTATGTTCACAGTAACGTGGAATAACCTGTATAAAAGACCTGTGCGGCTGTGTGAAACAGCTGCGCAGGTCTTTTTTGTCAGGACTGCTGATTGAAACGGGACAGGAACTGCCTGGTCCGTTCCTGGGTGGGGTGCTCAAATACCTGATGGGGATCTCCCTGCTCTAAGATAAAGCCGTCGTCCATAAAGACCACCTGGTCGGAAACATCCCGGGCGAAGGCCATCTCGTGGGTGACGATCACCATGGTAGTTTTCTGCTCCGCCAGCTCCTGGATTACCTTTAATACTTCGCCGGTCAGCTCCGGATCCAGCGCGGAGGTGGGTTCGTCGAAACAGAGGATATCCGGTTTTAAGGCCAGGGCGCGGGCGATCGCCACACGCTGGCACTGACCGCCGGACAGCTGGTGCGGGTAGTTGCCCATCCGGTCTCCCAGACCGATCTGTTTTAACAGGGCCTCCGCTTCCGCCTCGATCTCAGCTAAGATCTCCTTTTTCCGCGATTTGTAATCCGGCAGGGATTTTGCCTGCAGCTGCTTTGCCAGCATCACATTCCCCAGGGCTGTGTACTGGGGGAACAGGTTAAACGACTGGAAAACCAGGCCGAAGTGCAGCCTGTTTTTCCGGATTTCGGATTCCTGCAGGGTATGGGGGTCGCTGCCGTCAAACAGCGTTTTCCCGCTGACACGGATGATGCCCCGGTCCGGCGTCTCCAGAAAATTCAGGCAGCGCAGCAGCGTTGTCTTTCCGCTGCCGGAGGAACCGATGATGGAAAGCACCTGGCTTTTTTCCAGCTGAAAGCTGATATCTTTTAAAACCTCTGTCTGGTCAAAAGATTTACATACGTGTTCTACTTCTAAAATTGCCATTCTGCCATTTCCTCCTTACCTGAAATAATCCAGCTTTTTCTCCAGGCGTCCCAGCACAACTGTCAGGATGCCGTTGAAGATCAGATAGTACACTGCCGTAAAGAACAGGGGCCAGATCGCGCCGGAAATACCCTGCGATCCCTTCATGAAGGACTGGCCGGCCCAGATAATTTCCTGCAGCGCGATGATGCGGGCAAGAGAAGTATCCTTTACCAGCGTCAGGATCTCATTGGACATGGGCGGTACGATCCGTTTGATCATCTGCAGCAGCTTGACGCGGAAGAAGATCTGGCGCTTGGTCATGCCCAGTACCAGGCCGGCTTCCTCCTGTCCCACCGGAATTGCCTGGATGCCGCCCCGGTAAATCTCGGAGAAGTAACAGGCGTAATTGATGATAAAAGCCACTGACGCGGCAATGAAACGTCCGGACTCCCCGCCGCCCCAGATGGTTTTGCCCCATACCAGGCCGGGGAAAAAGTAAATAATCAGCAGCTGGATCATCAGCGGGGTACCGCGGACAACCCAGATGATGACTTTGAAAATGCTTCTGACGATCAGAATCCTGGATCTGGAGCCAAAAGAGATAGCCAGTCCCAGAGGAACGGCGCCCAGCAGCGTGATCCCGAAGAGTCTCAAAGTCTGCAGGAAGCCGATATTCAGAGACTTCAGAACGATCGGCAGCTGTTCGAGAAATACTTCCATAATCTGTTATCCTCCCTGTGTAAAAATCGCGCGGGATCCGGCGCGGCGGCTGATGCGCCCCGCCCTGATCCCGACAGCAGAAAAAGAGAGCGGATTTTACACCACTCTCTTGGCAAAATCATGTTTACTGCTCCACAATGCTTCCCTCGATACCGTAGGTGGTTGCGATTTCCGTCATGGTGCCGTCAGCATACTTCTCTGCGAAGAAGCTGTTCAGCTCGTCTACCAGATCGGAACCCTTGCGGAAACCAACGCCATATTCTTCGTCGATCAGGGTCACGCCCATGGTCAGGCTGTCGTAGCTGGTGCCCTCGCCTACCATTGCCTTCGCCATCAGCAGGTCGATGATCGCTGCGTCAGAGGTTCCTGCGGAAACTTCCATCAGGGCGGTGGCCTGTGTGTCTACCGGCGTATAATTCAGTTCGTTGTCGATGGCTGCCTGTTCGCCGGCGCTGCCGGTCTCAACTGCGAAGGACAGGTCTGCCAGGCTGGCTGCATCCGGATACTGGTCTGCAATATCGGAAGGAAGAACAACCACCTGGGAATTGCTGCTGTAAGCATTGGTGCAGTCCATGGAACTGGTTACCTCAGGAGTCAGGGTCATGCCGTTCCATACACAGTCGATGGTTTTGGTGTCCAGCTCTAAGATCTTATTGTCCCAGTCGATCTCGATGAATTCTACATCCACGCCCAGGCTTTCCGCGAACAGCTTTGCCATGTCGGCGTCAAAACCGATCCATTCACCGTTCTCGTCCTGGTAATCCATCGGCTCGAAATTGGTAATGCCGACGATCAGGGTGCCTTTGTCCTTTACATAAGCCAGATCACTCTCGTCAGAGCCTGCTTCGGACTCTGCGGAGGAAGCCTCACCGGCTGCGGAAGTGTTGTCCTGGCTGTCGCCTTCCTTATTGTTGCCGCCGCAGGCTGTCATAGACAGCACCATTCCTGCGACCAGTGCAAGTGCAAGTAACTTTTTCATGATATTCTCCTCTTTTTCCTTTTCTTTTCTGCGGTATTGTCCCGAGCCGGAGGCCGTCCTCCCATCAGGCTCTGCAGGCAATACACAGAACATATAAGCATGTTGCCATGGTAGCATGTTAGCAGACTAAAGTCAAGGGAAAATAACAGAGTTTCCGCGAAAATACAAAAACCCCTGCCGCGGTTCGCGCGGAAGGGGAAAAAGCATACGTTGTTTCAGATCCCGAAATGTTTCTGGACATCTTTGATGCTTCCCAGCACCAGCATGGTGTTGTCTGCGGAAAGCAGGGTGTCCGGGGTAATGGTGAGGTTCATCTCGCCATGGCTTTTGGTTCCCATGACGTTCACCTGGTATTTTTTACGGATATCTAATTCGCCGATGGTTTTTCCTACCCACTCGGGCGGAACGGAGATCTCGAAAATACCGTGGCTGCCGTCTAACTGGATATAATCTAAAATGTGGTCTGCTGTGTAGCGGACAGCGGTCCAGTTGGCCAGCTGGCGTTCCGGATACACGACCTCGTCCGCGCCGTTGCGCAGGAGGAACTTCTCATGCACTGTCCGCGCGGCACGGGAAATGACCATTTTCGCCCCCAGCTCTTTGAGCAGGGAGGTCGTTTCCAGGGAACTCTGGAAGTCGTCGCCGATGGCTACGATGCAGAGGTCAAAGTTGCGGATTCCCAGGGAACTCATAAAAGCGTAATCGGTACTGTCGCCGATCAGCGCTTTGGTCAGGTAGGGCAGCGCGTCGTCCACCCTCTTTTCATCCACATCGACGGCCATGACCTGATGTCCCAGTTCGTCCAGTCTTTTTGCTGCGTGGCGGCCAAATCTCCCGAGGCCGATCAATAAAACGTTTTTCATAAGGATACACCTCATTTCCTGTAATGATAGAATTTTTTATGTAATGGTTATCCGACTGTAATTTCCTCTTTCGGATATTTGGAATGCTTTTTATAAGTATTGGATACTGCGGCAAACACGAGGGTCAGCCCGCCGACCCGTCCCAGGTACATCAGGAGCACCAGGATGATATGGGACACCGTGCCCAGCTCTGTTGTGATCCCCAGTGTCAGCCCTACCGTACCGACTGCGGATGCGGTTTCAAACAGGCATTCCAGCAGCGGGATATCTTCCAGGGCGCTGATGGTAAATGCGCTGAAAAAGAACAGGCACATATACATCAGGAAGATCGTGGCCGCGTTCTTTACGGTATCCGTCTCAATGCGGCGGTTGAGCAGCCGGGTGTCTTCCCTGCGGCGGAAGACGGAGATGGCGCAGGCGATCAGGACGGCAATCGTGGTGGTTTTCATACCGCCGGCCGTGGATCCCGGAGAACCTCCGATCAGCATCAGCAGGGTCATCAGCGCCTGCCCCGGTTCGCTGACCGCCGTCAGGTCTGTGGTATTGAACCCGGCCGTGCGCAGCGTGACGGACTGGAAAAAGGAAGCCAGTACCCGTTCGCCCTGTGTCATGGAAGCCTGCGCGTATTCATGGAAATACATCCAGATAGCCGGAAGGACAATCAGGATCGCGGTGACCAGGAAAATAACCTTTGTCTGCATCCTGTATCTGCGGAAATGAAACCGGTTCCGCCGGATGTCATCCCAGGTGAGGAAGCCGATGCCGCCGAAGACGATCAGGAACATGATCGTGATGTTGATCACCGGCTGCCCCACAAAGGTGGTCAGCGAAGAGAATTCCCCGCGGACGCCCATCAGGTCAAATCCAGCGTTGCAAAATGCCGATATGGAATGGAAAATGGAGTACCAGATCCCCTTCCCCAGGCCGAACTCCCGGTAAAAGACAGGGAACATGATGGCTGCGCAGATCAGCTCCGTGCAGGCTGTAACCTTCAGGATGAATCCGGTCAGCCGGACAATTCCGCCCATACGGGGGGCGGAAATCGCCTCCTGCATGGTGTTTCGCTGCATGATGCCGATCTTTCTTCCGGAAATCGTGGTGATCGCCATGGCCAGGGTGATGACGCCCAGGCCGCCCACCTGGATCAGGCTGATAATCACGGCCTGCCCGAAGTAAGACCAGTAGGTGGCCGTATCCTGCACGATCAGACCTGTCACGCACATGGCTGATGTGGCGGTAAACAGGGCGTCCTCAAAGCAGGCTCCCTGTCGGTCGATGGTGGCAATGGGGAGCATCAGCAGCAGGCTGCCCACCAGGATCGCAGCCGCAAATCCCATTATGATAATCTGAAAAGAACTCAGGTGTCTGCGTGTCTTTTTGCGTTTCTGAGTTGTTTCCATAAGAGTTCACCTCCTTCGTGATATCGCAAATTATAGCAGGAGAAAACGGAAAGTCAAGTATGGAAATTTCTGTGCGGTATATTTTTAATAATGTTTGCAAAGAATATACATTTGTGATATAAAAAGAAAGGAAAATGCGGAGAAATCTGAGGTGACAGAATATGAAAAAAGTATTTATAGATGGCAGCGAGGGAACTACCGGGCTGCGGATTTTTGAGCGCTTTGAAAAGCGGGATGATATAGAACTTCTGAAGATCCCTTCGGAACTGAGAAAGGATCCGGCGGAGATCCGGAAATATATCAATGCCTCCGACGTGACGTTTTTGTGCCTGCCGGACGCGGCGGCCCGGGAGGCTGTGACTTATGTGGAAAATGACCGGGTGATCCTGATCGACACCTCTACGGCTCACCGCACAGAGACAGGATGGGCGTATGGATATCCGGAGCTGTCCGCGGCTCACCGGGAGGCCGTGCGGAATGGAAAGAGGATCGCGGTCCCGGGATGTCACGCCACCGGATTTATTACGCTGATTTATCCGCTGGTGGCCTCCGGCGTGATGCCGAAGGATTATCCGGTGTCCAGCTTTTCCCTGACCGGCTACAGCGGCGGCGGGAAAAAGATGATTGCGGAATATGAGGGGACAGAGCGGAAGGCGGAGCTGGATGCTCCCCGGCAGTATGGCCTGTCCCAGATGCATAAGCATCTGAAAGAGATGAAGGCTGTGACCGGTCTGGAGCGGGACCCGCTGTTTTCCCCGATTGTGGCCGATTATTACAGCGGCATGCTGGTGTCGGTGCCGCTTTACGCAGATCTGTTAAACGGGAAGCCGTCCCCGGAGGAGATTCACCGGCTCTATGAATCGCATTTTGCCGGGGAGCGGTTTGTGAAGGTGATGCCGTTTGGGGCAGAGGCGGAAACGGGGAACTTCCTGGGCAGCAATAACTGTTCCGGCTGGGACGGGATCCAGATCTTCGTGACCGGAAATCAGGAGCGGATCCTGGTGTCCTCCCGGTTTGACAATCTTGGAAAAGGAGCTTCCGGCGCGGCGATCCAGTGCCTGAACCTGGTTCTGGGCTGTGACGAGGTGAAAGGACTGAATCTTTAGGAAAACATGCTCTGCGGACAGATATATAATATAGATATAGGTAGAAACTGTTGCGGCAGGGCGAAGTTCCCTCTGCGGATACCGCGGGGGAGGATCCTGCGGCGTCAGTGAAAGGATGGGAAGATGGAATACTGGGATATTTATGACAAGAACAAACAGCGAACCGGACGCACCATGAAGCGCAACGACTGGTGTCTGAAGGATGATGAATATCATCTGACCGTGCTGGGTGTGGTGTGCAGGCCGGATGGGAAGTTCCTGATCACGAAACGGGTGATGGGCAAAAGCTGGGCAGCCGGCTGGTGGGAGGTTCCCGGCGGCGGCGTGCAGGCCGGGGAGGAGTCCAGGGACGCGGTAAACCGGGAGATTCTGGAGGAGACAGGGCTGGACGTATCTGACTGTCCGGACGGATATCTGTTTACCTACCACAGGGAAAACCCGGGTGAGGGCGACAATTATTTTGTGGATGTGTACCGCTTTGTGCTGGATTTTGATGAGGCTGACGTCAGGATCCGGGAGTCGGAGGCGGACGGATTCCTGCTGGCGGACATCAGCCAGATCCGCAGCCTGGCAGAACAGGGGATTTTCCTGCATTATGACAGTATCCGGCAGGCGTTTGAACCATTTGAACAGTAGATGAAGAAAAGTGTTGACGGAGACCTGTTTCCTGTGCTATAGTAGATGAGCGATGGAAGTAGGTCTTTTTTTTATGCCTAAAATCAAGAATTTAATGGAGGTGGAAAGTTGTGCGCGTAAAAATTACTTTAGCATGTACGGAGTGCAAGCAGCGTAATTACAACCTGACAAAGGATAAGAAAGCTCATCCGGAAAGAATGGAAGTAAACAAGTACTGCAGATTCTGCAGGAAACATACTCCGCATAAAGAAACCAAATAATCCGGTACGGCAGAGGGAGTGACAAGATGGCAGAAAGCAATAAGGACAAAGTTTCGAAAAAAAGCTGGTTTGCAGGTCTTCAGGCAGAGTTCCACAAGATCATCTGGCCTGACAAGAAATCCCTTGGGAAACAGACAGTGGCAGTGATTGTTGTTTCCGTGATCCTGGGTGTGATTATTGCTGTGCTGGATATGGGAATCCAGCATGGGGTTGATTTCCTGGTAAACTTATAAGGAGGCAAAGGTGAGGATATGGCAGAAGCGAACTGGTATGTAGTTCACACTTATTCCGGTTATGAGAATAAGGTAAAAGCTGACATTGAAAAGACAATCGAGAACAGACATCTGGAAAATGAGATCCTTGAGGTTCGTATCCCGATGGAAGAAGTTGTTGAATTGAAAAACGGGGCGAAGAAAAAGGTTCAGAAGAAGCTGTTTCCCGGATATGTGCTCATCAACATGTATATGAATGATGACACCTGGTACGTTGTCAGAAATACCAGAGGTGTGACCGGGTTTGTCGGTCCGGGCTCCAAGCCGGTACCGCTCACGGAAGCCGAGATGAGACCCTTGGGAATCAGAGACGAAAACATTGTGGTTGACTTTAAGGTCGGCGACATGGTGGCGGTGATTGCAGGCGTATGGAAAGACACCGTCGGCGTGATCCAGTCGATGAACGAGAGCAAACAGACAGTTACCATCAATGTGGAATTGTTCGGCCGCGAAACGCCGGTAGAAATAAGTTTCGCAGAAATTCAGAAAAAGTAGACGTAAGAAGTGACGGATACAGAATGTAAAGGAGGCTATCTCAAATGGCAAAGAAAGTAGAAGGATATATCAAACTGCAGATTCCTGCCGGGAAGGCTACACCTGCTCCTCCGGTTGGTCCTGCACTTGGACAGCACGGCGTAAACATTGTTGAGTTTACAAAGCAGTTTAACGCCAGAACAGCAGATCAGGGCGATCTGATCATCCCCGTAGTGATCACTGTTTATACAGACAGAAGCTTCAGCTTCGTGACAAAGACACCGCCGGCACCGGTTCTGATCAAGAAAGCCTGCAATATCAAATCCGGTTCTGGTGTACCGAATAAGACGAAAGTTGCTACCATCACAAAAGCCCAGATCCAGGAGATCGCTGAGCTGAAGATGCCTGACTTAAACGCGGCATCCTTAGAGGCGGCCATGAGCATGATCGCCGGAACAGCAAGAAGCATGGGCGTTACCGTAGAAGAGTAATTACGGATCGTTGCAGAGAATGAGTGGGAGGGGCCTCTCCCGACATAACCACAGGAGGTTTTATTCATGAAAAGAGGAAAAAAATATGTCGATACTTTAAAGAAGTTCGACAAGACAGTTCAGTATGATACCGCAGATGCGATCAAACTTGTAAAAGAGAACGCAACCGCAAAATTTGACGAGACGATTGAGGTGCATATCCGGACAGGATGTGACGGACGTCATGCCGAGCAGCAGATCCGTGGCGCAGTTGTACTGCCGCACGGTACAGGTAAGACTGTAAAAGTTCTGGTATTTGCAAAGGGAACCAAGATTGACGAGGCTCAGGCAGCAGGCGCTGATTTCGTTGGCGGCGAGGAGCTGATCCCCAGAATCCAGAACGAGGGATGGCTTGATTTCGACGTTGTGGTAGCTACCCCTGATATGATGGGCGTTGTGGGACGTCTGGGACGTATCCTTGGACCGAAAGGCCTGATGCCCAACCCGAAGGCAGGCACCGTAACGATGGATGTTACCAAAGCGGTGAACGATATCAAAGCAGGTAAGATCGAGTACAGACTGGACAAGACAAACATTATCCATGTGCCGATTGGCAAAGCATCCTTTACAGAAGAACAATTAGCGGACAACTTCCAGACCCTTATGGATGCCATCATCAAGGCAAGACCCAGTGCGCTGAAAGGCCAGTATTTAAGAAGCGTTGTTATGACCTCTACCATGGGCCCGGGCGTGAAGTTAAATACAGCCAGATTCGCATAAGATTTGTTTTGTGTTGTTGTTGACATTTCAAAAATATAATGCTATAATGCATACGCAATTGCCGAAGACAGCAGGTGCCGAGAGGCGTAACATGTTGGCCTGCCGAGGGAATCTACAGAGCACGCATGTGCCTGTGTAACGGACATTATTCCCTCTGCCGTCACGGCAGGGGGATTTTTCATTTACATCATCAGATGCAGATGTGATTTCCTTTTAAGTCCAGGCATTGAAAAATTTAGAAGGAGGTGCACGAATCGTGGCAAAAGTTGAGCTGAAACAGCCTGTAGTACAGGAAATCGCCGATCACGTAGACGGCGCGCAGTCTGTTGTAGTTGTAGACTACCGCGGACTTACTGTTGCTCAGGATACACAGTTACGTAAAGAATTAAGAGAAGCTGGTGTGGTTTATAAGGTTTATAAAAACACACTGATGAGACGCGCATTTGAAGGTACAGATTTTGCAGCACTGGATCCGGTGCTGGAAGGACCCAGCGCGATCGCAATTTCCAAAGATGATGCGACAGCTCCGGCGAGAATCCTTGCAAAGTTTGCAAAGACAGCAGACGCTCTTGAGATCAAGGCCGGTGTTGTGGAAGGCGGTTTTTATGATGCAGAAGGAATGAAGGCAATCTCTGCTGTTCCTTCCAGAGAAGAACTGCTTGGCAAGCTGCTTGGCAGCATCCAGTCACCGATCACAAACTTCGCACGTGTGATCAACCAGATTGCAGAGCAGGGCGGCGCAGCAAACTGTGAAGCTGCTCCGGCAGAGGAAGCTCCCGCTGAGGAGGCTCCTGCAGCAGAAGCTCCCGCAGCTGAGTAATCAGCATATTATAATATTGAAGAAATTGGAGGAAAATGAAAATGGCAAAATTAACAACAGAAGAATTTATTGCAGCTATTAAAGAGCTTACCGTTTTAGAGTTAAATGACCTTGTAAAAGCATGCGAGGAAGAGTTCGGCGTATCCGCAGCAGCAGGCGTTGTTGTTGCAGCAGCAGGCGGCGAGGCAGCTGCAGCTGAGGAGCAGACTGAGTTTACTGTAGAGCTGACAGAGGTTGGCCCGAACAAGGTTAAAGTTATCAAAGTTGTTCGTGAGGTAACTGGTCTGGGTCTGAAAGAGGCTAAGGCTGTTGTAGACGAAGCTCCGAAGGCAGTAAAAGAGGGCGTTGAGAAGGCTGAGGCTGAGGACATCAAGGCAAAACTTGAGGCTGAAGGCGCGAAAGTTACTCTTAAGTAATTCTTTCCGGATTATCATTTTCAACATGTTAAAACAAAAGAAGGCTCTGACGGACATAAGTCCGGCGGAGCCTTTTTGCGTCGTGTGCGGCAGATGCTGTAAAAGTTATATGGGCGGAGCCTGTATTGCGGTAAAACAGCAAAAACTGTGATAAATTTTCTGTATTTTCCTGGAATTTCTGCTTGACCCCCGAAAACCTTTGTGTTACTATGGTAAATGCACTATTGTGGTTTGGTGGGTGTTGTGCGCCCTTTTTCAGGGAGCCGCACTGAATGGTTGGGGCGAGTAGAAAATAAAACGAGAGGTGAAACGTCAATGGAGAAAAACAGGATACGTCCGGTCAAAAACGGAAAAGCAATGCGTATGAGTTATTCCAGACAGAAACAGGTTTTGGAGATGCCGAACCTGATCGAGGTTCAGAAAAACTCCTATAACTGGTTCCTGAACGAGGGTCTCAGGGAAGTGTTTGACGATATTTCCCCGATTGCCGATTACAGCGGCCATCTGAGCCTGGAATTCACAGATTTCACGCTTTGCGAAGATGATGTGAAGTATACCATTCCGGAATGCAAGGAACGGGATGCGACATACGCGGCTCCTTTGAAGGTAAGGGTCAGACTTTACAACAAAGAGGCGGATGAGATCAATGAGCACGAGATCTTTATGGGTGATCTGCCGTTGATGACAGAGACAGGTACGTTCGTAATTAATGGCGCGGAGCGTGTTATCGTCAGCCAGCTGGTGCGTTCTCCGGGCATTTATTACGGGATTACTCACGATAAAGTGGGAAAAGAACTGTTTTCCTGTACGGTGATTCCGAACCGCGGCGCCTGGTTAGAGTATGAGACAGATTCCAATGACGTTTTTTATGTTAGAGTTGACCGTACCCGTAAGGTGCCGATCACAGTCCTGATCCGTGCCCTGGGTATCGGTACGAATGCGGAGATCCTGGAGCTGTTCGGCGAGGAGCCGAAGATTGTGGCCAGCTTCGGAAAGGATGTTGCGACCAATTATCAGGAAGGTCTTCTGGAATTGTATAAGAAGATCCGTCCCGGCGAGCCGCTTTCTGTAGAGAGCGCCGAGAGCCTGATCATGGCAATGTTCTTCGATCCGCGCCGCTATGACCTGGCAAAGGTAGGTAGATATAAATTCAATAAAAAACTGATGCTCCGCAACCGGATCAATGGACAGGTTCTGGCTGAGGATGTGGTGGATCCTTCCACCGGGGAGATCCTGGCAGAGGCCGGCGCTGCGGTTGACCGGGAACTGGCAGACCGTATCCAGAATGCGGCGGTTCCCTATGTGTGGATCCAGTGCGAGGAGCGCAATGTGAAAGTGCTGTCCAGCATGATGGTGGATATCACCCATTTTGTGGATGTGGATCCGCAGGAAGTGGGCGTGACGGAGCTGGTATATTATCCGGTTCTGGCGCAGATCCTTGAGGAGCATGACGGGCTGGATGAGATCAAGGAGGCGATCCGCCGCAATATCCACGACCTGATTCCGAAGCATATTACCAAGGAAGATATTTTGGCTTCCATCAATTATAATATGCATCTGGAGTATGGCCTTGGAAATGACGATGATATCGATCACCTGGGCAACCGCCGGATCCGTGCAGTGGGCGAGCTGCTTCAGAATCAGTACAGGATCGGTCTGTCCAGGCTGGAGAGAGTTGTCCGTGAGAGAATGACCACACAGGATCTGGAGACGATCACGCCCCAGAGCCTGATCAATATCAAGCCGGTGACGGCTGCTGTGAAAGAGTTCTTCGGCTCCTCCCAGCTGTCACAGTTTATGGATCAGAATAACCCGCTGGGCGAGCTGACCCACAAACGGCGTCTGTCTGCCCTGGGACCTGGCGGTCTGTCCAGAGACCGTGCAGGTTTTGAGGTGCGTGATATCCATTATTCCCATTATGGAAGAATGTGCCCGATCGAGACGCCTGAGGGACCGAACATCGGTCTGATCAACTCCCTGGCGTCTTATGCGCGCATCAACCAGTATGGTTTTGTGGAGGCGCCGTACCGTAAAATAGATAAAACAGACCCCAAAAATCCGCGTGTTACGGAAGAAGTGGTTTATATGACCGCGGATGAGGAGGATAATTACCATGTGGCTCAGGCGAACGAGCAGCTGGATGAAGAGGGACACTTTGTCCGCAAGATGGTATCCGGACGGTATCGTGAGGAGACCCAGGAATACGAGCGCAGTATGTTTGATTACATGGACGTATCTCCGCAGATGGTATTCTCTGTAGCTACCGCCCTGATTCCGTTCCTGCAGAACGACGATGCGAACCGCGCCCTGATGGGAGCCAACATGCAGCGTCAGGCCGTGCCGCTTCTGACTACGGAAGCGCCTGTGGTTGGTACCGGCATGGAGGCAAAGACTGCTGTAGACTCGGGCGTCTGCGTGGTGGCGAAACGTGCCGGCGTGATCGAGCGCGCCTGCTCCAATGAGATCACAATCAAATATGACGACGATGGCAGCAGGGAAGTCTTCAAGCTGACCAAGTTTGCGCGAAGCAACCAGTCGAACTGCTACAATCAGCGCCCCATCGTGTTCAAGGGTGAGCACGTAGAGGCCGGGCAGGTGATTGCAGATGGCCCTTCCACCGCAAATGGCGAGCTGGGTCTTGGCAAAAACCCGTTGATCGGATTCATGACCTGGGAAGGTTATAACTACGAGGACGCCGTTCTTCTGAGCGAGCGCCTGGTTCAGGATGATGTGTATACATCCATCCATATTGAGGAGTATGAGGCAGAGGCCCGCGACACCAAGCTGGGGCCGGAGGAAATCACCCGTGATGTCCCCGGTGTTGGCGATGACGCGCTGAAGGATCTGGATGAGAGAGGAATCATCCGCATTGGCGCGGAAGTGCGTGCCGGTGATATCTTAGTTGGTAAAGTAACGCCCAAGGGCGAGACGGAGCTGACCGCGGAGGAGCGCCTTTTGAGGGCTATCTTCGGCGAGAAGGCAAGAGAAGTGCGCGACACTTCCCTGAAGGTGCCGCACGGAGAGTACGGTATCGTTGTGGATGCCAAGGTCTTTACCCGGGAGAACGGGGATGAGCTGTCTCCGGGCGTGAACCAGGCGGTGCGCATCTATATCGCGCAGAAGAGAAAGATCTCTGTGGGCGACAAGATGGCCGGCCGTCATGGTAACAAGGGTGTGGTTTCCCGCGTGCTTCCGGTGGAGGATATGCCGTTCCTGCCGAACGGACGGCCGCTGGATATCGTGCTGAACCCGCTGGGCGTGCCTTCCCGTATGAATATCGGGCAGGTGCTGGAGATCCATCTGAGCCTGGCTGCAAAGGCGCTGGGATTCAATATCGCGACCCCGATTTTTGATGGCGCAAACGAGAAAGATATTATGGATACGCTGGATCTGGCAAACGATTACGTCAATATGCCGTTTGACGCGGAGGAAGCCGGTGAGGGCGAAGAATGTTTCTTTGAAAAATATAAGGATATCCTGCCGCAGGATGTGATGGATTACCTGGATGTAAACCGCGCGCACAGGAGCCTCTGGAAAGGCGTTCCGATTTCCCGCGACGGAAAGGTAAGGCTGCGTGACGGCCGTACCGGCGAGTATTTCGACAGCCCGGTTACCATCGGTCACATGCATTACCTGAAGCTGCATCATCTGGTAGATGATAAGATCCATGCGCGTTCCACCGGTCCTTACTCTCTGGTAACACAGCAGCCACTGGGCGGTAAAGCACAGTTCGGCGGTCAGCGTTTCGGAGAGATGGAGGTATGGGCGCTGGAGGCATACGGCGCTGCTTACACGCTGCAGGAGATCCTGACTGTGAAGTCGGATGATGTGATCGGCCGTGTGAAGACCTATGAGGCGATCATTAAGGGCGACAATATTCCGGAGCCTGGCATTCCGGAGTCCTTCAAGGTTCTGTTGAAAGAGCTGCAGTCTCTGGGCCTGGACATTACGCTGGAGGATGAAAACGGTGAAGAGGTGACTCTGCTGGAGACCAGTGAGTATGGCAATACAGACCTGAATTCCATTATTCAGGGAGACCGGGATTTCAATTGTGAAGAGAAAGAGTCCTTTGGGGCAATGGGCTTCTCCAAGCAGGAGTTCAATGAGAATGAGGAGCTTGTGAATATTGACGAAGAGCCCGATAGTTATGAGGATGACTTTGATATGCAGGATGATGAGCTGATCCTTGACGAAGAATAAAGGAAGGGAGTGTCATAAATGCCGGAAACAAACAAGAACGAAGCAAAACAGGTTGTAACGTTTGATGCGATCCGAATCGGTCTGGCTTCACCGGAGAAGATTTTAGAGTGGTCCCGCGGCGAAGTAAAAAAGCCGGAGACCATCAATTACAGGACCCTGAAACCGGAGAAAGACGGTTTGTTCTGTGAGCGTATTTTCGGTCCCAGCAAGGACTGGGAGTGCCACTGCGGAAAATATAAAAAGATCCGCTATAAAGGTGTTGTGTGCGACCGATGCGGCGTAGAGGTTACAAAATCCAATGTGCGTAGAGAGCGTATGGGACATATTGAGCTGGCGGCTCCTGTTTCCCATATCTGGTATTTCAAGGGCATTCCCAGCCGCATGGGTCTGATCCTTGACTTATCTCCCCGTATCCTTGAGCGGGTGCTTTACTTTGCGTCCTACATTGTGCTGGATAAAGGCACCACAGACCTTCAGTATAAGCAGGTGCTGTCTGAGGCTGAGTATCAGGAGGCAAGAGAAAAATACGGCAGTGATTTCCGTGTGGGAATGGGCGCCGAATCCATCATGGAGCTGTTAAAGGCGATTGATCTGGAAAAGGATTCCGCAGAGCTGAAGGCCGCCCTGAAGACAGCGACCGGCCAGAAGCGCGCCAGGATCATCAAGAGACTGGAAGTGGTAGAGTCTTTCCGTGAATCCGGGAACCGTCCGGAATGGATGGTTATGACAATGATCCCGGTGATCCCGCCTGATCTGCGACCGATGGTTCAGTTGGACGGCGGACGTTTCGCCACCTCCGACCTGAATGATTTATACAGAAGAATTATCAACCGGAATAACCGTCTGCGCAGGCTGCTGGAGCTGGGCGCGCCGGACATCATCGTCCGCAACGAAAAGCGTATGCTCCAGGAGGCGGTGGACGCCCTGATCGACAACGGACGCCGCGGGCGGCCGGTAACAGGGCCGGGCAACCGTGCGTTAAAGTCCCTGTCTGATATGCTGAAAGGTAAATCCGGACGTTTCCGTCAGAACCTTCTGGGAAAACGTGTAGACTATTCCGGACGTTCCGTTATCGTAGTAGGACCGGAACTGAAGATTTACCAGTGCGGTCTGCCGAAAGAGATGGCGATTGAGCTGTTCAAGCCTTTCGTGATGAAAGAACTGGTGGCAAACGGCACGGCGCACAATATCAAGAGCGCGAAGAAGATGGTGGAGAAGCTTCAGACCGAGGTCTGGGATGTGCTGGAAGAGGTGATCAAAGAGCATCCGGTGATGCTGAACCGCGCGCCAACACTGCACAGGCTCGGTATCCAGGCGTTTGAGCCGATCCTGGTAGAAGGTAAGGCGATCAAGCTTCATCCGCTGGTATGTACGGCTTTCAACGCGGATTTCGACGGAGACCAGATGGCGGTACACCTTCCGCTTTCCGTGGAAGCCCAGGCGGAGTGCCGTTTCATGCTGCTCTCCCCCAACAACCTGCTGAAGCCTTCAGACGGAGGCCCGGTAGCGGTTCCTTCCCAGGATATGGTGCTTGGTATTTATTATCTGACCATGCACAAGTTCCCGGATTACAAGGGAACCGAAAAAGAGGCTGAGGTTGTGGCTGAGTTTGGCGTGGATCCGGCAGAGGCGGCAGCTGTGGTAGAGCGCGGGGAAGACAGCGAATATTTCATGAATCAGGCGACGGATGCTTTCCGCGCGTCACAGGCAGAGCTGGCAGAGATTGCCGCGCAGTATGCGACAGTGGAGGAAGCACAGGAAGCGCTGAAAAAATACAAAGAAGAGCATGTGGTTCTCTGCGAGGATTCCATTGTCCGGGTAAATATTGATCCAAAGCGGAACCGCATTGTGGTCTGCACCGTGGAGGATATCCTGGGACACTATTTTGACAGTATCAACAAGGCGATCCTGGCATATGAGAACGGATATATTTCCCTGCATCAGAAGCTGTTTGTCCGCCGGGAAGGCGAATTTGAGGGCAGACATATCTCCGCCATGGTGGAGACAACGCTGGGACGTATGCTGTTTAACGAAATCCTGCCGCAGGATCTGGGATTTGTAGACCGGTCTGTGGAGGAGAACGCCCTTAAGTTTGAGGTGGATTTCCATGTGGGCAAAAAGGGACTGAAACAGATCCTGGAGAAAGTCATCAATATTCATGGAGCTACCAAGACCGCTGAGGTTCTGGACGATATCAAGGCGATGGGATATAAATATTCCACCAGAGCAGCCATGACAGTATCCATCTCTGATATGACGGTGCCGGCAAAGAAGCCGGAACTGATCAAACAGGCGCAGGATACGGTGGATCTGATCACCAAGAACTTCAAACGTGGTCTGATCAACGAGGAAGAGCGCTACAAAGAAGTGATCGAGACCTGGAAAGAGACGGATGATATCCTGACGCATGAGCTGCTTTCCGGGCTGGATAAATACAACAACATCTTTATGATGGCGGATTCCGGAGCCCGTGGTTCTGATAAGCAGATCAAACAGCTGGCAGGTATGCGTGGATTGATGGCGGATACCACAGGACGTACCATCGAGCTGCCGATCAAGTCCAACTTCCGTGAGGGTCTGGACGTACTGGAGTACTTCATGTCCGCCCATGGAGCCCGTAAGGGTCTGTCCGATACGGCTCTGCGTACGGCCGATTCCGGTTACCTGACCCGTCGTCTGGTAGACGTATCCCAGGATCAGATCATCCGCGAGATCGACTGCTGCGCAGATGGCGATGAGATCCCGGGTATGTATGTATATGCCTTCATGGACGGCAAAGAAGAGATCGAGAGCCTGCAGGAGCGTATTACAGGACGGTTCTCCTGTGAGGATATCTGTGACAGGGACGGAAATGTCCTGGTAAAGGCAAATCATATGATTACGCCCAGACGCGCCGCGCTCATTATGAGCAAAGGTGTGGATGAGAAGGGCGAGCCGCTGACGAAGATCAAGATCCGTACGGTATTGAGCTGCCGTTCCCATGTGGGAATCTGCGCGAAGTGCTATGGCGCCAACATGGCTACCGGTCAGGCCGTACAGGTTGGTGAAGCGGTTGGTATTATCGCTGCCCAGTCCATCGGTGAGCCGGGTACACAGCTGACGATGCGTACCTTCCATACCGGCGGTGTGGCCGGAAACGATATCACACAGGGTCTTCCCCGTGTGGAGGAGCTTTTTGAGGCCAGAAAACCGAAGGGTCTTGCGATCATCACGGAGATTCCCGGTACAGTTACCATCAAGGACACCAAGAAGAAACGTGAGATCGTGGTGAGCAATCCGGAGAATGGAGAGGCTAAGACTTACCTGATTCCCTACGGATCCAGAATCAAGGTTCTGGACGGGGATGTGCTGGAAGCCGGCGATGTGCTGACAGAAGGTAGTGTGAACCCCCATGACATTCTGAAGATCAAGGGGATCCGGGCGGTTCAGGATTATCTGCTCCGTGAGGTTCAGAGAGTTTACCGTCTGCAGGGTGTAGAGATCAACGACAAGCATGTGGAAGTGATCGTGCGCCAGATGATGAAGAATGTCCGCGTGGAGAACAACGGCGATTCTGATTTCCTTCCGGGTACGTTAGTGGATGTTCTGGAATATGAGGATGAAAATGCTTTGCTGGAAGCAGAAGGCAAAGAGCTGGTGGAGGCAAAACAGGTGCTGCTGGGAATCACCAAGGCTTCCCTGGCGAAGAAATCCTGGCTGTCGGCCGCATCCTTCCAGGAGACTACCAAGGTTCTGACAGACGCTGCCATCAAGGGCAAGGCGGATCCGCTGATTGGTCTGAAGGAGAATGTAATCATCGGACAGCTGATCCCGGCGGGAACCGGTATGAAGAGATACCGCTCCATCCGCCTGGATTCTGATATCAACGAGGAAGAGGAACTCGATCTCGGAGATCTGGATCTCGGGGAAGAGGAGCTGATGGCGGATATGCCGGAGGAAGCGGCAGAGGAAGCTTCCGGGACAGATGATTTTGCAGAGGAGGAACTGGTAACAGAATAATTCCTATAGAAGCATAAGGACAGAGAGACTGGATATTTTGGATCAAATATCTGGTCTCTCTGTTTCCATAAAAGCAGAAGCTGGATGGGGGATTGTGATCGGGACCTGGGCTGCGGCTGCCTGTGCCGGTACTGTTCTGTGCCTGATTTTCCGGGTAAAATGGCGGAACAGGTGGAATTCATGAAAAGACAGATAATTTCGGGTTTTTTCTATATAGAATGGGTAAAATTGCAGAAAAGATGCTTGACAAGGGAAAATGCATTTACTATAATGTTTTAGCGTGCATAAAAGCGGGCACACTTATTACAAATACAGGAGGTGAATAGAATGCCAACATTTAACCAGTTAGTAAGGAAAGGTCGTCAGACTACTGTGAAAAAATCCACCGCACCGGCTCTGCAGAAAGGGTACAACTCTTTGCAGAAGAAACCTACCAATGTTTCTTCCCCGCAGAAGAGAGGCGTGTGTACAGCAGTTAAGACAGCTACACCTAAAAAACCTAACTCAGCTCTTAGAAAGATCGCCAGAGTACGTCTTTCCAACGGAATCGAGGTAACAAGCTACATTCCGGGTGAGGGACACAATCTGCAGGAGCACAGCGTTGTTCTGATCCGTGGCGGCCGTGTAAAAGACTTACCCGGTACCAGATACCACATCATCAGAGGAACACTGGATACAGCAGGCGTTGCAAACAGACGTCAGGCTCGTTCCAAATACGGCGCTAAGAGACCGAAAGCAGGTAAGTAATTCAGGCCTGCAGCAGTCAATAGTATCACATAGATGTAGATCGGCTTATGGAGGTTAAGATTCCATAGGCGGGAGCTATTGTAAGTGTTGGAATTCTAATTATCTATATTTCAGATACAGATAATGGACGGACCGTTCCGGGGAACACCGTGAACAGGGACGCGAGCCTGACACGAACACATCAGACACATGTGAGTACCGTTGATTTAATCGAAAATATCATGATTAAGGAGGGAAGTACCGTGCCACGTAAAGGACATAATCAGAAAAGAGAAGTTTTAGCAGATCCTTTATACAATAATGTAGTAGTTACAAAGCTGATCAACAACATCATGCTGGATGGTAAGAAAGGCGTAGCTCAGAAGATTGTATATGGAGCTTTTGATCGTGTTGCTGAGAAGACCGGCAGACCCGCAATCGAAGTATTCGAGGAGGCGATGAATAACGTAATGCCTGTACTTGAGGTAAAGGCAAGACGTATCGGTGGTGCGACATATCAGGTGCCGATCGAGGTAAGACCTGAGCGTCGTCAGACACTTGGTCTCCGCTGGCTGACCATGTTCTCCAGAAAAAGAGGAGAGAAGACCATGGCAGAGCGTCTGGCAAACGAGATTATGGATGCGGCAAACAATACCGGCGCATCTGTAAAGCGTAAAGAAGATATGCACAAGATGGCAGAAGCAAACAAAGCTTTCTCCCACTACAGATTCTAATTATAGGAGGATAAGCCAATGGCTGGAAGAGAATATCCGCTTGAGAGAACCAGGAATATTGGTATCATGGCTCATATCGATGCCGGTAAGACCACATTGACAGAGCGTATCCTCTATTATACTGGTATCAATTATAAGATTGGTGATACTCATGAGGGTACTGCTACCATGGACTGGATGGAGCAGGAGCAGGAGAGAGGTATCACAATTACTTCAGCTGCTACGACTTGCCACTGGACGCTGCAGGAGAACAACAAGCCTGCACCGGGCGCTTTAGAGCACCGTATCAATATCATTGATACTCCTGGTCACGTGGACTTTACAGTTGAAGTAGAGCGTTCCCTTCGTGTACTGGATGGCGCTGTGGGCGTCTTCTGTGCAAAGGGCGGTGTTGAGCCTCAGTCAGAGAATGTATGGCGTCAGGCTGACACCTATAATGTACCCCGTATGGCATTCATCAACAAGATGGACATTCTGGGTGCGAACTTCTACGGAGCTGTAGACCAGATCCGTGAGAGACTTGGAAAAAATGCCATCATCCTTCAGCTTCCCATTGGAAAAGAGGATGAGTTCAAGGGCATTATCGACCTGTTCGAGATGAAGGCATATATCTATAATGATGATAAGGGCGAGGACATCTCTATCGAGGATATCCCGGAGGATATGAAGGATGACGCTGAGCTTTATCATGATGAGCTGGTTGAGAAGATCTGTGAGCTTGACGACGATCTGACACTCATGTATCTGGAGGGCGAGGAGCCGTCCGTTGAGGA
>CALWGM010000142.1 GCA_944380065.1 uncultured Lachnospiraceae bacterium
CACAAACATCAAAACCGCCGGGTTCCGGTTTTCCTTTTTCCAGGCCGCCGTCAGGTACAGATCCGCATCAGAAATCTCCACCGCCGCCACTTCATCCGGATACGTACCGCCCAGAAAATTTCTGCTGGCCAGCAGGATTCCCCTGTTTAAAAGAATATTTCCAAGATGCTCCCGCCCGGAAATCGCATACTGATAAACCAGAGGATCAATATGCCGTGAAGAAAACAGGCCGTTGATATATTTCATATAACCCCGGCAGGAATTGGGATCCAGCATCAGCATCTGTTCCGGCCGCAGATCCTCCACGAAAATACGCTTCCTCCCCGCCAGGTGATTTTTCCGGTTCATATAAGCGATCAGCGGAATCTTTTTTAATACCTCCACATGATACTCGCTCTCCGGCAGATCCTCCACATCATAAGAGACTGTGAAAATCAAATCTGTCCGGTTTTCCATGAAACTTTTTTTCAGCTCCGAAAATTGCTGGAACAGCACGTCTACCAAAATCTGCGGATTCTGCTCCATAAATTCTTCCAGCAATTTGATAAACGGATTCACATTCCAGTCCAGAAATCCGACCCTCAGATAACCGGCCGCCCCTTTCTGCGCGGAATGCGCCTCCTGAAGGGCGTCCAGAATATAATCCGTAACTGCCTCCAAGCGAAATGCCAGAATCCGGCCGGCCGGCGTCAGGGTCAGTTTCCGGTTATTGCGCACAAAGAGCTGCAGCCCCAGTTCCCTCTCCATGAAGCTGATCCGTTTACTGACCCAGGATTGGGAAAGGAACATGATCTCCCCTGTTTTTGTGAAGCTTCCGTATTTCGCCGCTGTCAAAAACAGTTCCAGATCCTGAATCTGTATATTATTGATGTGGATATCCCTCATATGCTCCTCCCCTTCCATTCCGGTCTGCGTCCGGCAAATTTTGCGGGCATTCTGCGCAATGAAGATTTCTCCGCAGTAAATCTCTGCCGTCCGAAACCTTCTCCTGAACTCAATATAAGCCTCCCGCGGCCGGCCAGTATTCCAAAATTTTCCGATTCGCATTCCGATTCAGAATAACCGCCCTGACAGATCAGAAGTTGTCGTATGGTTACCATAATGCTACCATGGAATCAGTTACAGGGAATACCGGCAGCCCCTGAAAACACGTGATCTCTTTTACCAGCAGCATACAGATATCCGCCCAGGCGGATTCCAAAAACAAGGAGGAGAACTATGCTTACACCAAAACAGAACTTTTTAGAAACACTGAAAAAAGACGGAAAACCCGACCGGCTCTGCAACAACTATACCGCCTTCAAACCCATCGGCGGTGATCCTGTCTTCCAGTTTGTACGCGGAAACCGGATCCGCGGCACCTATTCCTATGACCGCTGGGGAACCTATATTGCATTTCCGGAAGACCAGCCGGCCGCAACACCGGTTGTGACAAAAGAAAACCAGGTCATCCAGGACATTGAGGAATGGGAAAAATATGTGAAGGTACCGGATCTGCGCGCAAACTGTTCCGAAGGCTGGGAAACAGCCCTGGCAAACAAAGCCGCCATCGACAGTGAAAAATACTTTTCCACAACGATCATGGGTACCGGTATTTTTGAACAGCTCCATATGCTCATGACCTTCGAGGATACACTGTGCAATCTGCTTCTCTATCCCGATGAAATGCATGCGCTGATCGATGTCATTACAGAATACCGTCTGGAGTACATGAAGCTGATCGTGGAGAACCTTCATCCGGATGCCATCGTTTCCCATGACGACTGGGGGACAAATACCAGCCTTTTCATGGCGCCGGACGTATGGCGTGAGTTTTTCAAAGCGCCCTACAAGAAACTGTACGACTACCTCCACGCAAATGATGTCCTGATCGTACATCATTCGGATTCTTTCTGTGAGCCGATTGCCGAAGACATTGCGGATACCGGCGCAGATGTATGGCAGGGAGTTCTTCCCACAAACGATATCCTGACCATCTCTCAGAAATTGGATGGCCGCATGGCTCTTATGGGCGGTATCAATTCAGGCGTTGACCGGGCAGATGCCACGGAAGAGGAAGTACGTGCAGAGGCGCGCAGGGTCTGCGAAACCTACGGACATCTGAAACACTTCATCCCCAGTATCACTTACGGCGGACCGGGTACGCTGTATCCGGAAGTAGGAGATATTTTAATTGATGAAATTGATCGATACAATAAAGAAACATACGGTGTCTGCTGATAACAGATCACCAACGGCAATGCCCCGCAGGAATTATGGTTCCTGCGGGGCATCGGTATTTCTATTCTTTTTTGCTGTATCCATGCGCTTCTTCCAGAAGCATATCTTTTACCTTCATCAGCCGGATCTGGGTACTTCTCTCATTTTCATCCAGCTTCATGGAAATGTATTTGATATTCTCCTGGGCATTGGGAATCACCACATGCTCCAGCGCATTCACCCGGCGTCGGGTCTTTTCAATCTCTGCCGCCATCAGCTGGCAGGATTTCTCCGTCTCAGCTAAGTGCAGCATATCCGGCAAAATGTCTGCCAGTGATTTTACCGCTCCGTCCAGGTCGCTGGAAGTATAGGCAAATCCGTAAGAATAAATATCATTTTCGTCCGCTGTCCGGGTTTTGTAATTCAATACCGGCGTGTTGACACTCATGACATTTCTCTTTCCCACTTCCAAGTATACTTCCTGTTTGGGCGCCATCAGGGCAGTGCCGAGTCCCTGCTCGGACATGGCGGACTTTGCGATCACAAAGTTGGCGTTGGCTGCCCGGATCCCCTCCTCCACCTTCTGGCGCAGTACCATATTGAGGCGAACCAGATCCAGGAACTGCCGCATCAGCTCATCGCGTTTGTCTTTTAACAGTTTGTGGCCGCGCATGGCAGTGACCAGCTTTCTCTTCTGCTTTGTCAGCTCCATCCGGGTCGGATTTACATGTGTCGAAGCCAGAACGCTCACCTTCCTTCCCTATTTTTCGTAGTACTGATCCAGGAACCTGTCGTCGATACGTTTGAGCTCAGATCTGGGAAGAATGCGCAGCAGATCCCAGCCGAGATCCAGCGTCTCCATAATATCCCGGTTGGTCTCATAGCCCTGGGATACATAACGGGCTTCAAATTCATCCGCGAACTTCGCGTAGATCAGGTCGGTCTCCGAAAGCGCTGCCTCTCCCAAGATCGTCATCAGCTCCTTGGCGTCTTTTCCCCTGGAATAGGCGGCAAACAGCTGATTCATGGTATTGGAGTGGTCTGCCCGTGTCTTGCCCTCGCCGATTCCCTTGTCCTTCAGACGGGACAGGGACGGCAGTACATCGATGGGCGGCGTCACACCCTGGTGATAAAGGTCACGGCTCAGGATGATCTGTCCCTCCGTAATATATCCCGTCAGATCCGGGATGGGATGCGTCTTGTCATCCTCCGGCATCGTCAGGATGGGAATCATGGTCACAGAGCCTTCTTTCCCCTTCTGCCGGCCTGCGCGTTCATAAAGGGAAGCCAGATCCGTATACATGTATCCGGGATATCCCCGACGCCCCGGCACCTCTTTCTTGGCCGCGGAAATTTCACGGAGTGCATCGGCATAATTGGTAATATCTGTCAGGATAACCAGCACATGCATTCCTTTTTCAAAGGCAAGGTACTCCGCAGCTGTCAGAGCCATACGGGGCGTGGAGATACGCTCAACCGCCGGATCATTGGCCAGGTTGATAAACAGTACGGTACGGTCAATGGCTCCCGTCTCTGTAAAGGACTGGATAAAATAATCCGCCTCCTCAAACGTGATGCCCATCGCCGCAAATACTACGGCAAACTGCTCGTCCTTTCCCCTTACTTTCGCCTGGCGGGCAATCTGCGCCGCCAGCTGGGAATGGGGCAGACCGGAGCAGGAGAAAATCGGCAGCTTCTGTCCCCGGACCAGGGTATTCAGCCCGTCAATGGCAGACACGCCGGTCTGGATAAACTCCTCCGGATATACCCGTGCCGCCGGATTCATCGGCAGTCCGTTGATGTCACGGCGCTGTTCCGGCAGAATCTCCGGGCCGCCGTCGATGGGATTGCCAACGCCGTCAAAAACCCGGCCCAGCATATCCATGGATACCGCCAGCTCCATACTTCTTCCCAGGAACCGGACCTTGCTGTTGGAAAGATTGATGCCTGCCGCAGACTCATACAGCTGCACCAGCGCATTTCCCCCGTCAATCTCCAGAACCTTGCAGCGGCGGGTCTCCCCGTTGGAGAGTTCGATTTCGCCCAATTCATCATATGCGACATCCTCTACACCTTTTACCAGCATCAGAGGCCCTGCCACTTCCTGTATTGTCTTATACTCTTTCGGCATTTATGCGTCCTCCCTTCTGGATAACAATGCGATCTCCTCTTTCAGCTCGCGGTATACTTTCTGATATTCCTCCTCGATCGCATCCTCCGGTGTATATTTGTAACGTCCGATCCGTTCCCGCACATTCATCATAATCAGGTCGCGGATCTGTACGCCTTCGTTCAGGGCTGCCAGAGACTCCTCATAGTAAGCCATAACCAGCTGCATCAGATAAAACTGCTTCTGCAGGGATGTGTAGGTATCGATCTCATGGAAAGAGTTCTGATGCAGATAATCCTCGCGGATGGAGCGGGCCGCCTCCATCTTCAGGCGGTCGCCTGCGGACAGCGCATCCATACCTACCATCTGCACGATCTCATCCAGCTTCGCCTCATCCTGTAAAAGACTCATCATCTTCTGGCGGCATTCCAGCCATTCCGGCGAAACATGTTCCGCAAACCATCCGCCGATATTATTCAGGTACAGCGAATAGCTGGTCAGCCAGTCGATAGCCGGAAAATGTCTCTTGTAGGCCAGGGCAGAATCCAGTCCCCAGAATACCTTGACAATCCGCAGCGTCGCCTGGGAAACCGGCTCGGAAATATCACCGCCCGGCGGCGATACGGCTCCGATCACGGAGAGCGCCCCTTCCCTGCCTTCTTTTCCTTTGGCAATCACATGTCCGGCTCTCTCATAAAACTCCGCCAGACGGGATCCCAGATAAGCAGGATATCCTTCCTCGCCCGGCATCTCTTCCAGACGTCCGCACATCTCACGCAGCGCTTCCGCCCATCTGGAAGTAGAGTCTGCCATCAGAGCTACCGAATAGCCCATATCGCGGAAATACTCCGCGATGGTAATTCCCGTATAGATGGAAGCCTCACGGGCTGCCACCGGCATATCGGAAGTATTGGCAATCAGTACGGTCCGCTCCATCAGCGTCTTTCCGGTCTTCGGATCCTTCAGTTCCGGAAATTCATTCAGTACGTCCGTCATCTCATTTCCACGCTCGCCGCAGCCGATATAAACCACGATGTCCGCTTCCGCCCATTTTGCCAGCTGGTGCTGAATCACGGTTTTTCCGCTTCCGAACGGACCGGGAACCGCAGCCACGCCGCCTTTGGCAATGGGGAAGAAGGTATCAATCACCCGCTGCCCGGTCACCAGAGGCTTGGTGGGCGCCAGCTTCCGCTGATACGGACGTCCGCGGCGCACCGGCCATCTCTGCATCATGGTCAGCTCTTTCTCACCGTCCTCCGTGGAGAGAACTGCAACCACCTCTTCCACCGTGAAGGATCCGGACTGAATGGATTTCACGGTTCCCTTCAGGCCGTTGGGCACCATGATCCTGTGCAGGACAACGTCCGTCTCCTGTACGGTACCGATCACATCGCCGGCCTCCACCTCATCCCCCGGCCGGACTGTGGGGGTAAACTCCCATTTGATATCTCTTTTTAAGGAGGCTACTTCCACGCCTCTCTGCAGATTATTGCCGGAAATCTTCATGATATCATCCAGCGGCCGCTGGATTCCGTCATAAATACTGCGGATCAGGCCGGGGCCCAGCTCTACCGACATGGGGACTCCCAGGGATTCCACCACCCCGCCGGGCTTTAATCCGGAGGTCTCCTCATAAACCTGCAGGGAAGCCTCGTCTCCATGGATCTCTAAGATCTCACCGATCAGGCGCTGCTCGCCTACACGGACCATGTCGGCCATGTTGGCATCCCGCATACCGGTGGCCACTACCAGCGGCCCGGCTATTTTCTTTATCGTTCCTTTGCTCATATAGTTACACCCCTTAATCTCCAAAGATGATGTCAGAACCAACTGCCTGTTCGACGGATGCCTTTACGCCCCGCACGCCTGCGCCGGTGTTTCCGGCAATTCCCGGAATCAGGATGATCGCCGGAAGCAATTGTTCTTTATATTTTTCAATCTCCTGCGGCATCCCTGCCGCAAGTCCCTCAGTTACATAAATCACAGCATATTCGCCCTCCGCCAGGCCGCGGAGCGTATGCCTGCCTTCCTCCGGGTCTGTGACAGGGAAAATGTCAAGACCCAGCGCAGCAAATCCGTAAATACTGTCATAGGGACCCATAACTGCTATCCTATACATACATTTCCCTTATCCTTTCCCGGATGGAATCATCCGGCAGCCCGTTCGCCTTCCCGGACAGGATGATCCCAACTGTTTTGATTTCATTTTCCCTTGCCAGCACATATGCCACCAGCGGCCCTACAGAAAAAGCATTGTATTTCTGCGGACGTATCATGTCGATCAGATAGTTGTCGCACCAGCGTTCGAATGCCGAGGGGGATTCCCGCAGGGCATTGGCTGCCGCCCCGTATCCGCAGGATGCCAGGTAGCCGCACACCTCGTCAAACCCGGCCAGCGCCGCTTTTGCCAGACGGTCGGTATCCAGTCCTGCGCAGGGCGCCAGCGCCCGTTTCATAAAGTCTGCGGATTTTCCTGTTTTCTCGCAGCGGACTGCAATTTTCATATCGGCCACTGCCACGACAGTCTCCGCATACCTGCGGATAATCTCCTCACCGGAAGCGCGCCCCGCGGCGTCAATCGCCCGCAAACAGGCGGCGTCGATGATCACGTCACACAGCTGTCCGTCACCGGTATGGTGGATGGTCTCATAAGCTTCCCTGGCCGCGGCTTCCATACTCTCCGGGAGCCGGGAAAACTCTTTTTTGGAAACGATATCCCGCAGCTCCTCCCTGGAAGGAACCGTATTTTCGTAATACAGCTCATCACGCTTTACATCCAGATAAACCTCTTTGACTGCCGTTTTCAGGTTATGGAAGATATTGGGGTAAGACAGGACGTCAAAGGTATCCATCGGGACGCCCAGTTCCCGGATCGTCGCCCAGATCTTGCTGCGCTCCGCAGCCAGGATCGCATCCGTCTCCTCCGGCACATCCACACCTCCCCATCCTTTTTCCACCAGCAGGTTCAGTGCCGCCTCCAGTGTGCCGCACGCCATCAGCGCGTCGATCGTGCTCCGGGAAAACAGGGAAACCTCCAGGGCGCGGATCCGCGCCACCGCATAAGTATATTCCATTTCAGACATTCTGTATGTCTCCTTCCTGTTTTTGTTCCGGTCAGGGCCGGATTGCCCCAAACCGCACGTTTTCTACGAAAACAGCAGCGCGTTTACCTGATCCTGCAGCGCGTCCCTGCGGGAATCAAATATGGCGCGGATGGTACAGTTTTCTTCCATGCCGCCGTACACCAGCACAAAACCGTTCTCGATCTTTCTGCTCTCCTTTGAGAGCGTCAGCGTACCGCCGGCCTTCTTTGCCGCCGCGCTGATCCTGTCTTTAAAATCAGCAGGCATCCGTTTCAGGTCCTTCTGGGAAAAACAGATCTCCCCGTCCTGTGCCAGGGCATTTTTTTCAATTATTTTCTCCAGCATCCCAAAATAATCCGCGGCGTCCATGCTGCACACCTTTTCATAAGCTGCCTCAATCACCTGCGCGATCACTTCCTGCTTGCGCCGCAGGGTCTCAGTCCTGTAAAAGAGGTCGTTGGCGGAAGCCACGCGGCTGCGGCAGCTCTCCACATCCGATGCGGACTTTTTCTGGATGCCGGCCGTTATTTCTTCAGCTTTCAGCTTCGCGGCAGCAAGGATTTCGTTGGCCTGGCTTTTCGCCTGGCGGAGGATTTCCTCGGCTTCCTGCTTCGCGCCTGCCAAAATCTGATCTGTAATTTTTTCTAATCCAGTCATTCCAGCTGCTCTCCTTCCTTACGTTTTCAAATCCGCCTTTTACAGAGCGTTTACTGCAAGGATAGAGATCAGAAGGGACAGGATCGCGTAAGTCTCAACCATGGCCGGGAACAGCATTGCCTTACCGAACTGCTCCGGTTTTTTCGCGATAATGCCGATGGCAGCCGCAGAGGTCTTGCCCTGGAATTTACCGGAAACAAGGCCGACAATACCTACCGGCAGACATGCCGCCAGCGCGCACAGGCCGGTGGAAAACGCGATCTCCGGCGCCCCGCCGCCTAAAAGCCCGAACTTTGACAGAACGATAAATCCAACCAGCAGGCCGTAGATACCCTGTGTACCGGGAAGCAGCTGCATGATCAGAACCTTCGCAAACTTTCCCGGATCCTCTGTAACAACCCCGGAAGCCGCCTGTCCGGCGATACCTACGCCGATCGCGGAACCACATCCGGAAAAAAGAACTGCTACCGCAGCGCCCAGTAATGCAAAAACTACGCCTAAATTCATTTTAATTTCCTCCTTAAAAAGAATATACTGTATTCAATTTTATCTGCTTTTCGCAAATTCCACATATTTTGTGACCGCCTGAAACGGCTGGAACGGCTTTCCGCCTCCATCATAGAACTTGTTGAAAAACTCTACAAATTCCAGACGGTTGGAATGCACATATGCCCCCAGCAGGTTGATCGCCAGGTTGAGGACTGTTCCCACTAAGAACACCACAATAAAGATAATGGTTCCCAGCACGCCGGTGCCGAACATGGAACCCATCTGATTGATTACCTGGGCGATTACGCCGGTAGCCAGCCCCAGGGCCAGCAGCCTCGAGTAGGACAGAAGGTCCGACAGCCAGCTGGTAATCCCGTACAGGTCGTACAGGCCAATGGCCAGCCGCATACCGATTTTTTTCTTTTTCCGCCTGCCGCTCATGACCAGGATGATCACCGCGCCCACGGCCGCCATGCCGATGGCCGCTTTGTTCAGCGCCTCCGGGAAAACAAAGGTCATTCCCGAGATGGATTCAAAAATGGAACTGGGCAGCAGGATCAGGATCAGACCCACCAGCAGCAGGAACCAGGATAATACGTCGCTGACAAAGCTCACAAAGTCTCTGTCTTTTAATAACATATATCCCTTCAGCCCCAGTCCGATAAACATGTGGATGATACCAAACAGCAGGGAATAGATTAAAAGCCTCATGGGATCATCCAGCGGCGCGAACCACACAGCCGGGACCGTCACCTCGTGTCCCATCCAGTTGCGGGATACCACATTGATCAGATCGCCAAAATAGCTTCCGAACATGATTCCCCAGAACACGGTGGAAATCCCGCACCAGAAAAACAATTTCAGCGTTTTCCTCAGGCCCTCTTCCATCCGCGGGAATTTTAAAAGCGCCACCCCGCAGCCGATCGCAATGATCGCACCGTATGCGGCGTCGGAGAGCATCATGCCAAACAAAAATACGTAAAAGATGGACATGAAAAAGGTAGGATCGATCTCTCCTTTGCTGGGGAGTCCGTAGGAACTCAAAATCCCCTCCACCGAATCAGAAAACCGGTTGTTTTTCAGAAGCACCGGCGCTTCCTCTTTCTCGCCGATGTCCTCCAGCTCCACTGCCGCCCCGAAGCGCTCTTCCAGCTCCCCGGCCACCTCCCTGGCCCGGTACTGCGGGATATAACCGCTCACCGCAAAGGTATTGGCCGTCTGTGGAAGCGCTCCCAGAGCTTCATACTTTTCCGCCCGCAGCCGGCAATAATCGGATACCATCTGGAACTTCTGCCGGTATCCGGACAGGGAAGCAATCCGTTCGCTGTGCAGCCGGATGTCCTCCTGCAGCGCGTCGATCTGCCGGTCCATCGCCTCCTGCGCCCGCACCGGAACGTCGTCCACCAGATAAGACGGTCTGGCAAACCCGATCCCCCGGAGGGCGTCTTCCGCGGCTTTTGCATCCTGCTTCAGGCAAAGGACCGTCAGCCAGGTGCCGTCCTTTCCGGACTCCAAAATCTCCACATCCGCCGCTTCCACCGACGGCTCCTGGGATTTCAGCGCCCCCAGCACCGTTTCCGCCGTCACAGCCTCCCCGATGGTTCCCAGAAACAATACCGTCTGGCCGGTTCCCTCTGTGTTCATGGGAATATCCAGCTTCTTCCAGGGATCCAGCATCTCCTGCTGATTTTCCAGCTTCAGGATCCCGGCCCGCGCTTCTGTGATTTCCTTTTCCCAGTGGACAATCATCTCCGCCTTCTCCAGATAGGACGCGCAGTTTTGCGCCGCGTCCTCATAGAGCTCACGGCCGACCAGGGGCTTTCCTGCCAGTGCTGCGAAAAGAGATGTTTTCTCCGGCGCATATTTGTCCAGGATTTCAAGCGCCTGATCTGCCAGGGATGCCTGTTTCTCAAACTCTGCTTTCTGCCCGGAGGTATCTTCCCGCATGATCCCTTCCGTTTCCTCCATCGGAACGTCAATCTCCAGGGCTCCCAGCTCCTGAAGACGTTCCAGGATCGCCTTCCGGTTCTGCTTCATGGCAACCAGATTCATTCTCTGCATCTGCAATACTGCCATTGAAACTTCCTCCTTTTCTTTTTATGTTTCCTTACACCAGTTCCGCCAGGATCTCGCTGACAACGGCGTCTGTCCGCCCAAGCGCCTGCCCCATGGACACATCTAACTCTTCGCGGACTTTGGAAGCAAATTGTTCTTTCTGTGCCTCCCCCTCCTGGCGAGCCCCGGCAAGGGCGGCTTTCGCATCTGCTTCGGCCTGTTTCCTGGCGTCTTCCGTTATCTGCGCAGCCTGTGCTTTTGCGTCTTCTACAATCGCCGCGGCATGGGCTCTGACTTCCTGCAAAAGTTCTGCCGCCTGCTGTTCTGCCGCCTTGACCTGGTTCATTGTGTCAGTTAGCAAAATAACTCCTCCTTTTCTTTACTTTAGTGTGCAAAAAAAAATACAATCCGACTTTATCACACTTTACCCGATCAGCGCAAGTGCTTTGTATTTATTCTAATACAATTTATCAGAATTGACAAATATTTTTCTTCTTTTTCCTGTTTTCTGTCTGTTTTTACAATTACCATCCTGTTACTTCATTTCCGGATCCTCATTACTTTTTCCATCTGTCTGCTGACCGCGGGAAATCCTGCGGCTGCATCTGCAAAAAAAGGCTGAAGCAGATACAGCTCTTTATACTGTGCCTGCTTCAGCCTGTTTTTATTCCTGCTTCTATTTTTTCAGGATCCCGTGATGCTCTTCCATCGTGCCGCTGGGAACTGCATGAGTGTAGCCCAGCTTTTTCAGTTCCTTCACCGCTTTCCTGGGCTGGTGGTTATAATCCCCCACCACATAAAGCGTCGTATCGGCAGAACGGATCCTGTTTTTGATCTGCTCCAGCCGGTCCATGGGGATATTCACTGCCCCGGATACATGACCTTTCTTAAATTCCTCTTTTGTACGGACATCCAGCAATACGGCATTTGGCTCCATCCTCGCCCGGTTCAGCCCTTCATTTACCGTCAGCTCTCTGAATTTGTCAAATAATCCCATCCTTTTTATCCTCCTGTCTGGACACCGTCCGGTTTCTGACCGGACTGTCCGTGTACCTGTTTATCCTTCAAACTGGCTCTGATAGAGCTCATAATAAAAACCTTTCTGTCCCAGCAGTTCCCCGTGGGTACCCTGCTCTAAGATTTTTCCGTCCCGCATCACTAAGATCCGGTCCGCATTCTGGATCGTAGACAGCCGGTGCGCCACAATAAAGCTGGTCCTGCCTTCCATCAGCTTTGCGAAGGCATCCTGGATACGGATTTCTGTCCTGGTATCAATCGAGGAAGTCGCCTCGTCCAGGATCAGCATAGCCGGATGGCAGAGCATGACCCTGGCAATGGAAAGGAGCTGCTTCTGCCCCTGGGAGAGACTGCCGCCGTCTTCCCCGATCACCGTATCATATCCCTCCGGCAGACGCCGGATAAACCCATGGGCATAGGAAGCCTTCGCCACAGCGATCATCTCCTCGTCCGTCGCCTCCGGCCTGCCCATTTTGATATTATCCCGGATCGTCCCGGCCATCAGCCAGGTCTCCTGCAGCACCATTCCATAGTTGGAGCGCAAGCTCTTTCTGGTCAGCTGCCGGATATCGGTTCCTTCCACGGAAATACTGCCCGCATCCACATCATAAAACCGCATCAGCAGGTTGATCAGCGTTGTCTTCCCGCACCCGGTAGGCCCCACAATGGCGATCCTCTGCCCGGGCTTCACGTCCAGATTCAGATTTTCAATCAGCCTCTGGGCCGGATCATAGGAAAAATCCACCCCATCTAACTTCACTGCCCCGCGGGGCTGCTCCAGTTTCTTCGCGTATGGAGCCTCGGGAACCTGCGGTTCCTCCTCAATCAGTTCAAAAATCCGCGCCGCGCAGGCCAACGCGTTCTGCAGCTCTGTGATCACGCCGGAAATTTCATTGAACGGCTTCGTATACTGGTTCGCATAGCTCAGGAAGCTGGTGAGCCCGCCCACGGTCATTCCGCCGGAAAGCACCGCCAGCGCCCCGGTCAGCGCCACCCCCGCATAGACCACGCTGTTGACAAAACGGGTACAGGGATTCGTCAGGGAAGAGAAAAATGTGGCGCGCAGGGAACATTTTTCCAGCCGCTCATTGATTTCATCAAACCGCTCCATCGCCTCCTCCTCATAGGAAAAGGCCTGCACCACCTTCTGGTTTCCAACCATCTCGTCGATCAGAGCCGTCTGCTCCGCCCGGGTCTCCGACTGCAGCCGGAACATGGCATAGGTACGTTTTGCGATAAAACGGGCTACCAGAAGCGACAGCGGCGTCAGCGCCACCACCACCAGCGCAATCAGCGGATGGATGGTGAGCATGAAGATCAGCGTGATCAGGATCGTCACCACGCCGGTAAACAGCTGGGTAAATCCCATCAGCAGGCCGTCCGCGAACTGGTCCACATCCGCGATCACCCGGCTGACAATACCGCCATAGGCATGCTCATCCAAAAACTTCAGCGGCAGGATCTGGATCTTCTCAAACGCCCGGTTTCTCACATCCCGCACCACCTGGTAAGTCACTTTATTATTGATGGTATTCATAATCCACTGCAGCACGGCTGTCACTACGGCGGTCACGCCGATCTGGATCAGAACCGACAGAACGCCTCCGAAATCCACCAGCCCCTTCGCAACAATATGGTCTACGGCCCGCCCCACCAGGATCGGGATATAGAGCGTCAGGATGACTGTCACAACCGCAAGCAGAATGGAAAAAGCCATCCAGAAACGGTAGGCGCTGATATAGCGCAGTACCTTTTTCAGGGTGCCTGTCTGCCAGTTTTCCTTTTTCATTCCGCAGCCACCCCCTTTTCTTCCTCCGCCCCATGGAACTGGGAACGGTAAATCTCCCGGTATACTTCACAGGACTGCAGCAGCTCCTCATGCGTGCCGATTCCCACCGCCTGCCCGTCATCCAGCACCAGGATCCGGTCCGCATGGCGGATAGAGGACGTCCTCTGGGATACGATAAACAGCGTCGGCCTGGGCTCCAGCGACGCGATGGCTTTCCGGAGCGCCGCGTCCGTGGCGAAATCAAGGGCAGAGGAACTGTCGTCCAAGATCAGGATCTCCGGCCGTCTGACCAGCGCCCTGGCAATCGTCAGCCGCTGGCGCTGCCCGCCGGAAAAATTCCGGCCTCCCTGCTCCACATGACTGTCCAGCCCGTCCTGCTTCTTCTCTATGATGTCTTCCGCCTGCGCCAGCCGGAGCGCGCGCAGCATTTCCTCCTCTTCAGCGTCCTTCTTTCCCCACTGCAGGTTCTGGCGGATCGTCCCCGCAAACAGCACCGCTTTCTGCGGAACAACGCCGATTTTTCCCCGCAGCTCTCCCAGCGGATATTCCCGGACGTCCCGCCCGTCCACCAGCACCCGGCCGCGGCTGCAGTCATAAAAACGCGGGATCAGATTCACGAGGGAAGTCTTGCCGGATCCGGTGCCGCCGATCACCCCGATCGTCTCCCCGGCAGACGCGGTAAAAGAAATCCCTGTCAGGGCCTCATCCGAAGCCTGGGGATAACGCAGGCAGGCATCCTGAAATTCCACACAGACAGTTCCCGAACCCGGTTTCTCCCTGCGGCCAATGGTTCCTGTCTCCCCGGCTTCTGTTTCGCCCCGCGGCGCACCCTTCTCCCCTGCCGTCTCCGTCCCGGAATCGGTCACGGAAGGCTCCACCTCCAGCACAGACTGGATCCGGTTGCCGCAGGCGATGGATTTCGTAATATTAATAATCAGATTCGCCAGCTTAATCAGTTCTGTAAGGATCTGCGCCATATAATTGTACAGCGCCACCACGGCTCCCTGGGTCAGGATCCCCATATCCACCCGGATCGCCCCGGTCCAGATCAGCGCGATGATCGCCCCGTTTACAATCACATAGGTCACCGGGTTTAGCAGCGCGGAAATCTTTCCCACAAATTTCTGCGTATCCGTCAGCGCCTGGTTCCGCTGGCGGAACTGCTCCGCCTGCTCCTCCTCCTTGCAGAAGGCACGCAGCACGCGGACGCCGGTGAGATTCTCCCGGGTCATCCCCAGCACGCTGGCCAGGCGGTTCTGTACCTTACGGTACAGGGGGATACTGGCAATCATAATACCGAAAACCACGACGGCCAGCGCCGGAATATCTACGGCAAAAACCACCGCCGATTTCGGATCCACGGTAAAGGCCATTACCATGGCGCCGATCACCACAAACGGAGAACGCAAAAGCAGGCGCAGCGTCAGGTTTACACCTGACTGCACCTGGTTCATATCGCTGGTCATACGGGTAATCAGTGTCGACGTCCCCTGCGTATCCAATTCCCCGTAGGACAGCCTTTGTATATGCGCAAACAGCACATGTCTCAGTTTTTTCACAAACCCTGCCGCCGCTTTTGCGGAAAAATACTGGGCAGTGACGGAAAATGCCAGCCCCACCGCCCCCAGCAGGATCAGCACCAGCGTCATCCTCAGAATGCAGGAAGCGTCATGTCCCGCAATGCCCACGTCAATGATCGCGGCCACCACCAGCGGAACAAACAGTTCCAGTGTGGCTTCCAGCATCTTAAACAGCGGCGCCAGGATTGTCTCCTTTCGGTAATCCTTCAGATAAATCAGCAACTTTTTCATAAAACTCCTGTGAACCGCATACGGCTGTCCGATTCTGAAAACAGCAGATTCCGGCTGTTCTCAGTTCCGTATGCCCTGATGGACCGGAACCGTATCCGCAGTGATCGGATAAAACGCATATCCGTCAGCCTTTGCACCGTCGATCATGCTCTGCACGGCATCCGCTGTGGTCTTTTTGGCAGAAGTATCATGCATCAGTACGATATTGCCCCTGCCGTGCTTCAGACCGCCGCGTACATTGGCCGCAATCTGGGCGGGCGTAAGACGTTTGCCGGATGCGTCTCCCGAAGAAACATTCCAGTCCACATACATCATACCATCATCTGTCAGCTTTTGCACGAGATTTGTCATGATCCCCGGACAATATTTCGCGCTGACCGTATTGCTGCTGCCTCCCGGGAACCGCATGCAGAATGCCTCGTACCCGGTATCCTCCTTCAGTTTGTCCCTCAGTTTATAGACATTATCCATGAAAGCATCCGGAGACGCGTAGATCGTTTTATAATCGTGGGAATATCCATGGATCCCGATGGTATGCCCTTCCGCGATCATCCGCTTCAGGAGCGGAATTTTGGAGTCGTCGTAATCACAGATAAAAAACGTCGCCTTCACATTGTTTTTTGCCAGAGTATCCAGAATCTGGGGCGTCACATCCGCGCTGGGGCCGTCGTCAAAGGTCAGATAAACCGAGTTGGCCGGATTGCTGTACACCTGCTCCACGGTAACCTGGCGCTGCACCTGCGCCTGGTTGCCGCCCGCGTCGGACACCGTGTACACAACGGTATATGTCCCCGGCCGGTAGATATCAATATATCCGCTCCGCTCGATCTGGCTGGTCAGGTCGCCGTCCCGGTCATCCTGCGCCGTGGCTCCCGGATCCTCAAACTTTTCCCTCTCTTTGATAGAAACAGACGCTTCTCCGGAAAGGGAAATCTCCGGCGGGACGGTATCGCGGATCACCACCTGGCGGACCGCCGTCCCCACATTCCCGGCCGCGTCCTCTGCCCGGTAGGTCACCTGGTAGGTATAAGCGTTGACCTGTTCCATCTCCTCGGTCAGCCCGGCGGTAAGATCGCCGTCACAATTATCACAGGCAGAAGCCCCCGGTTCCTGGTAATCTTCGATCCGGTCTACGGTCACGTTCTCCTCCCCGTTCAGCGTGATCTCCGGCGCTGTCTCATCCTTCACCGTCACGGTTCTGACCGCGGAATACGTCTGCCAGCGGCCGTCTACATTATAGGAAATCTCATACGTGCCGGGTACCGACGTATCCACCTCGCCCGTCACATAAATCCGGTCATCCACATTTTCCCCAAGAATGTCGGCATGCGCCCCCTCGTCCACAAAATCCGCGCCGGCCGCAACCGTCATGTCGGAAAGGCCGTTGATGGTGATCTGCGGCTTCCCGCTGATCCTGGGCCATATCTGCACTGCAAACACGCAGAAAAATATCATCACGCCCACACCGATCAGTGAAACCACGATGCTCCGTCTCATCCTGCATAAATCTTCCCTGTACCTCTTTTTATTTTTCATGCTCTGCTCCTGTACCTTATACGCTCTTTTGTCCTCTTGGCATTTTATCTGTTCTGTCAGTACTGTCAACCACAAAATTGTGTTTTAAATAAGATAACACATATCACAGTTAACAGTCTTTAAATTTTGTTAAAGATTCTGTGACTCAACATTAAGTTTCTATGCAGGGTCAAAAAAAGGCATCTGCAAAACGCAAATGCCACTGAGAAAAAAAGTAACAGTCCAGCTTACCGCAGGTACAAAGCTCCGGCTGAACTGTTACCATCCGTCCCCTCCTGCCTGGCCGGCCTATTTGTACATTTCGCGCCAGTCCAGGTCGCCTCTGTCCAGAGCCAGGATCAGAAGCTCCGCCGTCGCCAGATTGGTCGCCAGCGGAATATTGTGCACATCGCACTGCTGCAGGACACTGTTGATCTTAACGTCCCGCTGATTCCCGGACAGCGGGTCGTTCAGATAGATCACCAGATCGATGAGATTGCTCTCGATATCCGCCTTCATCTGCTCCACGCCGCCCAGATATCCAGGCAGATACTTCTTCACGGAAAGATTGGTGACCTCTTCGATCAGCCTGCCTGTCGTGCCAGTTGCATACAAAGTATTCTTCGCCAGTATCCCCCGATACGCGATACAGAAATTCTGCATCAGCTTTTTCTTTGACTCATGTGCAATCAGCCCTATGTTCAACGTTACCACCCCTTTCAAAACTCGATTCCAATACACCCAAACGTTTGCTTCCCTTCTCCTGCGCCGGGGGACAGGCAAACGTATCCCCGGCAAATCAAACAATCTTACAAAAACATTCTAATGCAATTTTTCCAGTTAATCAAGGAAAAAAACAGCAATTTAAACAAAAATTCAGAAATATTTTTCTGATTCTTCTCTATCGATCCCATTTTTCGCAGAGGGCATTGATCTGATCCGCAAATTTTGCCAGGTCTTTGTTGGCTCCCTCTCTGTTTTTGTGGATCACAGCCAGCAGACGCTCCCCGGCTGCCAGCAGCCGGTCGAAGACGGCGGAGCGGGCCCGCTTCTTCGCCTTCTTTTCCACACGTTTCCGGCTTCCGTAAACTACGCAGGCATTCCGGAGCAGGTCATAGATATCGCCGCTGTAGGGAGCCGTCGCCTCCACGCCGGTTACCTCTGTCAGATGAGCCGCAAACCCGTCTGTCACTGCGTCTTCCCCGTGGACGACAAAAATCCGTCTGGGCAGCTTCTCCATGCTCTGCACCCAGGCCGTCAGATGCTCCCGGTCTGCATGGCCGCTGATCCCCGGCAGATTCAGAATCTGCGCCCGCACCTGGATCTCCTCACCGAACAGCTTCACCTCAGAAGCGCCGTTTAACAGCGTATGCCCCAGGGTCCCCGGCACCTGATACCCCACAAAGATAACGGTGCATTCCGGCCTCCACAGGTTATGCTTCAGGTGATGGCGGATCCGTCCCGCCTCGCACATACCGGAGGCGGAAATGATGACCTTCGGGTTGGGGTCAAAATTAATCGCCCGGGATTCGTCGCTGGTCACCGTCTTTCTCAGCCCCGGAAACTGGATGGGGTTGACCCCGCTTCTGATCATCTCCAGATCCTCCTCGCGGAAACACTCCGACACATTGGCGTTGAAAATACTGGTGGCCTCCACTGCCAGCGGACTGTCCACATAGACTTCAAAATTCTGGAAGGACGGCAGCATCCGGTTCTGCTTGATCTGACGCAGATAATAGAGCATTTCCTGGGTACGTCCCACGGAAAACGCCGGGATCACCACATTCCCGCCTCTGGAAAAGGTCTGCGCCAGCACCTGCGCCAGTTCAGCCGCATAATCCGGCGGGACATCATGCTCCCTGTCCCCATAGGTAGACTCTATGATCAGGTAATCCGCGGAAACCGGTTTTTCCGGATCCCGGATCAGCGCCCGGTTTCCGTTCCCCAGATCTCCGGAGAAAATCAGCTTGCAGCTCTCCTCCCCTTCGCTGACCCACATCTCTATGAAAGAAGAGCCCAGCAGATGTCCCGCATCCCGGAAGCAGACAGATACTTCCCCGCAGACATCAATCCGCTCATCATACGGGCATGGCACAAAATAATTCAGCACCTTTTCCGCATCCTCCACCGAATACATGGGGATCACTTCCGCCTTGCCCGCCCGGCGCGCCTTCCGGTTCTTCCACTCAGCCTCCGACTCCTGGATATGCGCGCTGTCCTTCAGCATAATGTTGCACAGCTGTGTCGTGGCGTTGGTGGCATAGATCTGGCCGCGGAACCCCCGCGCAAAGAGCAGCGGCAAAAGCCCCGAATGGTCAATGTGTGCGTGCGTTACAAACACATAGTCAATGGTGGCGGCGTTCACCGGGATATCCTGGTTTTCATAGATATCCGCTCCCTGCTCCATGCCGCAGTCCACTAAGATATGCTTTTCCCCGATCTCCAGATAATGACAGCTGCCGGTCACCTCATGGGCAGCCCCGATAAATTCAATACGCATAAAATACCCCCTCTTCTCACATTTCTAAAACAGGGCGCCTACGGCTGCATCCCTTCCAGATAATATACAAACTGCTGGGCAGTCCTTCCGGAAATACCGCCGTGGGCCAGCTCCCATTTATTCGCTTCTGCTTTCAGCTCCTCGTCAGACAGGTCAATCCCCGCCCGGCGCGCCAGCTGGATCACAATCTCAAAATATTCTTTCTGGCTGGGTCTGGAGTAGTTGATGGTCACGCCGAACCGGTTCACCAGCGACAGCTTCTCCTGCATGGTATCTGACCGGTGCATACCGTTGTCGTGCTCCATATCGTTCCTGTCGCTCCAGGTTTCCTTAATCAGATGGCGGCGGTTGGAAGTGGCGTAAATCAGCACATTATCCGGCTTTGTCTCCACGCCGCCCTCGATCACAGCCTTGAGGAATTTGTATTCCACTTCAAACTCTTCAAAAGACAGGTCATCCATATAAATAATAAATCTGTAATTCCGGTTTTTGACCGCCGCGATCACATTGGAAAGATCCTGGAACTGATGCTTGTAGATCTCGATCATCCGCAGCCCGTCTTTGTAAAACTCATTGACAATCGCCTTGATGCTGGTGGATTTCCCGGTCCCGCTGTCACCGAACAGCAGTACATTGTTCGCTTTCTTGCCCTCCACAAAAGCCCTGGTATTATCCACCAACTTCTTTTTCTGGATCTCGTAACCTACCAGGTCATCCAGCATCACCCGATCCATATTGTTGATGGGCAGGAAAATTAATTCCCCGGCCGCGTTATTGGTAATCCGGAACGCCTTGTTCAGTCCGAACATCCCCACGCCGTAATCCTTATAAAATCCGGTCACCGCATCAAAGAATCCATCTGCGTCCCGCGCCTCCTCCAGCCTGCGGCTCAGCGCCTGCACTTTTTCACTGACATTCTTATTATACATCAGTTCTTTCTTGGCAATCGCCTTATAATCTGAAATCCTGGAAAAACAGTCGATCCCCAGCTCCGACTCGATTCTGGAAAAATCATAGTCAAACAGAGCCTTCACCGCGGCAAAATCGTTGCGCGCAAAATGATTGACGCTGCCGTCACTGGCCCCGGTCTTCTCACAGGTAATGGAAAACGGATTTTCATTCGTAATCAGAAAATAAGCCAGGTAATTGTGCCACAGATTCTCATCAAAACCAAAATCTGTCGCCAGCGTTAAAAGACGCTTGATCTGGGTATAGACCCGCCTGGTCAGCACTGCCTTACTCTCTTTCCCGCTTTCAAAATCCCGAAAGATCTCTCCCAGCTGATAGAGAATCGACGTCTCATCGATATCTCCATACATGATCAGTTTTGCAATTTCCTGGTACATAGCACATCGTTCCTTTCTCACCGGACGCTTCCTCTCCCGGTATCTGTTTTTAGTATAACACACGATTCGAAAAGATGGGGAAGAAAAACGTCCCGCCGCAAAAAAGAAACCAAAAGAAAAAGGCGCGGCATCCGCCAAAAATGGCAGAGACGCCGTGCCTGTATGGTTATTTTGTATTGATCTGCAGCAGCTTCTCCCGCAGTTCCCCCTCGATCCGCCGCATTTCAACTTCCGCCGCCTGGCGTTTCTCACGCCCTTCACTCTGGATCCGCATCACCTCATCAAAGGTGGAAATCAGAGTCTCGTTGGTATGCTTCAGCGTTTCGATATCCACAATGCCGCGCTCCGACTCCTTGGCGGTCTCAATGGTAGCGGTCTTTAAAACATCCGCGTTTTTGCGGAGCAGCTCATTGGTCATATCCGTCACTTCCCGCTGCACCTTCGCCGCCTGGTTGGAGTGCTCAATGCCGAGGGCCAGCACCATCTGGCTCTTCCAGAGCGGGATCGTATTGACGATTGTGGACTGGATCTTCTCCGCCATCAGCGTATCATTGTTCTGCACCAGGCGGATCTGGGGCGCAGTCTGGATGGAGATCACCCGGGTCAGCTCTAAGTCATGGATCTTCTTCTCAAAACGCTCGCACTTGTTCTCCAGATCCTTGGCTGCCTGGGCGTCCTCCGGGAGCTTCGACTGCTGCGCCCGCTGGATCGCCGCCTTCAGCTCTCCCTCGCGGACTTCCTGCAGTTTCTTCTTCCCGGCCAGGATATACATGGATAATTCCTTGAAATACGTCAGATTGACCTCATACATCTTGTCTAGCAGCGCAATATCCTTCAAAAGCAGCTGCTGGTGTCCTTCCAGGGAAGCGCAGACCTGGTTGACATTGACCTCCGCCTTGGCATATTTGGTCTTCAATGCCGTTGCCTTATTGGCAGACCGTTTGAAAAATCCCCGGAACCCCTTTTCGTTTTCATCCACATCAAAGCTCTTCAGCTCCGTCACCAGGGAAGACAGCATCTCCCCCACCTCGCCCATATCCTTCGTTCGGACATTTTTTAAGGCCGTTTCCGAAAAATCCGCCATTTTTTTCTGTGTCCCGACGCCATACTGCAGGATCGCCTGGGAATTGCTGATATCAATCTGATGGGAAAAATTCTCCACCATCTGCAATTCCTCCGGAGTCAGGTTATTTTCGGAAAAAGCCGGATCCTGCGCCTTTTCGGAAAGATCCGTTCCTGCGGATGCCGCCGGAGACGCATTCTCTGTCTGCGGCGTCACATCAAAGGTCAGTGTCGGTGTTGTAGCAAAATCTTTTAATTCGTCGCTCATGGCAACCCCCTTTTTCGTCCTGCTCTGGCAGGATCTGTTCTCTATTTATATCATTCCTGTATATCTGCCCCGCCGCGTCCCGCGGCTTCCGGCACAGGGGAACGATCGGTAACGTTATTTGCGGTTCCACACATCTTCCTTCAGGCCATCCTGCGCCAGAACCGTGTTCAGCACAGAAATATCCGAGGAGATATCCCAGGCCTTGTCCTCATACAGCCCGTCCAAAAACTTCTCAAAGGCCACATTCAGGGTGTCAATGGTGGATTCGATTTCCCGCTTGGTGGAAGAAATATTCTCGCCTGCCACCGGCTGACGATCCAGCTCGCGGTAGGTATCTAAAAGCTTTCTCGTGGTGGGAAGGTAATAGCCCATCAGCTTCTCCAACTCCGGAGCCACCTCCGGGTGTTCCCGTACCACTGCAAAAATGCGGGTGATCACCTGCTCCATCTGATCCAGCTTCGCCGAAATCTCAGCTCCCGGTATCTGATCATTGCACCAGTGGATATGACGGATATAGGCCTCCCCTTCCTCCAGCAGCTTCTGACAGTCATCCGGCAGCTGTTCCTTTTCCCTCTGCGCCCGGGCTACTGCCAGCTGGCGCTCCTGATACTCTGTCCTGGCCGCAACATAATCGCGGTATGCCTGCTCAGAAAGGATCAGACAGCGGTTCTCTTCATCAATATGCGCTTCCAGGAACAGGCGGCTGTCAATCATCTTTTTCAGATCCTCCGTAACATATCGCACGGACTTCCCGGACTTTTCCGCCAGCAGCTGCAGCGGAACATAAAGCTGACTGCCGATCATCCGGACATATCCCCGGAAACGGCTGATAAAGCCCAGCTTCCGGCTGCCGCCAATCCCAAGCCCCAGGCAAAAAACAGTCAGGATACCGAACACAATTAGAACAGCCGTCGGGACAAAGCCGGTCAGCGTGCCGAAAATAAAGAACGCCAGCAGAACAATCCCGAAAATCACCATTCCGGCATATCCGGCCACCGCCAGCAGGATCCCGGCCACCCGCCCCTGGGGCATCCGCTGATACAGTACAGGCGCTGTATTTGCCTGTGGCCCCGGACGCCTCCGGGCCGCCGCTTCCTGATACGGCTGCTTCAGGGGATATGGTCCCTGAGCCTGCTTCGGACGGGTATTTTTTACGGATTCCTTCACCGAATCCACCGTATTATTGATAATGTCCCCGACAGAACGGCTCAGGTTGGAAAAATCACCCTCACGGATTGCCTGATCCACAGTATTTTTAATCTGCTCCCCAAAATGATCCCATTTATTTTCTGCCATCTTCATTCGCTCCAATTGCTTTTGTATAATCGCCCCTATTATACCATCTGTGGGGCTCAGATTCCATTATATTTCTATAAACTTTTTCATCTCACCCTGCGGCTGCATTACTGTTCACTCCGTTCACAGTAAGCTTCGCAAATCCATTGCCATATGGAAATCCCCGCCCGGACAGGCTCGCACCTGCCGGACGGGGACTCCGGTTCATATTTCAAAAAGTCAGAAAAGCTTATTTATTGGCAACTGCCTTTTTGATCTCCTCTGTCAGAAGAGGAACGATCTTGTTCAGGTCGCCTACGATGCCGTAATCAGCCACGTCAAAGATCGGTGCATCCTCATCCTTGTTGATGGCGATGATCACGTCAGATTCTTCCATACCAGCCACATGCTGGATCGCTCCGGAAATACCGATGGCAAAATATACGTTCGGACGAACAGTCTTGCCGGTCTGTCCAACCTGCAGATCCTTGGGCTTCCAGCCGGCATCTACAACTGCACGGGAACAGGACACGGTTCCGCCCACTGCCGCTGCCAGATCTTCCAGAAGCTTGAAGTTCTCCGGAGAGCCAACTCCACGGCCGCCGGATACCAGAATCTTTGCATCCTGAATGTCAACAACATCACTGAGGTCTTTTACAATCTCAAGAATCTCAACATACTTGTTGTTGGGGGTAAAGCCGGGATTGTACTCAATAACCTCTGCCTTTGCTCCCTCGATGGGATCGATCTTCTGCATAACGCCGGGACGAACAGTCGCCATCTGCGGACGGTTGTCCGGGCAGGCGATGGTTGCGATCGTGTTTCCGCCGAATGCGGGACGGGTCATAAGAAGCTGGTTATGCTTCTGCTCTTTGCCCGGGATCGGATTCAGCGGGAAATCACCGATATCCAGGGATGTACAGTCTGCAGTCAGTCCGGTCTCCACACGCGCAGATACGCGGGGGCCGAGGTCACGTCCGATGGCAGTAGCGCCTACCAGCATGATCTCCGGCTTGAACTCGTTGATCACAGATGCCAGAGCATGTGTATAAGGCTCTGTACGGTATACTTCCAATTCCTTGTCATCGACTACGATTACTTTGTCAGCGCCGTAAACAGCCAGTTGATCTGCCAGCCCTTTCACATTGTAACCAATCAGGACTGCCACTACTTTCTCACCCAGGTCATTGGCGAGGTCTTTTGCCTTACCCAACAGCTCAAAAGCAATCGGGCTGATTTCATTATCTACCTGCTGAGCAAATACATATACATCTTTGTACTGCTCAATTAAGGATTGTTCCATTGCTGCCATGTCTGATAAATCTCCTTTCTCTTACAGTCCGCATACATGCTTTTCTGTCATCTTGCCGATCAGGTAAGAAACAGCTTCTTCTGTATCCAGTGTTACTTTCTCGCCTGCACCCTTGCGTACCTTGTCAGATGCTTTGGCAATCTTTGTGGGAGAACCATTCAGACCGATGTTAGAGTCATCCAGGCCAACCAGGTCTGCCCGTCCCCATGTGGTGATCTCAGCCTCGCAGGCATCGAAAATGCCGCCGGGAGTCATATATCTGGGATCATTTAACTCGGAAAGGCATGTAATCAGACAGGGCATCTGAGCCTTTACAATATGGTATCTGTCATCGTACTGACGCTGAACAACAACGGAGTCGCCTTCGATCTTGATATCCTGCGCATAGGAGATTACAGGGATATCCAGATGCTCGGAAATCTGCGGTCCTACCTGCGCGGTATCACCGTCGATCGCCTGACGTCCTGTGATGATCAGATCATAATCCAGCTTGCGGATACCGGCTGCGATCGTGGATGAAGTCGCCCATGTATCAGCGCCGCCCAGTACACGGTCAGTAATCAGGATGCCCTTGTCAGCGCCCATTGCCAGCGCCTCGCGGAGAACATCTGTCGCTTTCGGAAGTCCCATGGTAATAACCGTAACCTCTGCGCCATACTGATCTTTTAATCTTAATGCCGCCTCTAAGCCGGCCTTGTCATCCGGATTCATAATTGTAAGCATGGCTGCTCTGTTCAGGGTTCCGTCGGGATTAAACTGAACGCCGCCTGCTGTATCGGGTACCTGTTTTACACAAACAATTATTTTCATGATTCCTTCCTCCTACTTCAACAGACTACCGGAGATAACCATGCGCTGAACCTCGCTGGTTCCCTCGTAGATCTCTGTAATCTTTGCGTCACGCATCATACGCTCCACATCATACTCTCTGATGTAGCCGTATCCGCCGTG
>CALWGM010000143.1 GCA_944380065.1 uncultured Lachnospiraceae bacterium
ACTTCAAATTCTGTTCCGGGAACCCATGCTCCGTCCTCCTGCCTGGATATGGTGATACTGGTAATATATTCGGTAAAATCGATTCCGGTTTCGCCGGCCAGAAGCTGTATATTTGCAGCTGCCATCCTGCGTCCGGAGCTGTTTTCTGTCCTTCGGGCGCTGGCGCTGCTGTCCGGGGACTGCACGATGACAGTCTCCTGCCGCGTGTCCTGTGCCTCCTGCTCTTCTGTCTTTTGTTCCGTCTGTTTTTCTTCTTTCCCAATACAGTCCGCTGTATGCTGATGTTCCTCTTTTCCGCAGACCAGCCTTGTCTCATAACAGGCGTCCGTATGATGATGCCCATATATGACCTGATCTTCGGATTCTTCCTGCCCGCAGACCAAAACCCGTTCTTCGGTATAGCAGCCATCCGTATGGATATGCTCCTGCAGCGCGCAGGTCAGGTTTCCTTCTGCGTCATAACATCCATCTCCGTGAACGTGTTCCTCTGTTTCACAGCTGCAGATTTCATGAACCTCATAGCAGGCGTCCGTATGATGATGTCCCGGTATGACCTGGTCTTCCGACTCCTCCTGTCCGCAAGTCAGTATTGCTTCATAGCATTCCCCGGTGTGCTGATGCTCTTCTTTTCCGCAGACCAGATTTCCGGACAGAGAAAGCCCAGGATCTTTCATTTGCCAGACCACCCCTGCCGTTACCAGCAGCGCTGCCGCAAGAAATACACTGATAAAACGTCTGCGGAGTTTCCGTTTTCGCTGATGCTGTTCGGCAAATTTTTTTATGATATGGTTCATAGCCCTTTCCTCCTTCCACAATTTATGATGAAACCCGGCCCGGCGGCCATAGCTTCAAAATGACTTTTCCTTCTATCTGTTCCAGGTTGACGCAGCCAATGATACTGCTGCGGGAGTCAATCGAAACCTCCCGGTTATCTCCCATCACAAAGTAGCAGTCCTCCGGAACCAGGAGGGGAAATGATACGTCGCTCTTTCCCAAAGCTTTCTGCAATACATATGGTTCATTCAGGATCTGTCCATTCACCGAAACATTTCCCTCTGCGTCAATGTCCACCATATCGCCCGGCACACCGATTACCCGTTTCAAAAGCAGCTCGTTATTATAGTAGAAACCGCAGATATCGCCGGTTTTCAAATGATCCGTTTTTCTGGTCAGAATCAGGTTCCCTTCTCTGAGCACCGGCTCCATACTGTCCCCGGTCACCTGCAGGACGGGAAAGAACAGGGTCACACACAGAACAACAGCTGCCGCGAATACCGTCAGGGTACCAATTATGCCAGCCAGGAAATGGCGCTGTTCCCCCCGTTTGTCCAGGCGTTTCTTTTCCCCCTCCACCTCTTCTATGCTGGGAACCCTGATCCGTTCGATCTGCTGTTTACTCATAAGTATGCCTTTCAAACATATTCCGCCCTAAAAATATGTTCAATTCCTCGTGGTTTTTGAGATATGTCTGCACACGCCTGTCAAATGCATCCCATTTCTCCCTGATTGTCTCCTCTGCCTGATCGATCATTTCTTTGCATTCCTTTCTGACAGAAATCCGGTAGTTATCTGCCTCCTGGCGGATGGTCTCTGCCTTTTCTTTCGCCTCTGCCAGGATCCGATCCTGCTCTTCCTTCGTTTCCTCTGCCTGCTGTTTCAGACGGATCCGGGATTTTTCACTCTCCTGCCGGACTGCTTCCAGATACTGGTTTGCCGTAGCCTGCGCTGCTTCAAACAGGCCGTTCATTTTCGCTGCCGCTTCTGCTATCGTCCCGGACTCTTCGCATTGAATGGTCCAGTTTTCCAGTCTGTCTTCCAGCGTTTTTTTCTCATCTTCCAGAATCTTCTGCTCCTGCTGCAGGGCGTAAATGATCTCGATCAGTTCCATTCTGTTCATTCTGCGCAATTCTGTTTCTGCCATTGCTGATTCTCCCCTCTGCAACATTCATAAAAATACAGTAAAACATGATCTCCCATGATTTCTCTTCATTATAAAAATAAGAGTATGACAAAAAAGGGACAAATTTCAGAATTTCAGATTTTTATAAAATTCTTTTGATAATTTTGTAAAATCAGATATAATAAGAACAGAAATAAAAAACACGGTTCCTTTGCAGGATTTTCCGACAGTAATGCAGGGAGAGCTAACCAACAGGGAGTTTCCATATGTCCGGTTTTCAATATATCAATATCACAATCGAATCCTGGAGCATTCTCTTTTGCATTTTAGCTGTGGCAATTGTCACCGCAGGGCTCCATATCGACCAGAAAATAAAGCGCTATATTTTATCTGTCTTCCTTTGTCTTGCCGTGATGCTTTGCTCCGATATCGGCTCCGTCCTCATTGCCAGATTCCAGATTTTTCCTGATAATCGCATACTGTATACATTAACGTTTCTGGGAAATATCATCAGTTATATCCTGTCGTTTCAGTTTATTTGTTTTCTGCTGTACCTGGTGGGACAACATGCCCCCGACGCGGCAAAAAGAGGAAAACGCAACGTTCTCATCACAGCAAGACTCCTTCTTCTGGGTGAGATACTGCTGCTTGTCATTTCCCAGTTTACCGGTATCCTCTATTTTTTTGATGATAACCGGAGCTGCCAGCGCGGCCGCCTGTATCTGCTCTCCATTCTGTTCCTGTTCGCATTTCTGGTACTGGATTCTTACATACTGATCCGGTTCCGTGATGCGCTGCAGACAAAAATCATGATTCCGTTATGCTGCTGTATTATTTTTCCTCTGGCAGCCATTATTCTGCAGTTTTATGTGATAGAACTGCGGCTGCTTCATTTTTCCTGTGCGCTTTCTTCCATTACACTGCTGATTTTCGCTTTTCATATGCAGGTGGATCAATACATCGCCGGTGAAAAGCAGCTGGCAGAAATGCAGTCTGCTGTCATGCTTTCCCAGATCCAGCCGCATTTCCTGCACAATTCCCTGGTTTCTATCGCACAGCTTTGCGAAAAAGACCCGCAGCAGGCCAAAGAAGCAATTATTAATTTTTCAGAATATCTTCGGGGAAATATGGATTCACTGAAGGAGAAGAAACCGATTCCCTTCCGCCGGGAATTAGAACACCTGAAACATTATCTGTATCTGGAAAAAATGAGATTTGGCCCGTTCCTAAAGATCAAATTAGACATTCAGGCCACAGATTTTCAGATTCCGGTTCTCTCCCTGCAGCCGCTGGCAGAAAACGCGATCCGCCATGGCGTCGGTATGAAAGACGAGGGCGGGACAGTGATCATTTCTTCCCGGGAGACAGGAAATCATTTTGAGATTTGTATCATAGATGATGGAGTGGGATTCCAGACATTCTCTCCGTTTTCTGATAAAGAAGAACATATAGGCATCTCAAATGTGCGCAGAAGGCTGTATGCTTTATGCCGGGGAACTCTGGCTGTCATCAGCACTCCCGGTAAGGGAACGGCCGTCACCATACGGATTCCAAAGGAGGTGGATACTCATGAAAATACTGGCGGCAGATGATGAAATTCTGGCCCTGGAAATGCTGACCGACGCCATCCGGAAAGCATATCCGGAAGCAGAAGTGTATGATTTTTTTTCCCCGTCCAGACTTTTAGCCTTTGCCAGGGAGTATCCCTGTGACATAGCCTTCCTGGATATCCGGATGCGGGGAATGACCGGGGTAGAACTTGCCCGCAAACTGAAAACACTGTCCCCGCGGATCAATATTATTTTCGTCACCAGTTTCCGTGAATATACCGGGGACGCTATGGATATGCATGCCAGCGGATATATTATGAAACCGGTAACGGCAGAAAAAATCCGGGCAGAAATATCTGATCTGCGTTATCAGATTTCCTCTCTGCCAGAATCAAAAGGAACACCTACTGCGTCATGGAAAAACAGTGTGTCTGGGATAATGCAGTCTGAAGTACGCGCAAATTCTCAAAAATCAGGCGCAGCATTGGAAGAAGACCAGATTCCCGCAGGGAAAGAGCCGCCGCTGCTGCGTTTTCAGTGCTTCGGCAATTTTGACGTATTTACCCCGGATCACAATCTGGTCCATTTTGAGAGAAGCCGTTCAAAAGAACTCCTGGCCTACCTGGTTTATCTCCATGGTTCTTCCTGTACCGTCCGGGAAATTGCTGCGGTTTTGTTTGAGGATGGGGTTTACGACAGAAAACAGCAGGCATATGTGCAGAAAATTATCTCGTCCATGCAGAACACCCTGAGAAAATACCATGCGGAACGGATCATCCATAAAAGTTATAACAGCCTTGCCCTCAACACGGCCCTGGCAGACTGTGATTACTATGATTTTATACGCGGAAACAGTACCGGGACAAAAACCGCTTATACAGGAAGTTTTATGGCTCAATATTCATGGGCAGAGTTTATGGCCGGATACCTGGACCGGATACAGAGAAAATTCTGAAACGATTTTCTCTGTATCCGGTTTTTCAGCAGATCCTGATTTTCTCACTCCTCACCTCATACACATCCCCCCGTCTGTTTTCCAGCGATGGGATCTGTCTGCGCACCCGTTCCTGATATTCCAGATCGATCTCCGCCAAGATACTCCCCACCCGGTCGCCGGCCCTGGCAATCACATCCCCCCAGGGATCCACCACCATGGATTTCCCATAGGCAAGCATATTGTTTTTCTGTCCCATCTGGTTCGGAGCAACAAGATATACCCCATTTTCAATGGCGCGTGCCCGCAGCAGCGTCTCCCAGTGGTCTTTTCCCGTATTCATGGTAAAGCTGGCGGGCATAAAAATCACCTGAGCCCCCTGCAGCGCCATCAGGCGGAACATCTCGCCGAAACGCAGGTCGTAGCAGATGGCAAAGCCCAGCCGGCCCAACTCAGTATCCGCCAGGACAATTTCATTTCCGGCCATGCTGTCGTCGGATTCCCGGTAGGACGGCGTATTCTCCACTTCGATATCAAACATATGGAGTTTCCGGTAACGGCAGCGGATATTTCCCCGGGGATCGATCAGCACCAGTGTATTATAGGGTTTATCCCTTTTATTCTGTTCCGGGAAACTGCCGCTGACCAGCCACACATGATGTTTCACCGCCGCCGCGCACAGAAATTCTGTGGTAGGGCCGGGAATTGGCTCCGCCTGACGCGGCAGACCGCTTCCCATATAGTTCATGGTCTCCGGAAACGCGATGATTTTGGCGCCTTTCGCTGCATTTTCCGCGATCATCTCTCCTGCAATTCTCAGATTCTCCTGCTTATCCTTCTGTGAATCCATCTGGCAGACTGCCACAGCATATTTCTTTAGCATAAACGTTCCCCCTGTTCTCTATGTCATATTGTTTTTATTATATCATCCCGCATGTTCGATCTCAAAGGACAGCATCAGATGCAGCCGCACCAGCGGATCGTCCAGATCATCTTCTACCAGCTCTTCCAGACGTTTCAGCCGGTAAAGCAGGGAATTGCGGTGCAGGTTCAGTTCTCTGGCGGTATCGGCGATATTGCGTTCATTCCGCAGATATACCCGCAGGGTTTCATAAAACGCAGTATGATGTCTGCCGTCGTAGGCACGCAGCGTTTGCAGCGCCGGATGAAGCGCCTCTCCCGCCACTGTATTCTGCATTTCGGATAAAAGATACAGAAAAACATACCGTGTCCCGTCATACAGGTATCCGGGTTCCTTTTCCACAAATACAGAAATTTTTTCCACATATCGGTAATGGTGATAAAACGAATCTTTCATTGTAAACGTCCGGCCTGCTGTCGCATAATATTTGCCGCTTTTCAGCCAGGGAAGCAGCCGGCCCGCCGTCTCCTGAAAAGATTTTTTTGTCAGATTGCACAATACACAAATGGACAGCTCAACAGTCACCGCATACAGATTGGAAAAGTCCGCATTCAGCGCATGGCAGAGATGCGCGTTGATATTAAAAGGCTGATAGGGAGCATCTAATTTCAGAAACATCAGGGAGTCCGTCTCTTTCCACCCGTAAAGCTCCAGCCTGCGGCACAATTCGCTGCTCTCCGTGCGGGGATCTGAAACCACAGACCGGATCTGCTCATCCAGGATCAGTGATTCCTGTTCTAAAATGTGCAGCTGGAACCACTGATCTGCATACTGGCAGAACAGAAGAAAACAGTTCCGCATCCCCTCCGTAGCCGATTGATCCAGGTCAATATAGGTAGCTGTTCCCAGGAAATTCCCATCCAGCAGAAAATTGTAATGCCATGCCCGGTTCGGGAAAACCGGCTCTTCATAGGTATAAATTCCCCGTCTCCCCAGGCGCTCCGGGTCAAACTGATTAAAACGGATCAGGAAATCCATCTCACAGCTTCCCTGTTTCAGCAGATAATCCCACATCTCATCCACTTCACCCACACCGAAATTCTGGTTGTGCGCCAGGTGCCTCTGGCCGGAATCCAGGATAAAGGCCGGGTTTTTTAAAACCTCCGCCGACGCATCCATCAGATCCTGCAGCATGGCGCCGGAGGTCAGCAGATTCATCATGGTATTGTCCCAGTTGGTATAAAAAGCGAATGCGTTCAGGACACAGTTCAGCACCTCTTCCAGTTCCGTGGTGTCCAGCAGAAGCATGTCATTATTATGCACACAGATCACATGGTCACTGCCGTTTTTAAACAGATCCCGCAGCCGGCCCACATACATGGTATTCTGATCCAGGACAACGTCCGACGCAAACAGACGCACAGCCTCGATGTCAAACGCATTGCTTTTGATATCCGGCTGTGGATAAAATTCTTTCAGCCAGTCCGCAAACATCCACAT
>CALWGM010000144.1 GCA_944380065.1 uncultured Lachnospiraceae bacterium
ATGCCGGCTTTCCAGGCGGCCTCCCGTTCCTGGCGCATATGCTTCTCCTGATCGTATTCAAAGATACTCATCGCTCTCGCCTCCATTCTGTGGTTTTCAAGGAATTCCTTCAGAACATCCTCCCGGATACACTCCCGGATCGCGCGATCCACCGCCTCCTCCAGGGACATCTCCTCTGTGTACTGCCGGATCTTATTTATTCCGTCTTTTTTCCCGTCTCTGCATCCGGTGAATTTTCCGTTCTTTGATCTTCACCGAAAACCGCTCGGTCTGCCGCAGGATCTTAAACCGTTTCTGGCTCATGCCTGCCAGGATAAAGCTGAAAATGCCGATTCCGTACAGAATCATCATGGCGTCCACTGCGATCCCACGGACGATCAGCGGAATCGTCCAGTAAAAGATTCCCATCACGATCACCGGGATCACTCCCACAATCAGAAGCACCACACCGATCATCACGCACAGAACGAAATTATTCTGCTGCGCCCTGTATTCTTCTTCTACGCCGGCGGCCGTGCTGTAATCCATACGGAAAATCTCGCTTTCCAGATAACGGAACGGTCTGCGGCTGAAGCTGGAAAAAATGATCAGACACAGTCCCACTGCCACAAATACCAGCAGAAACGGCACGCCCACACATCCGATCACCGCCGGAGAAACCATCGGACGCATCCCGCTGTTTAACAGCCCCAGGATAATCAGCAGCGCCGGAGACAGAAACAGTAAAAATACTCCCAGCCCCAGCTGACGGTCTGCCCGCTCACAGGTGTGCAGGTAGCTTTCCACATCCTTCTGTGACAGGAAATGCTGATTTTCCAGATTCGTCGTTTCAAAATCCACGCCCAGGTCTGCCGCCAGCTCGTCAATGTTGCCAAATTCCTCGATAACCGTTCCCACCGCCTCATTTTCTGACCGCCCCTGTTCCTTCAGCTCATGGTAGCGATCCTCCGCCATTCCCAGCAGCTCTTCCTTTGCCTTCTGCACCTCCGCAGTAGGCGGCAGTACCAGAAAAATATGATCAAAATAATTGATAATCGTTTCCATTCTTCATCTCTCCTTTACCGCGCATCCGTCATGCAGAATCCCCGGGCAGCGCCGGAAACCCCGGCTCTTCCCTCCGGATAAATCTCTCCACCACCTCACGGATCAGATCCCATTCCCGGCATTTTGACCGGTAATAATCCCTGCCCGCCTCTGTAATCCGGTAATACGTCCGTTTCCTTCCATTGGTCTCCACACCCGGAAAAGACTCAATATGGCCGGCCTTTTCCAGCCGCGTAAACGAGGAATACAGCGTCGTCTCTTTGATGATATATTTCTCCTCCGAGATCTCCCGGATCTGCTTCGCAATCTCATAACCGTAGGATTCCCTGTCCCAGAGCAGATACAAAATAATAATGTCATTGTATCCGCGGATCGCATCACTGCTGATTCCAGACATTTATCCCACCTTCCTTTCCTCCAGTTCGCCGTAAACCGCCGGATGGTACAGAATTCCATCCGACTGTACCGCGCATTCTCTCTCCTGCGTCTCATTATGGTCTATTTTACTGTATTTCGCGGCAAAATGCATCAAAATAATTCCCAGCAGAATACACATATCGTCCCCTCCCTTCTCTATCGGTCCGCCTGCTCTAAGAACGTCACTGTAAGATCCCCGTTTTTCAGGTCAGCGGTCAGCGTCCTGCCTGTATCGTTGGAAAACGAAAAATCTGTATGGAATGTCCCCACTGTACTTCCGCCAATCATCACTTTTCCATTGTGGTTGTTGATATCATAATCAAAATCCGCCTGTTTTCCGTTCAGTTCCAGCTGCACACGGCCGTTCGTATTGGACAGCTGGATGGCGTCCGATGTCACGTCTTTCAATTCCATCGCCCCATTACTGGCCTCCGCGTAAAATTCCGTGTACGCCGCGCCGGAAGTCCCGATCCTTCCATTTTTGTTGGATGCATACAGGGAATCTCCGGAACTGTCCTGAATCTTCAGATCTCCGTTTTTCAGCTCTGCCCGCAGGCTGGCGGCCAGCCCTTTCAGGTTCACATTCCCGTTTTTATTTCTGACCTGAACGTCCTCTCCCTCACAGGCTGACAGCTCTACATTCCCATTATTGGCGTTCACTGAGATACGCCGGATTTTCTGGCCGGAAATATGGACGTCAGAAATATCGGACGATACCGCGATCTCCTCTACCATATGTTCCGGCAATGTGATCCTCACGGCGTTGTCGGCGGAATTCAAATGAAAAATCTTCCTCCAGAACGTTTCCCTCTCCTGCTCCGTCAGGTAAAGCGTATCATCCTTCACCGTCCGCTCCATCGTATATCCCTGCTCCAGACAGACCTCCATGGAAGCCGTACGCCCCGGCTGGATCGTAACCTCCGCCAGCTCCGCCTGAATATCAATCTTCGAATAATCTCCGCTGATATCACAGGTTTCCTGCTCCATCCCCGCACTCAGCACATCTGCCATCGCAGTATCGCCGCCGCAGCCAGCCAGCGAAAGTGTCCCTGCGGCAGCTGCCAGCGCCAGGCATATCCTGAACCTTCTTTTCTTCATCGTGAACCTCCTCTCCCGGACTGCAGATCTTCCTTTCTGCGCAGCTCCACCTTTTACTCCTGCGGCTGCCGCAGTCTTCCTCTCACCGTCCGTATCCTGTATTTCCCTGTCTGTCGTTGCAATGTCTGTCATAGCTTTGTCTGTCGTTGCAACGTCTATCGTAGTATTATTTCTGAGATTACTATAGCACGATTACTACGACAGATCAAGTACTTTTTCATTAAAAAAAGAACTATAAACCGGCATCTGCCAATTCATAGTTCCTTTGTTCCGTTCTCTGTTTTTCCGGTCATCCCCCGGATCTGTCGCGCATCTTTTCGCGCGCTGATGGTATCCGGCTTATCCCAGTGCTTTCGCCACCTTTTCCAGTTCCTCCCGGATATGGATATGCTGGGGACACGCCTCCTCGCATTTTCCGCACCGGATACATTCGGAGGCAGTTTTCAGCCCATGGTTATTCACCAGCCACTCCTGCTGATGCTTTGCCATATCCAGATTCCCGTAAAGCGTCAGGTAATTCATGGCCGTGAAGGATCCGGAAATGCCGATCTGATTCGGACAGACCTTCGCGCAGTAGTTGCAGGTGGTACAGGGAATCAGCGGGATTTTCCGCAGTTCCTCCTGCGCCTGCCGGATCACTTCCCTCTGGCTGTCAGAGAGTCCCTGAAATTCCTTCATATAGGAAAGGTTGTCCTCCATCTGCTCCACATTGCTCATGCCGGACAGGACTGTGATCACACCCTCCAAATCTGCCGCAAAACGAACCGCCCAGGAAGCCACCGAGTGATCCGGTTCCGCCTCTTTGAACATTTTCTGTACAGACTCCGGCGGCGTTGCCAGCATACCGCCCTTCACCGGTTCCATGATGATCACCGGTTTCCCGTGCTTTCTGGCCACCTCATAACAGGCGCGGGACTGCACCGCCGGATTCTCCCAGTCTGCATAATTGATCTGCAGCTGTACGAATTCCATCTCCGGATGCGCCGTCAGGATCGCGTCCAGCTCCTCCGGCGTAGAATGGAACGAAAATCCCATATGCCGGATCTTTCCCTCCTCCTTCATCTGCGCGATCCAGCTCCACATATCATAGTCATCGAAATAGTGGGAACGTCCCTCCCCCAGATTGTGCAGCAGGTAAAAATCAAAATACCCTGCCCCGGTCTGTTTCAGGGAGACGTCCATCTGCGCAACGGCCTCTTCCCGGGTCTTACAGTTGATCCAGGCCGCGTTCTTGGTTGCCAGCTGATAGGATTCTCTCGGGTACCGCTCTACCAGTGCCTGGCGGATGGCGTCCTCACTGCCGGCATAGGCCCAGGCTGTATCAAAATACGTAAATCCCGCGTCCATAAACAGATCTACCATCTTTTTCGTCTGCTCCACATCGATCCGATCCCCGTTCATGGGGAGCCGCATCAGTCCGAACCCCAGCTTTTTGATCTCTTCACCTAAATATCCCATGTTTTCTTCCTCCCGTCCTGTTTCTGTCCGCATCTCCGCTCTCCGAATCTGCACAGACGTTTTTTCTTCAGCGCAAACGCCGCCTCTGCTGTCTCACAGACCATCATCATTCCCTCCGCCCGCGTCAGCCCAACAGCCTTTGCACAAGCATGCGCACAGTTTCTGAAACAGACGCAGGAACATACGTGAAACCCGCTTCTTTCATCGCCTCCAGCTGTTTTTCCGTCACAGATGTATAGGGGTAAATTCCATACACAAAGGGGAAAAACTCGTACTTAAATTCCCAGCATTCCCTGTCAGACAGATCCGGCCGCACCTTTCGCAGGCACCGGTCGATCAGCTCCACCGTTCTCCGGTACTCCTTTTTGAACTCCACCAGACACTCCAGGGAAGAATTTTCCTCGATCTCATACATGTTCATAGCTACCAGCTTCAGCATCTGCTCCCGCCGTGAAAGTGTTTCTGCCAGAAATTCTGCCAGATCCTCCACCGTCATCGTTCCCGTCTTCTCTGCCGCCTGATCCAGTTCCTCATTCCAGGCTGCATATTCCCGCTGGAGCAGGGCAAGGAAAATCTCTTCCTTTGTCTGAAAATAATTGTAGATCGACGTCCGCGTAAAAGAGATCACCTTCCCGATCTCCTTGATCGTAATCTCCTTAAAACTCATAGACTGATACAGTTCCTGGCAGGCGTCCACGATCTCTTTTCTTCTGGCGTCCGTAAGTTCCTTCGATCCCTTTGGCATGATTTCTTTTCTCCTGTTCTCCGCAGCGCCGCTGTCCGCTCCGCTACCGCAGCTTCACAACATCCGTTTCAACACTGTGTCATCCAAATAACGGCTATCCTTCCTGTAATTCCTTCAGTTCTTCCAGCCAGATCCGTGCGCAGGCGTCCGACGGCATCCGCAGATCGCCCCGGGGGGAAACGGCTACCGTTCCCACCTTCGGCCCGTCCGGCAGACAGGAACGTTTGAACTGCTGACTGAAAAATCTGCGATAGAAGGTTTCCAGCCATTTTTTGATGGTTTCATCGCTGTAGGCTCCGGCGAATGCGTACCGCGCCAGACGGTAGATCTTTTTCGGCGTACAGCCGAACCGCAGCACATAGTACAGATAAAAATCATGCAGTTCATAAGGACCCACAATGTCCTCTGTTTTCTGGGAAATCTTTCCGTCCTCCGGCGGGAGCAGCTCCGGACTCACCGGAGTATCCAGCACGTCCAGGAGAACCCGCTCCAGTTCCGCGTCTTCGCAGGTATCCGCATACCAGCGCACCAGGTGGCGCACCAGCGTCTTGGGCACAGACGCATTCACGCCGTACATGGACATATGGTCACCGTTATACGTGGCCCAGCCCAGCGCCAGCTCCGACATATCCCCGGTTCCGATCACCATGCCGCCCAGACGGTTGGCGATATCCATCAGGATCTGGGTTCTCTCCCTGGCCTGGCCGTTTTCATAGGTAACATCGTGGACATTCTCATCCTGGCCAATATCCCGGAAATGGATCCGCACGGCCTCGGCAATGCCCACCTCCCGGAAATCCGCCCCTAAAGAACGGATCAGACTCACCGCATTTTCATAGGTGCGGTCTGTGGTGCCGAACCCGGGCATGGTGACTGCAACAATACCCTTATGATCCAGTCCCAGCAGATCAAAGGCTTTTACCGTTACCAGCAGCGCCAGTGTGGAATCCAGCCCGCCGGAGATACCGACTACCGCCGTCCGGCTCCCGGTATGCTCCAGACGCTTTTTCAGCCCCATGGCCTGGATCATAAAAATCTCCTCACAGCGCTTATCCCGGTCTTCCTTTTTACCCGGCACAAACGGCGCCGGATCCACAAAACGGCTCAGCTCCGTCTGCGTCTCCTTCAGGTCAAACTCCACCCTGCAGTAAGGGATCTGCGTACTTCCATAGGTCGACATCCTCCTGCGCTCCTCGCAGAGACGCTGGATATCCAGCTCCGTCACAATACTTTCATTCACAAAACGGGCGGACTCCGCCAGCACCGTTCCATTTTCCGCAATCAGATTATGTCCGGAGTAAACCACATCCTGGGTGGATTCCCCATCCCCGGCGCTGCAGTAGATATAGCCGCAGATCAGCCGCGCCGACTGTCCGCTGACCAGGTTTTTCCGGTAAACATCCTTTCCGGTCGTCTCATCGCTGGCTGAAAGATTCACGATCACCGTCGCCCCGGCCATAGCATGACCGATGCTGGGGGGATCCGGCGCCCACAGATCCTCGCAGATCTCCGCGCCCATCACAAGTCCCGGCATCTGGCGGCAGGAAAATAAAAGCCGCGTGCCCATAGGAACCACATGTGTTTCATCCAGCCGCACTTCCACCGGCGTTTCCATCCCCTTCGCAAAATGACGCCGTTCATAAAATTCATTATAGGTGGGGATATGGGTCTTGGGAACCAGTCCCAGGATTTTCCCGCCGCAAAGCGCCGCCGCCACATTGTACAGCTTCGCCTGATGTTCCACCGGAAGCCCCACAAACACAACCGCATCCAGATCCCTGGTCATTTCCGCGATCTCAAACAGGGCCTTTTTTGCTTCCCGCAAAAGCAGTTCCTGATAAAACAGATCGCCGCAGGTATATCCGGTGATGCAAAGCTCCGGAAACACCATGATTTTTACGCCCTGTTCCGCCGCCTGGCGGATCAGCTCACAGATTCTTTCTTTATTGTATCCGGGATCCGCCACCTTCACCCTGGGAAGCAGGGCGGCCGCCCTGATAAATCCGTTTCTCATCTCATACTCCATTCCGCCGCCTTTTAGTTGACGGCACCGATCCTAATGAACGTTTCATCTGCGGCGCATTCCTCCGCAGAACTCCTGCGCTACCGTTTCAGGATTGCCTCCAGCTCCTCCACAGAAAAACGGTAGGCAGTATTACAGAAATCACATTTCACCTCAATGGGTTTCCCGTCGGCAATCATTTCCCGCAGATCCTGTTTTCCCAGACTGACGATGGCTTTTTCCACCCGCTCCTTGGAGCAGCCGCAGGAAAAGGACGCCGGAATCCGCTCTGTAAACTCCAGGCCAAAATCGCCGAGGATCTGTTCCAGCAGGCTCTCCGGCGTATGTCCCTGTTCCAGCAGCTCCGTTACGGAGGAAAGCCCGCCGATCTTTTTCTCCAGAGCCGCAATGATCTTTTCATCGGTAAACGGCAGCAGCTGGATGATAAAACCGCCCGCCTGCTTTACCGTATTATCCCGGTTCATCAGCACGCCCAGCCCCACGGAGGAGGGCACCTGCTCAGAAGCGGCAAAATAATAGGTCAGGTCCTCCGCGATCTCGCTGGTCTGCAGGATGGTCTGCCCCACATAGGGCTCTTTCAATCCCATATCCTTGATCACATTCATGATACCCGGCCCCACCGCGCCGCCCACATCCAATTTCCCTTTGGCGTTGGGCGGAAGCATAACATCCGCCGTCAGCGGGTAACCCTTCACGTGTCCATGGGAATCTGCCGTCACCGTCATCCCCCGCATGGGGCCGCCGGATTTGATCTGGATCGTCAGCAGATCCTGATCTCCCTTCATCATCACGCCCATCATGGCTGCCCCTGTCAGCAGACGCCCCAGCGCCGCCGTCACCACCGGGCTGGTCTGGTGCCTCCGCCTGGCCTCCTCCACAAGTCCCCTGGAGGTAATGGCAAAGGCGCGGATCGCGCTGTCCGCAGCCCCCGCCCGTACAATATAATCTTCACTCATCTGTGATTAACACTCCTTCCTCTCCGGCGGTCTCTTTCCCTGCTCCCGGGCTATAAAATACACCCGTTCACAGTCCGGCGCCGGTTCTTCTTTCGTTCCCTCGCCATACACAGCCAAAAGCTCCAGGCCGGCTTCCCGGATCAGCCGCTTTACCTGCTCTGTCCCGTAGGCCTTCTGATAATGGAACTCTTCAAACCGTTCATACAGCCCGTTTTCCTTCTGCACGAAAAAATTCAGCGCATACTCATTGATGCGGGATTCCTCATCATAATCATTTTCCCAGATAAAACATTCTGTTTCCCTGTTCTCGCAGATCACGGAATCACCTAAGACCTCACGGTACTTATACGCCGTATTCATATCGCAGATCAGGATGCCGCCGGGATCCAGATAATTATTCACCAGGGCAAACACCCGACGCAGTTCGTCCGGGTCCAGGATATAATTCAGGGAATCACAGAGGCAGACCACCGCGCGGACAGTGCCATACAGCTCAAATTCCCGCATATCCTGCTGCAGATACAGGATCGAGGTATCTTCCCCCTCCGCCTCCCTGGCAATCTCTAACATTTCCCCGGAAAGATCCACGCCGATCATGTCATATCCCCGCCGGCGCAGAAGCCTGGTCATTCTGCCTGTCCCGCAGCCTAGATCCAGCACCAGACCGTCACGGATCCCGTATTCCTCCAAAATCCCGCAGACGTATCCGCACCATTCCTCATAGGGGACATTATCCATAAAATCATCATACACCTGCGCAAATCCAGTATATGCTTCCATCCCTGCACTCCTTCCCTGAAACACGGTTTCCGGCGCATCCGACCACAATGATCCCACGCCAAAACGCAGGATCCGACCCGGATCACTCCAAGTTAAACAGATTCTTAAAGAAATCAATGATCCGCTGGAACAGTCCCGTCGCCTGGGACGCCAGCTCATCCGTGTCGATGCTGCTGAGGTCAAGCCCCATATCCTTCAGCTTGTCATAAATTCCCTGCGCCTGCTTTGCCAGCTTATCCCAGTCCAGGTCCAGTCCCTGCAGCTTCCGCAGCAGCTCCTTTAACTGCAGGATCTCATCCTGGGTCAGCGTCACTTCAAACTGATCCGCCGCGTCCTGAATCTCCTGCTCCAATTCCTCATCGGACATATCTTCCGTATCTTGGAGCTGATCTTTCAGGTAAGCCACCATCCCTTCCACCTCGTCCGTATTCCCGGTGGAATCCTCGATGGCTCCCGTCACCACGATCTCATGGATGGCCCCGTCTACCAGATCTGTCTCGATCTCCTCCCCGGACATCACGGAGTAAGCCTCGATGGCTCCGATCAGCGCCGCCGTGCCGGAAATCGGTGTGGGCGCCGCCACGATCACCTCCGCGTCCTCCAGCCCGGCTGTGGCCAGGGCATTCTCATACATGCCCGCTGTACAGTAGGTGATGTTTTTCGTATTGACCGTAATACCGCTGCCGCGCTTGCCTTCCATGACAACCACGGAAGAAAGCGCCCGGGTACCGATCTTGTCTGAGGGGATGTACGCATCCAGATATTCATGCTCCTGTTCATTGGTGACGGTCACCACGTCATAATCTTCCAGATCCTCCTCCGTCACGCCCAGAAGTTCCAGCACCGTGGCCTTCTGGTCGGAGGTCAGATCCTCTCCTAACGCCAGGTAGGGTTTGTCGCCTTTGCCGATGGTTACCTTTTCCCCGGAAGCGCCCACGTCGCCGTTTACCGTATCTGTCTCACTGGCCGTCACGCCGGTACCAAATCCGAACGTCATCGTCCCTGCCAGAATTACTGCCGCTGCTCTTTTCCAGATTTTATTCATGGTCATTCTCCTTTTCTTCCGACTGGCCGGATCGCCATAAGCATATCATGTTCCTGTTTCGGCGGCTCTGCCGCTGTCTTATCTGAATTGTATCATAAAAACAGGGAATCATTCTTCCTTTTTTCTTAAAAATTTCTGTTTTTCCCGGTTCAGCAGAAGCCTGTGATCTTCAGCTGTATCCGCGGCTCCTGATAATAAGTGTCGATCTCCGGATAGTAGGAAAAATTCAGGGCAACCTGCCGGCTGCACCGCCCGGATATCACATCCTCCGCCGCTGCCTCCCCGTATTTTTCCCGGATCACATCCTTCAGCGCACCTGCTTCCCCGAAGTAAACGGCGTCCATCACCTTCCCCTGCGGGCTTTTCAGCTGCATGCGCACGACCCGTCCTTCCCTGCCCAAAAGCCTCAGACTGCAGATACTCAGATTCCGGTCTGCAAAAACAGGTTTCCCGTTTCCTTTGCCAAACGGTTCTAAAAGATCCAGCTGACGGATCAGCTCCGGATACAGATAGTCCACCGGCATGGGGACGTCGATCACTAACTTTGGCTGCAGCTGTTCCTCCGTCAGCGCGGACAGTTCATTCAGCCGCTGCCGCAGAAGATCAATATTTTGCTCCTTTATGGAAAACCCGGCCGCCATGGGATGTCCGCCGAATTTCAGGAACAGTTCCCGGCACCTGCACATTTCCTCGTACATGGAATACCCCTCTATGGATCTTCCGGAGCCCTTTGCCCCATCTTCCGCCCGGGTAACCACAAAAACAGGCCGGTAATATGCTTCCCGGATCCGTCCCGCCACGATTCCCGCCAGACTCTCATGGCAGTCCGGCAGGAAAATCACCAGCACGCGGTCACGTCCGTAATGCTCCCTCTCAATCAGCTCCTTTGCCTGCTCCACCGCGTGCGCCGTCATCAGCTTGCGGCTGGCGTTCAGCTCCACCACTTCCCGGGCGATCACCGCCGCCTGTGCCGGATTCTCACAGAGAAGAAGCTGTAAGGACAGTCTGGCCGTTTCCAGCCGCCCGCTGGCGTTGAGGCAGGGGCCTAAGATAAAACCGATGTGGTAGCTTTTCAGCTGTTTTGCTTCTAAGTTGTTTTGCAGGATCAGCGCCCGCATGCCGATATTTTCGGTATGCTGCAGCAGCTTCAGACCAATCCGCACCAGGATCCTGTTTTCATCCTGCAGATCCATCACATCCCCCACCGTGGCAAACCCCACGTTTTCAAGAAAGACGTCTGCTTCGGATACCGGGATCCCGGCCTGCTCATACAGAACCTGGAGAAATTTAAACGCCACCGCGGCCCCGCAGAGTCCCTTGAAGGGATACGGGCAGTCCTCCTGCTTCGGATTGACCACCGCGTCCGCCACGCTGTGGATCTGCCTGCGTCCTCCGGACGTTTCCTCAAACGGCACCTCATGGTGATCCGTCACCACCACCGTCATCCCCAGTTCTTTCGCCAGGGCGATCTGCTCCATGGCAGAGATCCCGTTGTCGCAGGTGAGGATGGTATCAGCGCCTTCCTCACAGGCCCGGGTCACCAGATGCTCATTCAGCCCGTACCCGTCCTGGATTCTGTCCGGGATGACAAAGTCCGCCTCCGCTCCCAGGCGTTCCAGCCCTTTCAGCAGAATATAGGTGGACTGGATCCCGTCGATATCGTAGTCTCCGATAATGCGGATCTTTTTCCCCTCCCGGATTTTTTGCAGAACGATCTGCGCGGCAAGATCCACATCTTTCAGCAGATGCGGGTCATACAGATCCTCCCTGTCCCCGTGCAGATAGCGCTCCATCTCTTCCGGCTCTGTCAGTCCCCGGTTGCGCATGATGCGCGCCACCACCGGGTCAATGCCAAACCGTTTCCCGATTCCGTTAAAATCCGCCTTTTTGGCGGCAATCACCCATTTTTCCTTCAAATTATCCCTCTGTTCCCAAAACAGGGAGACCACAAAAGTCTCCCTGCTGATTCTCTATTGATCTGTTGCATGCCGCAGCCCTCCGGCCGCATCCTGTTTTCCCGCCGGTCCACACGGAAGCGCTTACTCGGCGTCCTGCCCGGCCACAGTGGTCTTTGCCGCATCCATCACATTCTGGAAGGCAATATTTTCCGCAAAACTCAGCTTTACAAAATCCTCTCCGCCGTAGTTTTCAAAAAACGCCTCCTCATCCTCAAATCCGTAGTAGGACACATACTGCGCCACAAAGTCATCAAAATCCGCGGTGTTGATGGAAACATCCTGATCCTCCACGATCGCCTCCAAAATCAGCTCCTGCACCAGCTGCTCCTGCAGGGTCTCCTCCACATAGGCCTCAAACTCCTCTGCTGTGGAGTATCCGTAATAAGAAGCAATATAGTCCTCATACGAGCTTCCGGCCTGCTGGGCGGAAGCCTCTGTCTGCTGGATCACCTGGTCTTTGCGCGCGTCCAGAAGCCCTTCCGGAAGCTCTACCTCACAGCCTGCTTCCAGCTGCTCCATCACCTTGGTCTGCAGATCCATCAGCCTTTCATTCTCATACTGGCTGCTCAGCATGTCTGTAAAGTAGGCATTCATATCATCTACGGTAGACAGGCCATAGGTGGAAAAATTCTGTGCCACATAGGCGTCGTCCACCGTATCCAGCGTGGCGTCCGCCGCATTCATGATGCCGTTGACCGTCACATGGAACACCACTGCCTGTCCCGCCATATCCGCAGAAGGATAATCCTCCGGGAAGGTCAGGTTCAGATCCCGGCTCTCACCCACATTCGCGCCGATCAGCCCGTCCTCAAAGCCGTCGATAAACTGGCCGGATCCAATTTCCAGGTTATATCCGGTGTCAGATCCCCCGTCGAAGGCTTCCCCGTTCAGGGTTCCGGTGTAATCAATATTCACCACGTCGCCGGACTCTACCGTCGTCTTATCCCCTTTTGTATACACCGGATAGTACGGCAGGACAGAATTCTGGATGTAGTCATTGACCGCCTCCTCCGTCACCGCATAATCCGAATCCAGCTCCACGCTGAGATTCATATAATCATCCATCAGGGTCACATAATCCTTCACATCATAATCTGTCGCCTTCAGGAGCGTCTTCGCCTTTATGGTCTCTCCCTCAGCCTCCGCCGTGCTGGAGCCTGCAGCGCCGTTATCTTTGCTGCAGCCGCCTAAAAGTGTCATTCCTGCCGCTGCACAGACCAGCAGCATAGCAATTCCTTTTTTCATCTGCGATAGTTTTCCTTTCCATACTGAAATTCATTTCCTGATACGGGATCCTTCCCTGCGGATCCCGGGGCGGGAACCGTCTCCCGTCTGAACAAAAATCACCGTGTCTAACCATACCATATTTCACGCCAAAAGAAAAGGCGGTATTCTGATTTTTTTCTTGTATTTTCTGTGAAGAGATGATAGAATATACCAGATATTGATACAAGAAACGGCTTTCTGATGCTGCCGTCCAGACAGCGGCCGGTTCGGAGGCCAGATCAGTTGAGGAGGAAGATTCGTGAGCAAAACTCAGATCATCACACTTATTATCAGCGCAGCTGTGTGCGCTGTCCTTATTTTTTTAATGTACCGTCTCGCAAAAAAGAACGAGAAAAGGCGAAATGAACAGCAGGCCAGCATTGATCAGATGGCTCAGAACTACACCATGCTGATCATCGACAAGAAGAAAATGAAGCTGAAGGAGTCCGGGCTTCCCCAGCAGGTGATCGACGACACCCCCTGGTATGCCAAGCGCTCCAAAGTTCCTGTGGTAAAGGCCAAGGTCGGACCAAAGATCGTGACCCTGATCGCGGACAATGAAGTTTTTGATATCATCCCGGTCAAAAAGGAGGTCAAGGCCACCGTGGCGGGCATCTATATTTCCGAGGTACGGGGCTTGCGCGGACCGCTGGCAAAACCGGAAAAGAAAAAGAATTTCCTCAGCCGCCTGATGGGGCAGAAATA
>CALWGM010000145.1 GCA_944380065.1 uncultured Lachnospiraceae bacterium
AAAAACGGCCTGCCAAAAGCAGCCTTTTACCTGCTGCTCTTTTACGTCATCTTTCTGATCTTCGGCCCCAATTACGGGTTCGTCGCCTCCTTTACCGGCTCGGCCTTCAATTTCAACTTTCAGAAACGGCTGACCCTCCGGGAAGTCCTGGTGCTCGCCGGAGGCCAGATCATCGTCTGCGCCCTGGCCTGCCTGGCCTCCATGAATGTAGTTCTGCGCCTGACGCTGAACGCGGCCTTCCCCCTGGTGTGGACGGCGCTGCGCTCCTCCCCCTTTAACAATAAAGGATATTTCGTGGGCATGATCACCTTTGTTTTCCTCCAGCTGATCCCCTTTGAACAGCCTGATATCCCGAAACTGATGGTGATCTCCATTCTGGCTACCGCCATCCTGGTGGCCGTACTGATGATCCTGCAGCACTTCCGCACGCAGAAGCTGGATTTTTCTGTCATCCGCGAGGGACTCCGTCAGATTGCGGAGCATCTGTATTCCGGTGAAACAGACAGCGCCGGCCTGATCGCACTGGAGCATACCATGTACAAAATGTCCTACAACGGCCACAATGTGATGCATGTATTTGCCCGGTCAGAACACATTTATTATACCTTCGGCCTGATTTTCCAGCGGTGCGCCTATTATTTCGCAGACAAAAAGAATGCCTCGGCGGCGGAGGCCTCCCCGCAGGCGCGAAAGGAGTTAGCCGCTTTCCTCTCCCGGGCGGCGCTGGAAATGAACCAGCAGGATAACCGGAGCCTGATCCATGACGCCCGGGAGCTTTTAAAAAAGGGGGAACACTTAGAGTTCCGGTTCGGTTCCTTTTACCGGAATATCCTGCGTCTGTTTTCTGTTGCCCTGAAGGAAATGACTGAGAAAAAACCTTACAAAGAGCCGGACCCCGTCCACCGCTATTTCCAGGATCTTCTCAACCACCTCAAACTGAACGCCTTTGAGTACCGGTTCGCCCTGCGCCTGGCCATCGTCATGACTGTCAGCTTCGCAGTGATGGACATCGTCAACACCGAGCACTCTTACTGGATGGCTATGAACGCCTTTGTCATCATCCAGCCCATGTACAAAGAAAGCACCACCCGTGTGCAGGCCAGGCTGACCGGCAGCATCATCGGCTGCGTGGTTGCCTACGTGGCGACGCTGTTCCTTCCCGGCCCCGCCTGGATCTACGCCTTTTTCTCTGTCATGATCACCTGCATGTACCTGTCCACCCCCGGCAAATGGGTGCAGCCCATTTTTGCCACAGCCAGCGGCGTATCCATGGCTTCCATCGTCATTGGCAGCACCGCGGCGGTGGAATACCGGCTGCTGTACCTGGGTCTGGCAGCGCTGTTAGTCTTCCTGGTGAACCGCTTTATTTTCCCTTCCACGCCGGAGAAGCAGTTCCGTTTTAATCTCCATGAACTGTACCGGATGCAGCGCTATTATATCCGCGTCCTGGAAACTGCCGTCAGGCGAAAAGTCAGCCTGACTACCCTGCACAATACGCTGGTCAATTTCCATATGCTGTGTGATGAGGTCCGCAAATACTTAAACAGTCATCCCCAGATGCTGCACCTTTATTATCAGCAGATCCTCCTGCTGATGTGGCGGATGGTGGCGGAGGCGGAACAGATGATCGTCCTGATCCGCACGGAGCATCTCACGGAAAAAGAACGCAGTTCTGTGGGAGCCTTTGCCCGCCAGGCATATGCGATTCTCACAGACAGACAGATGCCCGGCCAGGAAACAGCCGCGCCGCCCGATGTGACGTCTGTCCCGTTTTTCCGGGATCTGGCCGAACGTTACGCCCGGAACCTGCAGGACGTGACTGCCATGATCCGGCAGTTTCGCCAGATCCGTGAAGAAGAATAAGAACCGGGGCCACAATACTGCGGGCTCCGGTTCTTATTTGTCTTACATCAGTTTTAACCCCTTGGCAACAATCATAATAAAATCCTGCACGTTGGTTACGATGGTGGTGGCCGCCAGACTGCCCCTGTCCAGAAGCTTGTTTACCACAAACTCATCCGCATCCACCGTATAGAGGAACACCGGACGGACAGTCCCATCCTCCAGTACCCGGTAGGAAGGCGTCATATTGCCGGTGGCAATGGTGTGCAGCATGGTCGCCAGGCAGATCACAGTGGTGGATTTCTTCACCATCTCCCGCATCTTCGTCTGTCCCTCGTAAGCATCCCCGATCACCTCCGGCAGCGGGCCGTCGTCACGGATGGATCCGGTCAGAACAAAGGGAACGTTATTTTTCACGCAGCTGTACATAATGCCGTTATCGATCTTATAATCCTCGATAAACTGCGGAATCGAACCGCTCTTTCTCACCCGGTTGATCACATCCAGGTGATGGTAATGCCCGTTGGGCTGGGATTTCTGAGTGTAGATATCCTGTCCCAGGGCGGTATGGAACATGGAGCCCTCCAGATCATGGGTTGCCAGCGCATTGCCCGCCATCAGGCCATCCACAAAGCCATTTTCCACCATCACCTGCATCGCCCTCCTGGCGTCCGCGTCAAAAGAAAACGCCGGCCCCATCACCCAGAGGATATTCCCGTGATCCCGCTCATACTTCAGCAGTTCAAAAAAGCGGTCATAATCCCTGGCATAGGAAGTCTCACGGCTGCGCCCCTGACGGAACACAAACTTGTCGCCGCCCTCCTCCTCCGGGTCAGTAAACCCGGTACTGTGAAGGTAAATGCCCTCCTCGCCGTTTTCCGTCCGGCCCACGATCACCCGGTCGCCCAGCTTCAGGTTCCGGTTTTCCACCACCTTCAGCTCGCCGTCGTCACAGAGCACCACGCTGGAATCCATACGGCTTTCTTTGGCCAGCGTCCATTTCCCGTTGATCTTGAAATATTCCGGGTACATGGAGGTACTGTGGTAATTTTCCGGGGCAACCCCCGCAATGGTCACTGCCTCCCAGGCAGCGTCCGGTGCATTTGCCAGTTTTTCCTGTGTAAAATCAGGTTCTCTGTACTCTGGTAACTGAAACATCATTTTTTCCTCTTTTCTTTCGTTTTATTTTTCTTCTGATTTGTAAATACATACTCCGTCCATATAGGTTTCCGCCACACGCACCTGATCGATCTCCTCCGCCGGGATTTCCAGGATATCCCGGTCCAGCACGGCAAAATCAGCGTGATATCCAGGCGCCAGCATCCCGATCCCGGAAAACCCCGCCGCCTGCGCGGCGCCTTTGGTGTAGAGTGTGACAGCTGTCCGGATGTCCACCGCATGCTCCCTGCCGCAGTCTGTGCCATCCGCCGCCCGGCGTGTTACCGCCAGCTTCAGTCCGGGAAAAGGATCGGAAGGGACAGACCAGAACGTGGCCGGGGCGTCTGTGGAATATCCCAGCGTCACGCCTTTTTCCAGCATGGTTCTCACCGGATAACATTCCCGGATCCTCTCTGTTCCCAGATTGGCCAGGTAGCTGGCGCTCTCCGCATACAGGAAAATGGGCTGGGTCACAAAGGAGATCCCGTGGGCGGCCGCCTTTTCCATACTCTCCTCAGAGGGATCCGTCACATGCTCTACCCGCACATAGGGAACCCCCGGCTCTGTCCAGCTCTCCTCCTCAGAAGCCCGGTCTACCATCCGCTCGATCGCCCTGCCTCCCATCGCATGCATGGAAAGCTGGCACCGGTTCTTTTTGCAGAATGAAATTGCCGACTCCATCAGCTCGTCTGTACACACGGAAATGCCGCAGTTGTCCCCCGAATCCTGATACGGCTGACGCATCCAGGCGGTTTTCCCGGAAATGCTTCCATCACCGATCAGCTTCAGTCCCGCCGCAAAGATGTTCCGGTTCCGGTCCAGATGCTCCGCCGGAATAGAAAAGGCGCCGTCATCCGCAAAAAAATCCCACATATAGTAGACGCCTGCCCTCTGGCAGAACCCTTTCCTGGCAGCAGCCTCATAAATCGGGAAATTATCACTGCTGTCCAGATTTCCCATATCGCAGACTGCGGTAATTCCCTGGGAAGAGAGCAGTTCCCCCAGTTCCAGCAGATTCCGGACCTTCTCCTCTTCCGTCTCCATCGGCAGGAATGGCGCGATCAGGTTCCTGGCCGTTTCCTTTAAGACTCCGGTGGGCTCCCCGTTCTCATCCCGCTCGATCTCACCGCCAGGCGGATCCGGCGTATTGCGGTCAATCCCCGCAATTTTGAGCGCCATACTGTTGACACAGCGGATATGCGCGCAGTTGCGCAGAAGAGCCACCGGCGCGTCGCTGCATCCCCGGTCCAGGTCATAGCGGTTGGGGGAGCGTTTTTCCTCAAATCCCTGTTCATCGTACCCCCAGCCCTCGATCCACTGCCCGGGCGCCTGCTCCCTGCGGCGTTTCCGGATGGCCTGTACCAGGTCTTCGATGGAACAGATCTCCGGCGGCATCACAGTGATCTTTTTCCGGCAGTTCGCCAGCATTACCGGATGCATGTGGGCGTCCACAAAGCCCGGGATCACCCGCCTGCCCTGAAGATCCACCACAGTCCCTCTGTCCTCCGGAAGATCTTCCTCTTTTCCCACCATCAGGATCCGTCCGTCCTCCACCGTCATGGCTTCTGCTTCCGGCATCTGGTCATTGGATGTAAAAATCCTTCCATTTACAAATGTCTTTCTTCCTGCAGTACTCATCTACATCTTCGCCTCATTTCGACATGATCCTGTTCCCCTTCTCCCTCTGACCGATGTGGGGAGTTTTCCGGAACAATATGATTATCATACCAGAATCTGCGCTGTTTGTCAGGAAGATTTGGTAAAATTATTGCATTTTTTTGTTGACAGTGGTATCATATTGTATAATTATGCACATATATTTATGCTTTATAAATCCGTGCTCCGAAATGGTCGGAGTTTTTTCTTTTCAGGAAAACCCGCCGCCTGTCGGAACAGGGAGCAGCTGGCGCAGACGCCGCCGCATCCCGCAGCGCGGAGAACAAAAACAGGACAGACAGGAGGCAGCAGCATGACGATATCCGCAGAGGAGATCCGCCGCAGGGCAGAAGAGATCCGGGAACAGATCCGGGCCGACCGGAGATATCTGCACCAGATCCCGGAGATTGGAACCGACCTGCCGCAGACAAGCGCGTACATTAAAAAGAAGTTAGATGAACTGGGAATTCCCTGGAGGGACTGCGGGGGCAGCCTCCCGGAAAAAATGACAGAGGATTTTGTGAAAGCGGGATTCCCCCGCATGGAAAAGGAAACCGGCATCTCAGCTGTGATCGGAAAGGGAGATCCCTGTATTCTCCTGCGTGCAGATATGGACGCCCTTCCCATCCGGGAGGACAATGACCTGGAATTCCGGTCAGTCAACGGCTGCGGCCATATGTGCGGGCACGACAGTCACGCGGCCATGCTGCTGGGCGCCGCCCGTATCCTAAAAGGTATGGAGGACCGCCTGGAGGGAACCGTAAAGCTGATGTTCCAGCCCGGGGAAGAGACCGGCGCCGGAGCCCGGATGATGGTGGAAGACGGAATTTTATCAGACCCGGAACCGGCGGCCGCCTTCGGCCTGCATGTCCAGACCACGGATTCCACCGGACAGATCGGCTACGCCACCGGCGTCAATTCCGCATCCCTGGATACTTTTATCCTGAAAATCAAAGGGAAAGGCGGGCACAGCTCCCAGCCGCAGCTCTGTGTGGATCCCCTGATGGTGATGAACCAGGTCTACCAGGCTGTCAACCTGCTGGTGACCCGGGAGGCGGATCCCGCCGCCATGGTAACCCTCACCTGCGGCGTGGCCAGGGGCGGTACCGCCGTGAATATCATCCCCGGGGAGGCGGAACTGCATATCGGGATGCGTACCCTGAATGTGGCCTCCGCCGAACACCTGACGGAGCGGATCCCACAGATCATCGACCACTATGTAAAGGCCTGGAACGCAGAATATGAACTGACCGTGTTCCATACGCCCTGTACACTGACAGACGAATCTCTGTGCCGTCAGTTAGTGCCTCATATACAGGAAATCACCGGCTCCGGCAGCGTCCATGAGATTCCCGCCATGACCGGGACGGAGGATTTTGGCTATGTCACCCAGGAGATTCCCGGCATGTTCGCCTTTATCGGCGCCGGGAAACCCGGCAACGCGCCGCTCCACAGCCCCTGCATGGTGCTGGATGAGGATGTGCTGCCCATCGGGGCTGCCGTTTACGCAAACGTGGCTGTATCCTGGCTGCGGGAAAGGAAGCAAAAATGAACCAGAATACCAGAAAGAAAAGGGCATTTCAGATGCCCCACGTATTTATCATACTGCTGCTGATCATGCTGTTTATTGTCATTCTCTCCTATGCGATCCCCAGCGGATCCTACGAGCGGATCGTGGACAGCGCCACCGGACTCAGCGTCATTGACCCGGAAACCTTCCACTATGTGGAAAATGAAAACCCCATCCGCTTCATGGACTACTTTGAAGCGGTATACAACGGTTTTGTCAACGGCGCCACCATCATGGGAACGCTCTTTATCTGCTCCGGCATGATCTACCTGCTGGAGGTCAGCGGCGCGTTCGGCGCAGCCATCCATATGATCCTGAAAAAGACCAAAGGCCGGGAGTTTTCCGTGGTCTGCATTTTCTATACCATCTTTGTGGTTTTCGGCGTACTGGGATACGGCGAGGCAGCCTATCCTTTTTATCCGCTGGCTGTCACCATCGGCTTTGCCCTGGGATACGACCGGATGGTGGGAACCGCCCTGGCGATCATCGGAAGCACGGTAGGCTTTACCTCCGGTCTGATGAACACCTTTACCACCGGCGTCGCCCAGCAGATCGTGGGCCTTCCCCTGTTTTCCGGTATCGGTTTCCGGACAGTGGGTCTTGCTGTCTTCTATGTGATCGGCCTGATCGGCATCTACGCCTACTGCCGGAAGATCAAAAAGGATCCCAACCGCAGCTATTTCAGCGAAGAATATAAGAATCAGAACCGGAAAGACCACACTTCGGATATGGAGGAAATGACGGTTCCCCGGGCGCTGGGAATCCTTATCTTCCTGGCGGTAATCGTGATCCAGGGATACGGCTGTATCCGCTTAAGCTGGTCTTTCCCGCAGATTGCCGGACTCTACGTGATCATGGGAGTGATCCTCACGATCCTCTTCCGCATCAAACCCAATGAGGCCTGTCAGCTTTTCTGCAAGGGCGCATGCCGTGTGTTTGCGGCGGCTTTCGCCGTGGGACTGGCACAGTCTGTTGTCGTTCTGATGAACCAGGCCTGCATTATGGATACCATCGTCCACGGCATGGCCGTGCTGCTGGAAAACAAGGGCGCGCTGCTGGCGCTGCTGATCATTTTCATCTTCGTCACGCTGTTTAATTTCTTAGTGGTATCGGGCAGCGGCAAAGCCGTAATCATCATGCCGATCCTGCAGCCGCTGGGCAATATCCTCGGCATTAACCAGCAGGTGCTGGTGCTGGCCTACCAGTACGGCGACGGCATCACCAACAGCTTCTGGCCGGCCAGTTCCCTGATCCAGCTCTCCATGTGCGGCGTGGATTACGGCTCCTGGATCCGGTTCTGCTGGAAGATTTACCTTGGCTTCATTGTCAGCGCCTTCGTGCTGATCATGATCGCCCATCAGATGGGCTACGGGCCTTTCTAAATCCGAATGCCCCGCGAAAAAGGGGCATATCAGCGATACATCAGCGACGGGAACGCCTCCCGTCCGGGATAGACAGCCGCCTCTCCTAATTCTTCCTCGATCCGGAGCAGGCGGTTGTATTTCGCCGTCCGCTCCGCCCGGCAGGGCGCCCCGGTTTTGATCTGTCCGGTATTTAACGCCACCGCCAGGTCGGCGATGGTGGTATCCTCTGTCTCCCCGGCACGGTGCGAGGCAATCGTGGTATAGCCGGCCCGTTTGGCCAGCTTGATGGCCTCGACGGTCTCCGAGAGCGTACCGATCTGATTGGGCTTAATCAGTATAGAATTGGCGCAATGTTCCCGGATCCCCCGGGAAAGCCGCTCCCGGTTCGTGACAAACAGATCGTCGCCTACCAGCTGCACGCGGTCTCCCAGGCGCCTGGTGATTTCCTGCCATCCTTCCCAGTCCTCCTCATTCAGAGGATCTTCTATGGAAATCAGGGGATAAGTTCCCACCAGCTTCTCATAATAACCAATCATTTCCTCTGCGGAGCGGGAAATCTGCGTGCAGACCGTATCCGGCTGCATAGCCCGCGCGCCTTTACATCTGGCCTGGCTTTCCCCCGGGAAAAAATACATGGCGCTGTCCGCCTGATAGAGTTCCGATGCGGCTGCGTCCATGGCAAAACAGATGTCTTTCCCCGTTTCATATCCTGCTTTCCCCACAGCCTCCGTCAGAAGCTCCAGCGCCTCAAATGCATCCGTGATCTCCGGGGCGAAGCCTCCCTCATCCCCGACTGCCGTCGACAGCTTTCTTTCCTCCAGCACCTGCCTCAGGCTGTGATAAACTTCAGTTCCCATACGCAGCGCTTCCCGGAAAGACACCGCCGCCAGCGGGACGATCATAAACTCCTGGAAATCCAGGTCGTTTTTTGCATGCGCGCCCCCATTGAGAATGTTCATCATCGGAACCGGAAGGCGGGTTCCCGACCTTCCGCCAAGAAAACAATACAGGGGAAGATCCAGGGAAGCTGCCGCCGCATTGGAGGCCGCAATGGAAACCGCCAGGATGGCGTTGGCTCCCAGATGGGATTTATCCTTTGTCCCGTCCGCAGTTTTCATTGCCCGGTCAATCCCATAAAGATCCGAAGCATCCATGCCGCAAAGGGTTTCCGCGATCACGGTATTGACATAATGAACCGCTTTCCCCACTCCTTTTCCCTGATACCGGCTTTCCTCATGATCCCGCAGTTCCAGCGCCTCAAAAGCACCGGTGGAAGCTCCGCTGGGTGAAATTCCCCTTCCCACGCTTCCATCCGCCAGCCAGACCTCCGCCTCCACCGTAGGATTTCCCCTGGAATCCAGCACCTCACGTCCCCTGACCTCTGTAATCCTCAGATATTCCTTCATATACTCTGCCCCTTTCCTGTGAAATAAAAATTGGAAACGTAAAACAGAGCGATGGTTCATTCATCGCTCTGTCTCTTTTTATCCAGTATGCATTTTCTTCCGGAAAATATTCATGTTTTCTGTCAGGCTTTCAGGAATGCCGCTAACTTCTGCTGCTTCCTGCGAAAATCCTGCACGCCCAGGTCGTACATATGCTGGTTCACTTCCCGGTTCATGGTAAACGTATTGATCTTCCGGTCTGTTTCCGGCGTAAACAGGAATGCCGTTCCCGCTTTTTCCAGGTCAAACATCAGTTTCTGCTGACGCCGGTAAGTCAGATACCGGTCATTCAGCGCTTTGACCGCCTTCGGATATTTCCGGCACATCAAAGTATACATCATCCGGAACTTTTCCGGCGTTTTCACAAATTTCCGGGATTTGCTGGCAATCACCACCAATTTATCACAGCCCCGGTCCAGAGCCCGCTGCATCGGAATCGAATCCGCCAGCCCGCCGTCATAATAGTGCTTCCCGTCAATCTCCACCGGCCTGCAGACCGCCGGGATGGCGCAGGAAGCCATCACATGGCGGTAGTCATCCTGGATCAGGTCATCTTTTGAAAAATAAACGCCCTCGCCCGTCTCCGCACAGGTAGCCACAATCTCATACTCCGCCGGATTCTTCTTCAGCGCCTCCAGATCCAGCGGATCGCGCCCGCCGGAGTTCGTCAGATCCCCGTAGATATATTTCAGGTTAAACAGATCCCCGTTTTTCAGGAAACTCCTCACCCCAAAATACCAGGGATCATCAATGTATTCTGTATAAAACCGGAGATTCCTCCCCTTCTGGCCGGCCAGGTACGAAGCCACACTGGCTGCGCCCGCCGACACGCCGATACAATAATCAAATGTAATTCCATTCTCCAGGAACTGATCCAGCACTCCTGCGCAGTAGGCACATTTCATGCCGCCGCCTTCTACCACAAGCCCTGTTTTTCCCATATGTATCCCTTCTTTCCTGTATATGAAGCCAGGCCAGCGTCCCTGTGTGAGAAGCCGCCCGCTGTTCCCGCTCTGCCCCGCAGCGTTATGACTCGCATTCGTAACGTCTTAGTCGTCAAACAGCGGCGTGGAGAAGTAGCGCTCTGCGGTATCAGGCAGAACAGTGACTACGGTCTTGCCTTCTCCCAGCTTTTCTGCCAGTTTCAGCGCGGCAGCCACATTGGTGCCGCTGGAAATGCCGCACATCAGACCCTCCTTTTTTGCCAGGTCTTTCGCGGTCTGCAGCGCTTCCTCATCAGAAACAATATAGATATTGTCATAAATCTGCTGGTTGAGAATATCCGGAATCACGCCGTCGCCGATCCCCATCTGCAGGTGGGTGCCGATATTGCCGCCTGCCAGAATGGCTGCGTTTTCCGGCTCCACCGCCCAGATCTCAATTCCGGGGTTCTGCGCCTTTAACACCTCGCCGATACCGGTGATCGTACCGCCGGTGCCAATGCCGGAACAGAAACCGTCGATCGGTCCCGCCACCTGCTCCATAATCTCCAGAGCGGTGTGATGGCGGTGCGCCCTGGTATTGTTCTCATTGGCAAACTGCTGCGGCACAAAGACATTGGGATCCTCCCGCTCCATCCGCAGCGCCGTCTGCAGACATTCCTCAATGCAGGCTCCGATATTCCCGGCGTCATGGATCAGGATCACCTCCGCCCCGTAATGGCGCACTAATTTCCGGCGCTCCTCACTGACAGAATCCGGCATGATGATGACC
>CALWGM010000146.1 GCA_944380065.1 uncultured Lachnospiraceae bacterium
TCCCAATGCTCGATCACATCCGCCATGTACTTCGCAAACGCCTTATAGGAATCGGAACGCAGGTTGTCCTGATTGGAATCTGTATGTCCGGAAGAGCATCCGCTGACCGTCATAAAGTACGGCGGCGAGTTGGAGAACGCCTCTGCAATGAAATCCTCGCCGCTGGCAGCAGCCGCTGCTTTCAGCACGTTGATCTGATTGATGTCGGCCTCCCAGTCATAGTTCCATGCGTAACCGCACTCTGCATCAGCCTGGTCAAATCCCAGATCATTGATATAGTAGCTTTCGTCCTTATCCGGATCCATCTTGGTCACGTCTGTGCAGGATCCCGGCACGCCTCCGTCGGAACGGATGATATGCTCTGCGTGAGCAAACTCATCTTCTTCCGTAACTACGCCTTCTTCACCGGATTTGATGATCGCCATTTTCACAAAATCCAGCATCCAGTCGCCGGAACCGCCGATATCGATGGTATTCTCCCCGGCTTTCAGTGCCACATTGCTGATCGCAACAGAAAAAAGCGTATTATTGTTTCCTGATGCGATCACACTGGCGTTTACTGTATCAGCGTCAGCCACATAGGTCTCTCCGTCTGCGCCGTTTACACGGATCGCAGCAGCTCTTTCATTTGAACCGGTCAATGTCAGAAGCAGTTTTACCGTATAGGTTCCTGCTTCTTCCACGTTCACCGTGTAGTGCAGGTTGTCGCCCTGGCCGGGCTCAGCTCCCAGCTCATTGATCCAGCCGATTGCCTTGAATGAACCGACGTTGGTCCCTTTCGTAAAGCCGAAATCCGCATCCGATACAGAAAACTGCACGCTGTTCATGCCGGTGTTCGTTCCCACCGACATACTCGTTCCTGCATACTCGGGCATCCGTCCTTCCGTCTCCAGGTCATAGAACTGCGCGTTCTCATTCACCGGCACTTCCGCGACCTCATGAGGAGCATCGCCTCCTCCCACATTGTAGCGGCCAATGTTCATGTCCAGCCCTTCGTCGCTGAAGAACAGTCTCGCCGCCTCGCTGGTCAGCTGCTCGCTGTAGCCGATCCTGTTGGCCCACCAGCACAGGGACGTGCCCCAGCCTTCGAACTCGCCCAGGCCGTCGCCGTTGGTGTCGTTGAACGTCGACGCGTTCCAGGGTTCCAGCCGGACTGTCTGATCCACGCTGTCAGCTGCCTGCGCAGTAACCAGCCCCGTTACCGGCTGAACCACCATAGCTGCGGAGAGGACACCGGCCAGCGCCAGTTTCCCGAACTGCCATGGTTTTTTTCGTTTCTTTTCCATAATATCCTCCTTCTTATCTATTTTGATACCCCCCGCTTTTGGGCACACGCTCCCCCAAAAACAGAATCTATCAGGAATAATTATAAAAAAACAGACAGCCCGGGTATATTAAATAACTTGGCTGTCTGTCATATTTCTTATGATTTAGGATTTTCAATATCTTATATAAGATCTCTCTGTCGAAATTATGAGTTATTATTTGTCTTATTTTCCCAGCTTTGCTGATTTAGAAAATGCTTCCGGTACACGTTAGGCGTTTCCCCTGTGATTTTCTGAAAAACCTGCGTGAAATGGCTCTGGGAACTGAAACCGAGGTAAAACGCGATCTCATGGATACTGACATCCGAATATCTCAGAAGATTTTTCCCGCGGCGTATTTTTTCTTCCTGAATATACTGCTTCATCGTCATATGCTCCTGCACCTTAAACAGATGAGACAGGTAATCTGCATTGACGTGCAGATAGCTGGCAATATCTGCAATCTGGATCGAATCATGCAGATGGGAAAATATGTAATCTTTCACTGCTGCAATCAGCGGATTTTTGGCGCCTCCCCGCCTGTCCGATTTTCGTTCCTGCCTCACCGCCCGGGCAAATTCCCGCTGCGCCTCCCGCTTCATGGCGATCACCTCCGGAATCGTGTCCAGATCTTCGATCTGACGGATAAAACTATCCGCCATGGAAAAGGACTGTTCCTTATTCATGCCGCCGCGGATCGCAAATCTGGATGCCATGGTAATATTTCCAATCGCGATGTTCTTATGATGGCGCAGGGGCTGACGGGCAAGAATCCCCAGTTTCCCTTCATAAACCTCAGAAATACTTTCATTGAGGGCATCCACATCCCCGGTGCGTATGCTTTCCAGTTCCCGCAGTTCCTGTTCATATGGATTGTGCGGCCCGTACTGCTCCTGTCGTTCAAAAATATCCTGTTCTACCCTGCCGTGCACTTTCTGGATATCGCAAAGAAAAGTTTCATTTTTCTCCCAGAATTCATCATCCTCCATGCTGCGCCCGGTCAGCTGCGCATAAATCAGCAATACGCCGGATACGATACTTTCCATCCGGCTCTCCCCGCCGCCGGATTCCTGTGAAACCGGTCCCAGAACATACCAGGCGTCCACAGCTTCCGGATCCTGAATCTGTACAAAAAAATCATCCTTTTTCATCTGATCCACACGGATCAGCGGCCAGGACACCGGCTGAAGCAGAAGCCTCTTTTCCAGCATTTCCGCCTCTTCCACATCCATTCGGCGGACGCTTCCTGTTTTACTGTAATATCTCTTTTCCAGCGTCCGACTACTATACCTGTAAATAGAAACATTCAGCATGCCGGCTGTTTTTCTCAGAAGAAATTCTGTTTCCATATTCCGTGCCTCTCCGATCCCGTTTTCATTTCTGCCAATTTTCTCCGGAATGAACCGGTATCATTTCCATCTATCCTCTGTCCCATTCCGTCTGTATCCGCCAATTATATCATTTTCTGCGCGATAATACCAACCATTTTTCTATGATTACTTTTGGGTATCTTGCAGAATGTACAAAATATTTTTTTATTTTTTCAAATGATTGTGAACACTTATTTTTGAAATCTGGTATTATAATACACGTAAACCCCCAATACATTATAATTTTTTTGCTACCCCCATAGTAAAAAATACCTTCTCCTTGAAAAAGACAGCGATCGACGCTGTCTTTTTTCTTTGTCTGTTTTTCTGCATTTTGCAATCCCGTCCTGTTTCCAGCTGTTTTGCGGCAGACCGCTTCCTATATCCCTCTTCTCAGCGTATCCAGCGCCCGGTATACATCCAGCCGCCCATATCCATAGGAAGTATTTGGATAGATCCGGTCGGTATCACGAATCGCCCCGCGGATCAGCAGCTGGGACAAATCCCTGGAATTTAAGTATTGGAAATTGTTTTCTTCGATCCCCCATTGAAAAATCTGCGCGCAGCCGCCGGCCGTCACGGCGGCCGCTACGCTGGTTCCGGTGCGAACGCCGTAACCTCCCCCCGGCTCTGTCCCGTACACTCCCACCCCGGGCGCCGCAATATCCGGCTTCACATCCCCTAAGATACTGTAACCCCTCCCGGATTCCGGAGAAATCCCTCCTCCGGCGGTCTGATACGCCCCTGCGGTCACCGCCACCGAGGCGAACCCCGGCACCAGCACTGTGGTGTCCGGGCTGGAACGCAGAAAATAAACCTCCCCTTTCATCAGTTCCGTCAGGGGCAGCCAGCAGTGGAAAGTGCCTTCCAGCACCAATTCCGGAATAACCTCGATCGTCCAGATCCCGGGATACGGATCTGTAAACCTCAGATAGATCAGCTGACCTCCCAGCCTGGCTCCCGCCGCGGTATAATCAATGGTCAGTTCTGTCCGTTCAAAAAGGAACCGGTGGCTTATCCTGCCTTCCGTACCGCTTCCCTCTTCCAGCCGTTCCCCGCCGGGAGAAAGAACCGCCAGACGGTAAATCTCCGGCACTGCCGCCCAGAACTCCAGATAAAATCCCGGCACATTCTCCCCCACCGATATCTCGATGCGCTCCCGCATCCCTTCCCCAAGCCCCGTCCTGCTGTAATGATGCCTGGCAGCCGCCTCATTACCCGCCGGAATCACGATGGCTCTGCCCCGGCGACGTCCATAATTGTCTGCCAGCATGGAAATGGGTTCTTCCCCGGCATGGTTTCCCATACTGCTCCCCATCCCCACGCACAAAATCAGCGGTTTTCCCAGCTGATCCGCCAGATCCATCAGCCAGGCCATTCCCATCATCAGGTCATTTTCCTGATAACACGGAACCGACTCCGGGATGACATAATACTCCCGCAGATAAGGCTTCGCCTGCTTGCACTTCACCATGGCGACAGACGCCAGCGGCGCCGCGCCGGAAAAATCCTGCGCAGGATCGGCATTCCCGCAGGCCACCCCGGCCAGGAACGTCCCGTGCCCCAGCTCATCCCGGCTGGGAACAATGCCAAAGGGCTGTTCTGACTGAAGCGCCCGGTTAATACTGTCCTCATCAAAATACTGCCCATAGCCAAAGCCCTCCGGAGGTATCCCATCCTCCACGGTCTGATCCCAGATTCCCGCAATCCGCGTGCTCCCGTCCAGATTCCGGAAGGCAGGATGTGTATAATCGATCCCAGTATCCACAAACCCCACCAGGATTCCCTGCCCTAAAAGATCCAGACCTTCCGGATTTTGCAAGCGCAGGATTCCGCTGCTTTCCAGCGCGGACAGATCAGAAAGCCCAAAACATTTCGGGATCGTCAGGTAGGGATAGTCCTGAAGGTTCAGTTCCGGAACCTGATCCCTGGCGTAATAGGCGATATCATACTGGTCGGAAACCCTCTGGTAACACCCGGATTCCAGCCGCGGATAACCGCTGATGTAATCAAAAATCAAATCATAATATTCATTGGAATAAACTGCCTCACGGCAGGATTTCCCCTGCTGCGCATCCATCCTGTAGTCTGCTCCCATAACTGTTTTCTTCCTATTTTATAGATTTTCCCGGACTGATATGACAGCATTCCCAAAAATCACATGCCAGCCTCCTCCCTTTTCCTGAATCTGTATGCCATCACCGCCGGAAAAATCCACAGCATCGCCTGCATTCTCATCACAGTATCCCTTTTGGACCGGAAATTTCCCGGAAATTTTATATTTTTTCAATAGCCAACAAAAAGGAAACATGATAGAATAGCGTCAGACAAAGAAAGGATCATTTTTATGACAGATAATAACGATTTCAGAGAAACAGAAACAGATACCACAGACCTGGGGCAGCAGGATCCCGGCTCTGTCAGCGATTCTGCTTCTGACCAGAACAAAGATAACAACGGTTTTGAAGAATACTGCTCCATGTGCCGGCGCCCGGAGAGCAAGTGCGGCAGGCTGACCCATCTTCCCAGCAACATGAACATCTGCCAGGACTGTATGCAGAAGGTTTTTGACGGCATGGGTAAGATGAACGTCTTCCCTGGCATGGACGGCATCAACATCGGCGATCTCTTCCAGACGCCTCCCGGAAAGGGTCCGAACATCAGCTTTGTTAACATGTCTGATCTGCAGGGGATTTTCGGGAACCAGCAAAAGGTAAAGCAGAAAAAGAAAAAGGAGAAAAAACAGGCCGAACCGGTCCTGGACATCAAACGGATCCCTCCGCCGCATAAGATCAAAGCCAGCCTGGACGAATATGTAGTCGGACAGGAGTACGCCAAGAAGGTCATGTCCGTAGGCGTGTACAACCATTATAAACGTGTGGCTGCAATAGCGGCGCAGAAGGAAGGCCGGAAAGACATTCCTTACCTGGACGACGGCGTTGAGATCGAGAAGTCCAATATGCTGATGGTCGGCCCTACCGGCTGCGGCAAGACCTATCTGGTCCGGACACTGGCACGACTGCTGGATGTACCTCTTGCCGTTGCAGACGCCACCTCCCTGACCGAAGCCGGGTACATCGGCGATGATATTGAGAGTGTACTGTCCAAGCTTTTGGCGGCGGCGGATAATGACGTGGAAAAGGCGGAACACGGCATTGTCTTTATAGACGAGATTGACAAGCTGGCCAAGAAAAAGAACGCCACCCAGAGAGATGTCAGCGGCGAGTCCGTACAGCAGGGTATGCTGCGCCTGCTGGAGGGTTCCGAGGTGGAGGTTCCTGTGGGCGCCACCAACAAAAACGCCATGGTTCCCATGACCACCATCGACACCTCCAACATCCTCTTTATCTGTGGCGGAGCGTTCCCCGGACTGGAGGATATCATTAAGGAACGCCTGAACGAACATGCATCCATCGGTTTCCGCGCTGACCTGAAAGATAAATACGACGGTGAAGAGAACATCCTCAAACATGTGACCACCGAAGATGTGCGCAAGTTCGGCATGATCCCGGAGTTTATCGGCCGTCTGCCGATCCTGTTCTCCCTGGACGCCCTGTCCGAGGACATGCTGGTCAGGATTTTAAAAGAGCCGAAAAATGCGATCATCAAACAGTACCAGAAGCTTTTGGCTATGGACGAAGTGGAACTGGAATTCACTGACGACGCGCTGCTGGCCATCGCCAAAAAGGCGAAGGAAAAGGATGTGGGCGCCCGTGCCCTGCGTTCCATTATCGAAGAATTCATGCTGGATATTATGTACGAAATCCCCAAGGATGACAACATCGGCAAAGTAACCATCACCAAAGAATACATAGAAAGGACAGGCGGCCCCCTGATCCAGATGCGCGGATACGTTTCACTGGAAGACCATCAGCAGGCGGACAGCGCATATTCCTGATGTAAAAAGAAGTATCATCTGCCACGAATCACGGCAGAATGATACTTCTTTATTTTCACAATTTTATGGATCTCCAGGCTGTCATCCGGAATTTTATTCCAAAAACCTTTTCCCCTTCTCTCAGAGTCGGATCCTCTGATTTTTCTCTGTCTGGCAAATATCCGGCAGATACCCCTGCGCCCGGATCTCCTCTGCAATCTCCTCCGCCTGGTGCCAGCTGTCACAGATTCCAAAAATCTCCCGCCTGTTTCCATCTGTCCCTCCGGCAACCCTGCCAAATACAACAAAACAGGTCTCTGGCTCCGCTTCCCGTTCCGGAAACTGAAACACCTCCTGGATCGGCGCCTGCAGTTCCGCCGAGATATCAGTAGCCAGCTTCAGCGACGGATTGTACTGCCCCTTTTCCAGCCGCAGGATCGTCTCCCTGCGCACTCCCACCCGGTCGGCCAGTTCACTCTGTGTCATATGCAGTTTTTCTCTGTAGGCTTTCATCCTTGTCACAAAAGAAGACATTTTTCCCTTTCCTTTCTGCATCCCCTGTTTTAGCGCTTCGCAGAATCCACATTATTTTTTCTGCGTCTTCGCCACTCTGCCGCTTCCTGCACTTCCGCATCTGTCAGTTCAGAAACAGCCTGCGCATCCTCCGGGGAAAAACCCCGATCAATCATATTCCAGTAAACCCTGATTCCCTTTTCCGTCAGACCCTCCTGTATTCCTTTTTGTATTCCCTTTTGTATTCCTCTCTGTTCCAGTCGCTCTGCTACATCACACATATTCTTTGGCCTCCTTTCTGCGTCAGACAGAAGCTGCGCATACCGGTCATCACCGCTCATCACACTAAGCAGCTTCAGCACCTCATCCACATGCTGAATCTCTGTCTGGTCATCCGGCACATACCCCTTTTCCCTCTTCTTTACAAAAAAATTGGCAACGACCCGAAAATCGCTCTTAAACAACCTGAGCTGATCCTCTGTCAGCCAGGCGATATCAAACACATGGATTCTGTAATCGTTCACATAGGAATCCAGTTCATCCGGAATCTCCATCAATTCTTTGATAGAAAGCGGTTGGTTCCATCTGTGATCCGTTCCATAATACAACACAAGTGTAATCACAGGACAAATCCGCTTTCTTTTTTTCAGAAGCTGCGCCCGGTAAGAAGCTCCATCGTATCCAATCACCCGGAACGGCAGATTCCGCTCTATCCCTGTCTGATTCTCCAGACCGCAGACGGCAACCTCCACATTACCTGGTTTCCAGTATTTAACCACATCACGCTCCAGTTCATGCATCCTGGCATCATCCGCCTTATACTGAGAATGAACCGATATATCCGCCAATTCATCCTGATGCACAACCTCTTTCCCATGAAACAGAAATCCATTCATGATATCAGAAAAAACATCATTGTGATCTTCCAGCGTTTTCTCTGTCAGATCTTTTTCTCCCATGTAATCCCCCACTTCTTTTATTTCGGCAGGAGTCAGGAAATAACCGGGATTTATCTGTAATTTTATTATAACAGTGTCACACAATGCTGTAAACAAAAAGTGAAATCCCCAAAAACCTCCTCCATTCATAGATTAATTTCCTGATCCGCAAGCAAATATGGCATATAAATCACTTTTTCATGATCAATATATCACTTCCCTTTTCCTTTGTCAACCTTAATTTTTAATAAAAAACAGACAAAGGATCCCATATATATGTTCCCGCCTCTTTGCCTGACGCAGAAAAACCAGAGATTGCTCTCTGGTTTTTCTGCGCTGTTGTATATACTAACTAAGGGGATTAGATAATTCCTTTTTATCCTGGCACTGATTCTCCTACACCTCGTACAGCAGATCGCCGTAAGACGGCATCGGCCACATCGTCTTATCCACAATGATTTCCAGTTTGTCAATCGGTGCACGGAGTTCTGTCATGGCGGCTTTCACTACATCTTTATAGTACTCCGCCCGCTCCTTGCCTTCTGCCATTACCAGCCCTGCATCAGTTACCTTTTCCAGTTTCGCCAATGCGGCTTTTGTCTGCGCCAGCAGGGCGGAACTCTCTTTCAGCAGGTCGGACTGTACACTGCAGTCGCAGCCGCCGGCTGTTTTCACCGCATTCACAGAATTGGCCAGGGACGTAATGTATTTGATCACCGCCGGGATCAGAGTCTTACTGGAAATATTGATCATCGCCCGCGCCTCAATATTGATCTCCTTGGCATAATTCTCGTAAAGGATCTCCACACGGGACTGCAGCTCTGCACCGGTAAATACATTGAACTTTTCAAACAATTCTATGGACTTATCCGTAGTCAGCGCGCCAATGGCCTCCACCATGGAAGGAATGTTCGGCAGACCTCTTCTGGCCGCTTCCTCCACCCATGCGTCTGTATATCCGTCACCGTTAAAGATGATTCTCTGATGCTCGGTAGCCTGTTTCTTGATCAGGTCATGAAGCGCCTTATCAAAATCATCCGCGCTCTCAAGAATATCACATGCATCCTTAAACGCCTCAGCTACGATGGTATTTAACACTACATTCGGCTGTGAAATGGAATCCTGGGATCCCACCATACGGAACTCAAACTTGTTTCCGGTAAAGGCAAACGGCGATGTCCTGTTGCGGTCGGTAGCATCCTTCATGAGATCCGGCAGGACATCCACGCCGGTCTTTAACACTTCTCCCTCCAGGGATCGGGTCGCCGTTCCCGTGCTTACCAGCTGTTCGATCACATCCTCCAGCTGATTTCCAAGGAACATGGATATGATGGCCGGCGGCGCTTCGTTGGCGCCCAGCCTGTGGTCATTTCCCACATCGGAAGCTGATTCACGCAAAAGATCCGCATGATTATCCACCGCCTTCATGATACAGGTCAGCACCAGCAGGAACTGCAGGTTATCATGGGGCGTATCGCCCGGATCCAGCAGGTTGATGCCGGCGTCTGTGGTCAGCGACCAGTTGTTATGCTTACCGGAGCCGTTGACGCCTGCAAACGGTTTCTCGTGGAGCAGACACTGCAGGCCATGCTCATTTGCTTTCTTTTTCAGAACCTCCATCACCAGATGATTATGATCCGCAGCTAAATTACAGGTCTCATAAATCGGAGCAATCTCATGCTGGGCCGGAGCCACCTCGTTATGCTGTGTTTTAGCGGGAACGCCCAGCTTCCACAGCTCTTTATTCACATCCTTCATAAAGGCCGCGATGCGCGGACGGATGCTTCCGAAATAATGGTCGTCCATCTCCTGTCCCTTCGCCGGCATGGAACCAAACAAAGTCCGTCCGGTATAGATCAGGTCTTTTCTCTTTAAATATTTCGCCCGGTCAACCAGGAAATATTCCTGCTCCGCCCCCACAGAAGGCATCACCTTTTTCGATGTGGTATTGCCAAACAGGCGCAGCAGGCGCAGAGACTGCTCACTGACTGCCTGCATGGAGCGCAGCAGCGGTGTTTTCTGATCCAGCGCCTCCCCTGTATAGGAACAGAAGGCGGTAGGAATACAGAGTGTCGCTCCCGCAGCATCGTGTCTGACAAAGGCATAGGAAGTACAATCCCAGGCGGTATATCCTCTGGCCTCACAGGTGGCCCGAAGCCCTCCGGAAGGGAAAGAAGACGCATCCGGTTCACCTTTGATCAGCTCTTTTCCGGAAAAGCTCATCAACACCTTTCCCTCAGCATCCGGGGCGGTAATAAAGGAGTCATGCTTCTCCGCAGTTACTCCGGTCAGCGGCTGGAACCAGTGGGTATAATGGGTCGCTCCCTGTTCGATCGCCCATTCTTTCATCTCATGCGCGATCATATCGGCTGTCTCAAGATCCAGCTCCGTCCCATCCTCAATGGTTTTATGAAGCTTCTGGTACACTTTCTTTGGAAGACGTTCTTTCATCACAGTATCATTGAACACGTTCTCGCCAAAGACGTCTGCTACATTATAATACTCACTCATCTTCAAACTTTCCTCTCTTTTCTAATTCAGGAGAATCTCCCTGCCTGCCGGCTGCAAAGGCATCTTTTCCAAACGGATGTCTGAATGAAAAAAGGGCATTCCATTTTTTGGAACGCCCTTGTTCATCACTGACCTCTGTCATGCAAATAAAATAATACAATTTTCAAAAAATTGCAAGGGTTAAATTTAATTTTGCCCTTTTTCACAAGAAACTGCGTGAATCAGATGAAATCTTCGTCACTATGATATCTCACGCTTTGTCGATGGAACCGAAGATCTCCATTTTCTCTTTTACTTTTGCCTTGATCGCCTCAAAGCCGGGAGCAAGCAGTTTCCGGGGGTCAAAACCTTTGCCCTGAAGATCCTTGCCCTCCTCGATGTATTTTCTGGTAGCCTCCGCAAATACCAGCTGGCACTCTGTATTCACATTGATCTTGGCCACGCCAAGGGAGATTGCCTTTTTGATCATATCATCCGGGATACCTGTACCTCCGTGAAGCACTAAGGGCATATCCCCGGTCAGCTGCTGGATCGCGTCCAGAGTCTCAAAGCTCAGGCCTGCCCAGTTCTCCGGATACTTGCCATGGATATTGCCGATACCTGCTGCCAGCATGCTGACGCCCAGATCTGCAATCGCCTTGCATTCCTGGGGATCTGCACATTCGCCCATACCAATCACGCCGTCCTCTTCACCGCCGATGGAGCCGACCTCTGCCTCCAGAGACATTCCCTTCTCGTTGCAGACCTTTACCAGTTCTTTCGTCTTTGCAACATTCTCCTCGATGGGATAGTGGGAACCGTCAAACATAACAGAAGAGAATCCTGCTTCGATACATTTATAGCATGCTTCGTAGCTGCCGTGATCCAGATGCAGGGCAACGGGAACTGTAATATTCATCTCCTCCAGCATACCGTTTACCATGCCGACGATGGTCTTGTAACCTGCCATATACTTTCCTGCGCCCTCAGATACTCCTAAGATGACAGGAGAGTTATTTTCCTGCGCAGTCTGCAGGATGGCCTTCGTCCACTCTAAGTTGTTGATATTGAACTGACCAACTGCATAATGGCCTGCCTTTGCCTTTTCAAGCATCTCTTTTGCTGAAACTAACATAATGATCCCTCCATAAAAAATGAAAATTTACAGAATACCTGTATCACAAAACTGTAAGTATCATACCATAAAAGTGATCCTTCTGCAACGATTGTTTATCTGCACTTCTTTATGTTCCCCGCCGAACTCCCCGTCCAGGGTCCAGGGAACCGCGTCTTCACTGCGGATCTCTATATGATCCGTCTTGCAGGTAAAAATATAGGGCGTATCACAGCTTTTAGGCATCACTAAATTGGTCATGATCTCATTCAACTGCAGGGGATTCTGGGGCATCCGGATCAGCATCACCTCGAACAGCCCGTCATCCAGCTCCACCGTCTGGGACATCAGGTTTTTCACCCCGCCCACAGAGACAGAATTGCTGACCATGCCATAGATAAATTCATCCCGGATCGTCTCTCCGTTTACCTCTACCTCAAGATAATAAGAGGGAATATCATACAGACGCTTCGCCCCCTCCATGACGTAGGCCGCATGTCCGAAGATATTTTTCAGCCTCTGGTTCGTCTGGTAAGACACGTCGGTAAACAGACCGAACGCCGCCACATAAATAAACGTGTCATCGTTAAACGCCCCTACGTCACAGGGAAACGCCCTGCCGTTTACGACGGTTTCAGCCGCCTTCACCATATTGGAAGGGATCTGCAGGGACTGGGCAAAATCATTGGTGCTGCCGGCCGGGATATAACCTACCGGCGTCAGGGAATCACTGCGGATCAGCCCTGTCACCACCTCATCCAGGGTACCGTCGCCCCCGGAACAGACAATCAGGTCATATTCGTCCGCCAGTTCCTCTGTCAGGCGCTGCGCATCTCCCTGCGCCTGTGTAGGGTGAACCGTAACCTCATATCCTGCTTTCGTAAAAATGTCTACAATTTCCAGCAAATGCTCCCGGATCCGTCCCTTGCCGGATGTGGGATTAAATAAAAAATATAACTTCTTTCCATCCATACTCACTCCTCCTGACGCAGCGCCGCGGCAATTTCCCCTAACTTTTTCAGCCGGTGATTGACGCCCGACTTCCCCACCGGCGGATCCAGATAGGTTCCAAGCCCCTGCAGGGATTCCTCCGGATGCTCCAGCCGTACCTCTGCCATCTCCCGCAGCGCCGGCGTCAGCCTGTCAAACCCCAGATGCTCTTTAATATAGCGGATATCCTCCGCCTGCCTCGCAGCAGTGCGCACAACCTTGCTGATATTGGCAGAATCACAGTTATACTGGCGGTTCGCACTGTTTTTCATATCTTTGATAATGCGTATGTTCTCTAATTTCATCAGGGCATTGGGCGCATTCATCACATTCAGGATATCCGCGATGGCGCCGCTGTCCTTCAGGTAAACGACATATTTGTTCTTCCTGCGGATGATCTTCGGCGAAACCCCGAAGGTTTCCATAACCTGGCAAAGCTCTTCCGCCCCCTGCATCTTCCGGCAGACAATCTCCAGATGATAGGATTTCCCCGGATTGCTCATGGATCCTGTGGTCAGAAACGCGCCGCGGATAAAAGCGCGCCTGCAGCACGGATACTCCAGCAGACACTCCGCAAATCCCGGCCGCTCCCAGTCGGCAGTCTCCAGAAAAACCCTGCTGAACTTGTCTCCCACGCCGATTTCACTGAGAGCATCCTCTGTATAGTCCTCGCCGCCTGCCCCCGCACCGGCTGCGGATTCCGCTTCCGTCTCGGAAGAAAGAAGGATCCGGTACTTGTGATTCTTCCCGGAAGGCAGTCTCTGGATGTACAGATCCACGCCAATATCAAAAGCCTTTTTGATCAGCCGCAGATACTTTTTTGCCAGCACCACATTTTCTGTTTCCAGAAGGATATAGCCATCTTCCGCCGTACCGCCCACTGTTCCCGCATAATGGATCATTGCCGCGGTCTCCGCCAGCAGACAATGATAATCATCCGGAAGCTGGTGCGCAATCTCGTCTTTGATATCGCCCGAAAAAGACATTCCTGCACCTCCCGGTCTTTTTCCCGGCAGCCATGGCTGCCTTTTTGCCGTCTGTCTCACTCACGGCAGCTTCATTTCCCACGCTTCGCGTCCTGATCCAGATCCCTGTGCTCCACACGCAGGCCGTAGGTCTGGTCTCTCTGCAGACGCTGGTAGATCTCATTGGCCAGTGTCACAGAACGGTGTTTCCCTCCGGTGCAGCCAATCGCCAGCACCAGACGGTTTTTCCCTTCTTTGATATAGTTGGGGATCAGAAAACGCACCAGATCCTCCAATTTATCCAGGAAAATCCCCGCCTCCGGGCTCTGCATCACAAACTGCCGGATCTCCGGGTCGTTTCCGGTCTTCGGACGCAATTCCTGGATATAATACGGGTTTGGCAGGAAACGCACATCAAACACCAGGTCTACGTCTGTGGGGATCCCATATTTAAAACCAAACGACAGCACAGAAAGGAACAGGTTATCAAACTTTCTGTCCAGACGGAAAATATTTTCCAGCGCCGCGTTCAGCTCCCTGGCCAAAAGCTGGCTGGTGTCAATGATATAATCTGCCTGCTCCTTTAAAAACTCTACCTGCCGGCGTTCCCTGGCAATCCCCACCTCCAACCGGTCCTGCCCCGCCAGCGGATGGTTCCTCCTGGTTTCCTTATACCGTTTGACCAGCACGCTGTCGGAAGCATCCATAAATACCGTCGTAATATCTTTGCCTTCCTGTTTCAGATCCCGGATCAG
>CALWGM010000147.1 GCA_944380065.1 uncultured Lachnospiraceae bacterium
TGATGAAGTTAGACGGGTTTGAGTTCCAGTATGAGTTTGAGACGGATGATGCATATCAGCAGTACAATGACCTCTATGACGAGGCATATGCCCAGGCCAGACATGAGCTTTATACCGGCGGTTATGAGATCCATACGACCATAGACCTGGCGGCCCAGGGCGTTCTGCAGGAGATTATCGATGAGGAGCTGGACTTCCGCGACGCCAAGACAGAGGAAGGGATCTATGAGCTTCAGGGAGCGCTGACTGTGGTGGACAATGAGACCGGGAAGGTTGTGGCCATTATCGGCGGCCGTTCCCAGGAGGATGGCAGCAACGTATATTCCCTGAACCGGGCTTACCAGGGATATGCCCAGCCAGGCAGTTCCTTTAAGCCGCTGGCAGTCTATGCCCCGGCGCTGGATAACGGGTATTCCGATTCATCGACCCTGACCAGTGTGAATGTGAAACAGGCACAGAAGAAGAAAATTTCCGAGATTTCCAAAATGTCCGGCAGCCAGATGCCCCTGCGTCAGGCGGTGGCGCGGAGCGATAACGGGTGCGCCTACTGGCTGATGAGCATGATCGGGCCGAAGACGGGATTATCTTATGTGACCGATATGAATTTTACAAAGATCGTTCCGGGCGATTATAATATGAGCGCGGCTTTAGGCGGCCTGACCCACGGAACGACTACCGTGGAAATGGCAAATGCCTACAGTACGCTGGCAAACCATGGAGAGTATACGCAGACGGACTGTATCGAGGCGTTTTATGATGCGGATGGAAATGACATCTATGTGGAGCCGGAGAGCAAAGAGATTTACAGCCGGGCGGCAGCCGATGAGATGACGGATGTACTGACAGAAGTCCTGAAGAGTGAATACAGAGGGACTGCGCGCAGGATCAACTGGTATGGAAATTCGGATATTGCGGCGGCCGGCAAGACCGGTACGACCAATGATAATGTAGCGGGGTGGTTCTGCGGATATACACCCTATTATACGATTTCGGTCTGGGTAGGCTGTGATGAGTGGAAGACGGTAGACGGCCTGGAAGGCGGCAGTTATCCGCTGTCCATCTGGAATGAGGCCATGCTTTATATGACGTCGGACTGCAATCCTGCGGACTTCGACCTGGAGGGCGTATCGTCCGGTTCTTCAGAGCCGGCAGAGGAGACCCTGCCGGAGGAAGTGCCGGAAGAAGTGCCGGAGGAAACTCCGGAGACGCCGGAGACAGAGGCGCCGGATGACACGACACAGGATGTGGATGGCAATGCAGGCTCATCCATTTCCGGAGAGATCCCGGGAGCAGATACGCCGGAAGAGCCGGACGCTGAGACGCCGGGAACCGGTGAAGGAACGGGCGGCGGCACAGAAGGCGGTTCCGGCAGCGGCACAGGAGACGGCTCCGGGTCAGGTACCGGGACAGGAACCGGCGGCAATTCCGGCGGGAATACGGATCCGTCCGGTACAGGCGGCCAGGGCGGAGCTGCCGCGCAGACAGGAGAATAGCCGCGAAACGGGAGGTACAGTTTTCATATGGAAGATGCATATGCAGTAAAAAAACTGAATCGACCGGTGCAGTGGGTGACAGAAGTGCCCGGTTCAAAGAGTATCACGAACCGGGCGCTTCTTGCTGCCGCACTGTCCGGCGGGGAAGTGAAGCTGAATGGGGTGCTGTTCAGCGATGATTCCAGATATTTTCTGAGTTCCCTGCAGTCTCTGGGGTTTCCGGTGGAGATCCGGGAGGGGCAGAAACAGGTTATGGTAGCCGGCTGCGGCGGCCGGATCCCGCACCGGTCAGGCGAAGTCTATGTGGGGAGCGCCGGGACGGCGGCCCGGTTTCTGACTGCCATGCTGGGAGCGGCGGAGGGGACTTATGTGATCCAGGCCTCTCCCCAGATGCAGAAACGTCCCATGCGGCCGCTGTTTGAAGCCCTGCTTTCCCTGGGGGCGGAGGTTGAATGGCTGGGGGAGCCCTGGCATCTTCCGGTGAGGATCACCGGGGCTGGAGCGGCAGTGGAGTCTGCAGACCCGGGACAGGGGCAGGAAACGCTGCTGGAACTGGATATCAGTGAGAGTACACAGTTCTTAAGCGCTTTTCTGCTGATTGCGCCCATGTTTGCCCATGGGCTGCGGATCCATATTACCAGCCGGAAGAAGGACGGTTCTTACATCCGCATTACCAGGCAGATGATGAAAGCGTTTGGGGTGGACGTCCGGTTTGACGGGACGGATTATGTGGTACAGCCGGGGGCTTCTTATCACAGGGATACATATCAGATTGAACCGGATGTGTCGGCGGCCTGCTATTTTTATGGCGCGGCTGCAGTCACAGGGGGCTGTGCAAAGGTGCTTCATGTCCATTCGGACGGGATGCAGGGAGACCTGAAGTTCCTTGAGGTGCTCCGGCAAATGGGCGGTAAGATCCTTGAGGAAGCAGACGGAATTGCGGTGACGGGACCGCAGCCGGGCATGCTGCGGGGAATAAGCGTGGATATGAATGATTTCTCTGACCAGGCGCTGACCCTGGCGGCGATCGCCCCCTATGCGGACAGCCCGGTGGAGATCCGGAATATTGCCCATATCCGGAAGCAGGAATCAGACCGGATCCACGCCATCGTCAGCAACCTGCGGCGGGCGGGGATTTCCTGCGAAGCGTATCCGGACGGCGTGCGGATCAAACCGGGTCAGCCCAAAGGATGCCGGATCGAGACCTTTGAAGACCATCGTGTGGCCATGGCTTTTGCAGTGATGGGACTTGGGGCAGAGGGGATTGTGATTGAAAATCCCGGCTGCTGCAGGAAGACCTTTGAGAATTATTTTGAGATACTGGATCGGCTGACACAAGAGAGCGGATCCTGATCAAAGATATGGCTGTTTTGGCGGAGCTGTGTATGTCCGCCGCGCTGCCGGAAACTGTTCCGGCGGCGCGGCGGATTTTTTCATTTTTTTGCAGAGAGAATTCCTATAAAATTTAGGAAAAACGATAAAGTGCGCTGTGGTAAAATAGTAATACAGCAATAGGATGAAATCTGGGGCAGAGGGGAGCCGCAGACAGGAAAGAACGGTACAGGAGAAGGGGTATGATACGGCTGTTTCTTTATCATTCGGATCCGGAGATTCTTACAAAAATGCAGCGGGAGATGGCAGAGTATTTCCGCGGGGTACGGCATACCTTCCAGATTACCGCCAGTCTGAGCTATAAGGGTACGCTGGCTTATCTTCAGAGTCAGCCGGTGCGGGATGATATCTTTTTCTTTGACTGCGGGAATCAGAAGGAGGCGCTTCAGCTGGCGGCGGCGCTGCGGGAGAGGGAGCTGTATGCTTCCTGGGTTTATGTAGGAAAAAACAGGGAGGCGCTGCTGCGGATGCTTCTGCTGCGTCCGTCCGCTTTTTTGCCGGATCCAGCACAGACGGAACACCTCTGTTTTATTTTAAAGCGGCTGGATCACTATCACCAGATCCAGCAGAAAAAACTCTATTTTTCTTTTAAGTGCGACGGGGAATGGATGAGGATTCCCTATGATGAGATCAGTTACTTTGAGAGCAATGCCAAAAAAGTGATACTGCGCAAAGAAAATGGCGGCGAAACCTATTACTTTACCGCAAAGCTGGATGATATCGAGCAGGAGCTGCCGTCGTTTTTTCTGCGCTGCCATCAGAGCTATCTCGTCAATATGCATAAGATCCGCAGCCTGGATACTAAGGAGCGGACATTTCTCTTATTTTCCGGGGAAGAAATTCTGATCAGCAGAAGAATGTATACAGAAGCAAAGGAGCGGTATCAGAATTTTCTGTAAATGATACCGTTTTTGCCGGAAAGAGGGAAAAAGCTCCTGACTGTGGTATCCTGTGGGCACGCAGCATGTTCCTGGCGTGGAGGACATGGCAGAATGATGAAACACAGATTTACGAAGGGGGATAAAAGATATGATCGTAAGCATTGATATCGGAACCAGTTATTCCAGTATCTGTATCTTAGAGCCGGACGGAAGCGCGAAACCGGTGGATATCAGCACGGGAGCCAGCATGTACGGGAGCAAGTTTTCCCTGCCGTCGGCGGTGTATGTGGAGGATGACGGAACCGTCTTAGTGGGGCAGGCGGCCATGAACAGCAGAAAGAGGAAGCCGCAGAATTTCCGCATGGAGTTCAAGCGTGACCTGGGGCAGGAGATTCCGGTCATGCTGGGGAACCGGAGCTTCCGGCCGGAGGAGCTTTACACAGAAATGTTCCGGCATATGAAGGGGCGGGCGGAGCAGTCCGCCGGGGAAAAGATAGAGAAGGCTTATCTGACCTATCCGGCTTCTTTTGGAAAATCAAAGAAGGAGAAGGTGATCAGCGCTGCCCGGGCCGCCGGACTGTTTGAGGTAGAGCTGGTGGATGAGCCTACGGCGGCGGCCATGAGCTACTGCCAGGCCGGGCTGATCCGGGACGGCCAGACTCTGCTGATTTATGACTTTGGCGGCGGAACCTTTGATGTTTCGCTGATCCGGTATGAGAACGGAGCCTACAGGCTGCTGACAGAGCCGGATGGACTGGAGCACTGCGGCGGGATTGATATCGACCGGATGATATACCAGGACATGATGGCGCAGATCGGCCCGGAACTGCTGGACATGGTCAACGCGAACAGGCTGAACCGGATGCGCCTGGAGAGTCAGCTGGCGGAAATGGCGGTAAAGGCGAAGCACCATCTGAGCTCTGCTAAAAAATATGAGGAAGATATCCAGGTGGGCTTTGACCTGGTTCCCTATCAGCTGACCAGGGAACAGCTGAACTCCAAAGCGGCGCAGCTGGTGGGACAGACCATTGCGGTCTGCCACAGCATCCTGCAGGCCGGAGGGATTGCGGTGAAGGATCTGTCGGCGGTTCTCCTGGTGGGCGGAACCAGCCGCGTACCCCTGGTGCAGGATATGGTCAGACAGTTTGCGGGACAGGTGCCTGTGCTGGCCTCCGTCGACCTGGAGCTGGCGGTGGCGCAGGGAGCGGGAGGCTTTTTTGCCAGCCGTCCCATGTCGGACACAGCGTCCGGGGCGGAGAAAAACGAAAAAGCAAAAGACGGGAAAACCGGACAGAAGGCCGGGCAAAGAGCCACAGAGGCGAACCAGGCAGAAATGAAGTGGGAGGATCTGGAACAGAAAGAGACCTTCTGGAAAACATACGCCTCGGAGAGGTTGGCGGGGACGAAGGCGCAGACGCAGACAGAAAATAAAACGGCGGGGGGAGAACCGGAAGCCGTGCGGGAAGAAAAACGGCCTCAAAGACAAAATAAAAAGAAAACTGGTATTTCGGTGGAGCAGTACCGCAAATATCCCTCTTCCAGGCTGGCAATTATTGATTTGACGGATGGAACCCGTGCAGTGGCAGGCGTAAAGAGTGATGGCTCTGTTTTAATGGAACAGCAGATATCAAACATGGGATTCCTGCAGAAAGAGAAAAGAATCCGGGATCTTGTATTTCACCGGGGAGGCGTGGCGGTGTTGAGAGAAGACGGTACGGTCAGAGGCACATTGCTGAACAACGCGGATGCGACACAGGTGGAGCGGCAGGTCGCACAGTGGAAAAATGTGATCGCTGTTGAGGCCGGATATGGAGAAATTGTCGGCTTGCAGAAGGATGGAACCGTAGTTGTTGCCCGTGATAGAAACAGGCCGGAATACCGTGGGATTTCTTCCTGGAAGGATCTTGTGTCCATTACGATTTCCAGATCTCGCAGCGTACATCTGGTGGGAATCTGTCGGGACGGAACCGTGGTGGCGGCGGGGCATGAATCGCTGTACCAGTCAGAAACGTATCAATACGCAATACGCAAGGCCTGTGATGTGTTCAGTTGGCGTGAAATTTGTGCGGTTGCCTGTGGCCACTATTATACTATGGGACTGAAAAAAGATGGAACCGTTGTGGTGACCGGGGATAACGATGTGGCGCAGGCAAAAGGAGGAATTTCTCTTTGGCGGGATATTGTGTCTGTCGCAGGCGGAGACCGGCATGCGGTAGGATTGAAAAAAGATGGAACGGTGGAGGCTGTAGGATGGAATTATTTTGGGCAGAGAGAAGTTTCAGACTGGAAAGATATTGTGTCTGTAGCCTGCGGCCTGAATCATACGGCAGGGCTGAAAAAGGACGGGACTGTGGTTGCTGTTGGACAAAATGAGTGTGGACAGTGCAACGTGTCAGATTGGAAGAATGTGATAGCAATCGTTGCTGGGGAAAATTGTACAGTAGGGATTTGCAGCGATGGTTCTGTGGTGAGAAACGATTATGGCAGAATGAAAAACGGGCGGGTTACCGTGCTGCCGACGAAAACCCTTCCCTGGAGACTGTTTTCACCGGAAGACAACGCTGCGGCAGGCGCCGTGCAGGCCCCAGCCGCAGAAGGTAAGAAGGAAACCGGGAACCTGCACGGACAATCGAAGCAGGAGGATCCGGGGGAAAGTGCACGGGAGCGATACCGGAAGCATGCGGAGTCCCTGGTCAGTATGTCGCATCTGGCGGTAAAAAGCGATGGTTCT
>CALWGM010000148.1 GCA_944380065.1 uncultured Lachnospiraceae bacterium
AAGGTTTTCCGGATAAGACGGCAGTCATCAGTTTCTATGATCCTGAGACATCACGCTTTATCGCTGAAGATTACAGGCCGGTTGATTATAAAGAAAAAACAGATCGATTATTTAAAGTTCCCCTGTATGATATTGACCTGTCTGTTCTCCCGGAGTATGGCCTGACTTATGAGACATATTTTCCGGAGGCAGCCGCACTGGCAGAATTTATCTATTCTGCGAAAACGGATGGATACGATATCATCTGTCAGTGCGAGTACGGGGAGAGCAGGAGTTCCGGGTGCGCAGCAGCTATACTGGAGCATTTCTATAAAAATGGCATATCTGTTTTTGCAGATTACAGATATTATCCGAATCAGGTTGTATATCATAAAGTGTTGGAGGCATTGGAGAAGAATACATAAAAGATATTGTGGAGATCTATCGGTTTTCTGAGTATCCTTGTATAAAGTATGATTACAGCCGACATTATAAATGTTATCTTGATGTAGGATTCAAAGTATCAGAAATGCTTTACGGAGGAACAGAAGTTTATCCTGGGTCATGCGAGACAATTGAAAGAGCCGGTAAATGTCGTGTTGCCATATCATCCGGGAGATATCCTGTATGTAGATTTGCAGCGGCAGAACTGGCGGCGTTTGTAATATTATCCGTCCGCAGTTACTGTAAGCATCAGGCTGCCTGAAGGCGGGTATGGAATGCTCCGGATCTCATTTACAGGTCAGTTGATCAATGTTAAAATATAGCCAGTAAGAGGGGGAAGTCCTGCGATCGGTTTCGCAGGGCTTCTTTTATGTGGCCAGGAGGAGATTGCCATGAACCGACAAGCTCCTTTTTGAATATAATAGGGCATGATCCCGAAGCTGTTTTGGCAAAAACACTCCGGGATCCCGGGCGCGTTTGCCGCGTTCCGGAGCAACAGACAGATCAGGGGATTTTATGGAACAGGTTTTGAACATGATTCATGCTTCCCGTGCCTATGAGCGGAATCTGTATGGCAGGGGAATCGGCGTGGCGGTTCTGGATACGGGAATTTTTCCGCATCAGGATCTGCAGAATAAAATTGTGTATTTTAAAGATTACGTGAAAGGAAGAAAGCAGCCCTATGATGACAACGGTCATGGAACGCATATCAGCGGGATCATCGGGGCGAAAAATGAGACTGCACGGCACGGAGTTGCACCGGAGTGCAGCCTGTTCGGTTTTAAGGTGCTGGATAAAAGCGGCGGCGGTATGATCGAAGATACCTGCAGGGCGGTGGAGGATGTGATCCGGATCAACCGCCAGGCAGCGCGGACGATCCGGATTATCAATGTCTCTGTGGGAATGGCCAATGCTGTAAAGGCAGAGCTGCAGAACCGTCTCCTGACAGCGGTGGAGAAGGCCTGGGACAGCGGGATTGTGGTGGTTGCCGCCGCCGGGAATAACGGGCCGGGAGAGCAGACCATCACCAGTCCGGGCACCTCAAAAAAAATCATTACGGTCGGCAGTATCGATGATGGGTGGAATATGGCCGGAGGCAGGGGATATTCCGGCAGGGGACCGACCGCAGAGTGCGTGGTCAAGCCCGAGATCCTCATGCCGGGAACCAACATTGTCAGCTGTCTGAACCGGAAAACAGGGTATGCCAGAAAGAGCGGGACGTCCATGGCTGTCCCGGTGCTGTCCGGCGTGATCGCCCTGCTGTTAAACGCGTATCCGCATATGACGCCCAACGAGGTTAAGATGCGGCTGTTTTACGGATCCAGACAGACGGACAGAACCGATCAGAGGAAATGCTGGGGAACTGTGACGCTGGACAGTCTGCTGTGAGATTTCATGTAAAGATCTCCGCTGTGTTTCCCAGGAACAGAGCCTGGGACAGCATCCGGAGACTGTCCCGGAAGGTCAGGCGTTCGACGGTTTCGGCTGCCAGGATCTCCACCTCTCCCACCTGGGTTTCCCCTAAAAAATAGAGGGCTTTCCCGACGGCATCCCCGCCTGTGACGGGAGCCTCCAAAGATTCCGGAAGATCGAGGGTTTTGCTTAAGCTTTCGGAGGAACCGCCGGTGTCCAGATAGCGGAAGGAGCCGCTGTAGCAGATGGGGAGGCTGCTTTGCTTTCCGCCGGTCACAGGGATTGCGGGCAAAACATCCGCGTTCTCATCTGTATAGAGCCGGCAGTTGGCAAATCCCCAGTTAAACAGGCTGATGGCGTCTGCGATCCTTGTTTTGCTGTCATCGGCAGCCATAATGGCGGCGATCAGATGGACGTTGTCTTTGGAGGCGGTGGCGGACAGACAGAATTTTGCCTGGCTGGTGGATCCGGTTTTCAGACCGGTGGCATAGGGATATTGTCTGATCAGTTTATTGGTGCTGCTTAAGGTAAAAGTGCTGTCGCCTTTTTTGGTGTGGTGCGTGATATCTTCCATCCAGATGGAAGTATACTCAAAAATCTGCGGATAGCTGACGGTCAGTTCCCGCGACATGAGGGCGATATCCAGAGCGCTGGAATAGTGGCCGTCGGCGTCCAGTCCGCAGGCATTGACAAAATGGGTGTGCTCCATTCCCAGCTCAGCGGCTTTTGCGTTCATTTCGCTGACAAAAGCCTCCTCCGATCCGGACACGAATTCAGCCATCGCCACGCTGGCGTCATTGGCGCTGGCGACGGCGATGCACTTGATCATGGTATCCACGGTCTGGGTTTCGTTTTCTTCCAGATAAACCTGGGAGCCTCCCATACCGGCGGCGTGTGCGGAAACAGTTACCGTATCCTGCAGGGTGAATTTCCCCTCTTCCAGCGCCTCAAAGATCAAAAGCAGCGTCATGACCTTGGTGACACTGGCCAGCGGCCGTTCCGTGTTTTCGTCTTTGGCGTAGAGGACAGTTCCGGTATCCGCGTCCATCAGGACAACAGAGGGGGAAGAAACCGCCGGGGCGGAGGACGCCGGTACAGGGACCGGAAGTACAAATAGTGAAATCAGGAAAAAAGAGCAGCAGAAAAAGAAGCAGAAAGCGGATTTGCAGATATGCAAAAACCGTATGGGATTCCGGATTTTAAAATTCTTCATAGAGAATACCTGAGAGCATCGGTTTCTAAAATTTTATTATAGAAGATAAAAAACTATGCCAGGAGATTTGCAAAAGAGAAAATCCTTGCTTTTTTCCCCAGATTCAGTACAATAAGAAAATGGATTGGAGAATGAGAGATGGAATTGAGTGTGAAACTTGAAGTTTTTGAAGGTCCGCTGGACCTTCTTCTTCATTTACTGGATAAAAACAAGGTGAGCATTTATGATATCCCCATTGTGGAGATCACAGACCAGTACCTGGCTTATATCCGGCAGATGCAGCGGCAGGATCTGGATATCATGAGCGAGTTCATGGTGATGGCGGCGACGCTTTTGGATATTAAGGCCCGCTGGCTGCTGCCGAAGGAAGAGAACGAGGACGGGGAGGAGGAAGACCCCAGGGCGGAACTGGTAGAGCAGCTGCTGCAATATAAAATGTACAAATATCTTGCGGCGGAGTTGAAAGACCGCCAGATGGATGCAGGGCGCCAGATGTATAAGACGCCGACGATCCCGGCTGAAGTGCGGGAGTATGAGCCGCCTGTCGATCTGGACCAGCTGACGGACGGCCTGAACCTGAAGATCCTGCACGGTATTTTTGAATCGGTGATGAGACGGCGGGAAGACAAGCTGGACCCGATCCGTTCCCGGTTCGGAAAGATTGAAAAGGAAGAGGTTTCCCTGGAAGAAAAGATGGCCTTCATGGAGGAGTTCCTGGAGAGCCACCGTTCGTTTTCCTTCCGTCAGCTGCTGGAAAAGCAGGGCAGCAGGGTGGAGATTGTGGTGACGTTTCTGGCGGTGCTGGAACTGATGAAGACCGGACGGATCCTGGTCAGCCAGGAGGAGACCTTCGGGGATATTCGGATTCTGGTAAATCAAAAAGAGGGAGTAAAAGCAGATGAGGATTGAAGAATATGAAGCGGCTGCGGAAGCGATTTTGTTTGCGATGGGCGACTCTGTGGAACTGTCCAAAATAGCTTCGGCGCTGGAGATTTCCGAGAAAGATGCGGAGCGGATCATACAGAATCTGTCCGACCGATATAAGAATGAGAACAGCGGGCTGCAGATCATCGAGCTGGACGGCGCCTATCAGATGTGTACCAAGATCAGCCAGTATGAGTATCTGATCCGCATTGCCAGGCAGCCCCAAAAACATGTGCTGACGGATGTGCTGCTGGAAACGCTGTCCATTGTGGCTTATAAACAGCCGGTGACACGGGTGGAGATCGAAAAGATCCGCGGCGTTTCCTGCGAGCATGCCATCAACCGCCTGGTGGAATACAACCTGATCCGGGAGGTGGGCAGGCTGGATGCCCCGGGGCGGCCGATCCTGTTTGGAACCACCGAGGAGTTCCTGCGCTGTTTCGGCGCACAGTCGGTGGATGACCTGCCCATGCCGGATCCGGAGCAGGTGGAGGAGTTTAAAAGCGAAGCGGAAGAAGAGGTGCAGTTAAGGCTGGATATCTGAGCAGTAACGTCAGAGCACATCTGTCATCTTCCGGGAATGACATCTGTCATAGTAAAAAGAAAGTTCCGATGATAAAATATGCATGCAGTGTGATTGCTGGATGCATATTTTTTTGAAATCATGCCGGAGTTGTTTTGTATACATTGTATATTTTTCAAAGGGATGATCTTTGTGAAAATTTTAATTTGTTGATTCTGGACAAAAATTATGCTATAGTAACACGTAAAGTTTCGGTTTTTTATGAAGGTTTTTATGGTATAGATATGCAGGATCGCGGCCTGTCCGGTGCATACTGGCGGGACAACGGGATCCGGCACGGGATTTGCGAGCGTGAATCCTGAAAATGCGAGGAGGAGACCCGGGAGGATATTTCCCGGGCGTCCAGGAAAGGAGAAAAGAAGAATGAGCAGATTATCAGTGGTTGAAACCGGTAAGATGAGAGCTACCGGTGAAGAACTGCGCAAACAGTTTGCCCAGAGAATTGCGGCCAACCCGCCCGGCGTCTGCGCGGTGGAGCAGCAGCTTGCCATGCTTCAGGTCTGTCATGCGCAGACCTGCGGAAAGTGCGTGCCCTGCCGGATCGGCCTGGGACAGCTGGAAGAGCTTTTGGAAGACGTCCTGGAGAACAGGGCGGATGAGGATACTCTGAAGCTGATCCGTTTTACTGCGGAGAATATCAGGAATTCCGCGGACTGTGCGATCGGCTTTGAGGCTGCCAATATGGTTCTGAAGGGACTGGATGGCTTTGAAGAGGATTATCTTTCCCATGTAAAGGAGCATACCTGCCATGGATCCTTTGAGCAGCCCATCCCCTGCGTGACCCTTTGTCCGGCACATGTGGATGTGCCCGGCTACATAGCCCTGGCGGGCGCTGGCAGATATGACGACGCGGTGAAACTGATCCGAAAGGATAATCCGTTCCCTACCGCCTGCGCGCTGATCTGTGAGCATCCCTGTGAGAAGCGGTGCCGCAGGAAGATGATCGATGATTCTGTCAATATCCGCGCACTGAAACGTTACGTGGTGGACAACGCCAGCGCAGACTCTGTGCCTACGCCGGAGTGCGGCCCGTCTACAGGTAAGCGCGTGGCGGTGATCGGCAGCGGCCCTTCCGGCCTGACAGCTGCTTATTTCCTGCAGCTGATGGGGCATCAGTGTACTGTTTTTGAGGAAAAGGACAAGCTGGGCGGTATGCTCCGCTACGGCATCCCCAACTACCGTTTCCCCAGGGAGCGTCTCCAGCAGGATATTGACGCGATTTTATCCACAGGGATTGAGGTAAAGACGAATACCGTGATCGGCACGGAAGAGATGCAGCAGATCCGAAAAGAGTACGATGCTGTTTATGTAGCCATCGGCGCCCATACGGATAAAAAGCTCCATCTGGAAGGCGAGGACAGTGAAAATGTGATCTCTGCAGTGGCCATGCTCCGGGAGATCGGGGATGACCATTATCCGGACTATACCGGTAAAAATGTTATTGTTGTGGGAGGCGGAAATGTTGCCATGGACTGTGCCAGGACAGCGATCCGCTGCCATGCAGATTCTGTAAAGGTGGTGTACCGCAGACGCCAGGAGGATATGACGGCTCTTCCGGAGGAAATCGAGAGCGCCATGGCAGAAGGTGTGGAGATGGTGACCCTGAACGCGCCGGTGCGGATTGAGGCAGATGAGCAGGGACGCGCAGCCGCTCTGTGGGTACAGCCCCAGGTGATCGGCAAGGTGAAAAACGGCCGTCCCGCGCCCCGCAACGCCAGCAAGCCGGAGGAGCGCATGGCCTGCGATATCATTCTTGTGGCCGTGGGACAGGATATTGTTTCTGAACCCTTTGCAAAATGCGGGATTCCCGTAAACCGCGGCAGGATTGTGGCGGAAAGCTCCGGTTTCGTGGATGTGGACGGCGTATTTGCCGGCGGCGAATGTGTGCTGGGGCCGGCGACAGTGATCCGTGCCATCGAGGGCGGCAAGGTAGCTGCGGCCAATATTGATGAGTATCTGGGATACCATCACCCGGTTACCTGCGACGTGGATATCCCGGAGCCGATCCTGAACGATAAAGTAGCCAGCGGACGTGTGAACCTCCGGGAGATGGAGGCCTGTGCCCGCAAGACGAACTTTGACGGCGTGGAACTGCCGATGAGCGAGGAGGAGGCTCTCCGCGAGGCAAGCCGCTGCTTAAGATGTGACCGCCATGGATGCGGTGTCCTGAGAGGAGGTCGGCAGGAATTATGGTAAATCTGACTATTAATCGCAAAAAAGTGCAGGTAAAGGAGGGGACTTCCATTCTGGAGGCGGCTGCAACAGCCGGGATCCGCATTCCGACCCTGTGTTATTTAAAAGAGATCAATGAGATCGGCGCCTGCCGTGTCTGTGTTGTGGAGATTAAGGGCAAGGACACGCTGGTGGCTGCCTGCAATACCATGGTAGAGGAAGGGATGGAGGTTTTCACCAACAGCGCGAAAGCGATCCACGCCCGGAGAACCAATGTGGAGTTTATTTTGTCCCGCCACAACACGAACTGTACGTCCTGTGTCCGGAGCGGGAACTGTTCCCTGCAGACTCTGGCCAATGACCTGAATATCGGGCATCTGCCGTACCGGCGTCATTATGAGAAGAAGCCCTGGAACCGCCAGTTCCCGCTGATCCGCAACGCCGGGAAGTGTATCAAATGTATGCGCTGCGTCCAGATCTGTGAGAAGGTGCAGACCCTGAATATCTGGGATATTGTAAGTACCGGACGGCGTACCAGTGTGGATGTGTCTGAGGGCAGACGGATCGAAGACAGCAGCTGCGCCGTCTGCGGACAGTGTGTGACCCATTGTCCGGTGGGGGCGCTCCATGAGCGGGATGATGTGGAGCCGTTCATGAATGCTGTTTATGATCCGGATAAGATTGTGGTAGTACAGATCGCGCCGGCTGTCCGGGCGGCCTGGGGCGAGGGGCTTGGCCTCCCGCGGAATATGGCCACGGAGAAGCGCATGGTGGCTGCTGTCCGTGCCCTTGGCGTCGATTATGTGTTTGATACAAACTTTACTGCTGACCTGACGATCATGGAAGAGGGTACGGAGCTGATTGAGCGCCTGAACCACAGGGAGGATTATCAGTGGCCGATGTACACCTCCTGCTGCCCGGGCTGGGTGCGTTTCCTGAAATCCCAGTATCCGGAACAGATCCCGAACCTGTCTACGGCCAAATCACCGCAGCAGATGTTCGGCGCGGTGACCAAGAGCTATTACGCAAAGCTCTTGGACGTAGACCCGAACCGCATTTACTGTGTTTCCATCATGCCCTGTCTGGCAAAGAAACACGAGTGCGCGATTCCGGTTATGAATGATGCGGGAGCCGGTCCGGATGTGGATCTGTCCCTGACCACCAGGGAACTGGACCGTGTACTGAAGTCCCAGTCCATTGTTCCGGAGCTGCTGGCGGAGGAAGAGTTTGACATGCCGTTAGGCGTGGGCTCCGGCGCAGGCGTGATCTTCGGCGCCACAGGAGGCGTTATGGAGGCTGCCCTGAGAACTGCGTATTTTGTGCTGGAAGGGCACAATCCGGATCCGGATGCCTTTGCCATGGTGCGCGGTATGGACGGCATCAAAGAGACGGAGCTTACCATCGCCGGTATCCGGGTGCGGGCGGCAGTGGCCCACGGCCTGGGAAATGCCCGCCGGCTCATTGAGAAGATCAAAGCGGGCGAGGCGGAATATGATTTCGTTGAGATCATGGCATGTCCCGGCGGATGCGCGGGCGGCGGCGGCCAGCCGATTCTGGATGGCGTGGAATTAGCGGATGTGCGGGGAAAGAACCTGTATGCGCTGGACAGAAAGAATACGCTGCGGTTCTCCCATGAGAACCCGTCTGTGCAGGCGGCCTATGACCAGTATTTTGAGAAGCCGCTTTCCCATGTGGCGCATAAGCTTCTGCATACCGACCATAATGCATGGAAAATGCCTGGTGAGGAATAAACAAAAATAAATTTTCTGTAAAAATTTTGAAATTTTATTGTCAGGTCATACTTTGTTCACATTTTGCATGTAGTATGCCAGTGTGGAAAATTTCTGGGGCGGTTTCATCCTCCGGCGGTTTTCCGGAAGACATCTGATGGCAGATCAGTCACAGTATGAAGGAAAGGAGGAACCTGCAGATGAAGAAATTAGCAAAAATTGCCATTAGTTTTGCGTTTCTGTTTGCCAGTATTATTTTGTTCTATATGTTCCGCTCTTCCAGGAAGCGTGTGAACGGCTGAGCTGGCAGGATTCTTTGGCAGGATATTCTGCACCAAGTATGAGAGAGGATATCGGCAGCGCTTTCTCCATAAGGAGAGGCGGCTGCCGGTATTTTGTTTTATGGAGGTTTCTTTCCCGCCGGGGAAACGCCCGGCGGGGATTTCAGGATGCTGTATTCTGTTTTCTTTTCCGCCGGCATATAAATAGAAACAGAATTCTCCTGGCAGGGGGCAATGAAAGTGAAGCAAATCTTTTTTCTGAGGCTGAAACCGGCCTGCCGGCGGTTTCGGCTTCTCCTGATGGGTATTCTGTTGTCTGTTTTTGCGGCCTTTCCGTCTGTGCAGCCTGCGGCGGCCGCCCAATCCGAAGCTGCGGCGTCGCAGGAGGCTTTTTCTGATTTCCATAAGGAGGAACTGAATCTGTATGCGGGGGCTGCAGTCCTGACAGATGCGGACAGCGGCAGGATTCTGTATGGAAAAGCCGCGAATACCCCTATGGCGAATGCCAGCACCACCAAAATCCTTACCTGTATTCTGGCGCTGGAAAACGGAAATCCGGAGGATGTGGTGACCGTGTCCGAGTACGCCTGCAAAATGCCGGCGGTGAAGATGGGGTTCGCTGCCGGAGACCGGTTCTATTTGAAGGATCTCCTCTACGCGCTGATGCTGGAGTCCTACAATGACGCGGCAGTGGCGATTGCGGAACACATTGCCGGGAGTGTGGAGGGTTTTGCGGACAAAATGAATCAGAAGGCTGCGGAATTAGGGTGTGAGAACAGCCATTTTATTACGCCCAATGGGCTGGACGCCGAGGATGAGGGCGGTATTCACAGTACAACGGCCTATGATCTGTCCAGGATTATGGCGTACTGTATCCGGAATGAGGAATTTCTGGAGATTACACGTGCGGATTCCCGGCAGGTCTCTGATCTTGACGGATCCAGAACCTATTCCCTGCAGAACCACAACGCGCTCCTGTCCATGATGGATGGGGCGCTCAGCGGCAAGACGGGATTTACGGCGGACGCCGGGTACTGTTATGTGGGGGCGTACCGCTCCGGGGAGCATACCTATACGTTTGCCCTTTTGGCCTGCGGCTGGCCGAACCATAAAGATTATAAGTGGTCAGATTCCAGACAGCTGATCGCCTATGCGGACGCCACTTATTCAGACCGGGTGATTTCGGAAGGGGAAAAGAATTTCCGGATTCCGCTGGCGCAGGCTGTCCGCCGGGAGGAGGGGATCTGTTTTCCCCCGTCCATCGGAGCATGTACCACCGGGGAAGCCGTCACCGGTTTCCTCTCTGACAGCGACCAGATCGAAATCCGCTATGATCTTCCGGAAACACTGACTGCTCCCCTGAAAGCCGGGGAGGTGATCGGCGCCGAGGAGATTTACCTGAACGGCCAGCTTTATGGATCCCGGCAGGTGGTTCTGACGGAAACGGCGGAATTGTTTGATTATTCCTGGTGTCTGAAGTTTGTGCTGCAGGAAACGGCCCTGTGAAGCTGCGGCTGGTGTTTTGCAAAAAGATTTTCCATGGGGCGGTTTCCTTTTTTGATTTTTTGTGGTACACTTTTCAGTGGATTTTGACAGATAACAGAGGATAAAAAGATGAGTCAGTCGAATGAATTGTTAAACAGGATCAATGAGCGGTACAGCCATATGAGCAAGGGACAGAAGATGCTGTCTACTTATATCACGGATAATTATGATAAGGCTGTATTTCTGACGGCGGATAAGCTGGGAAAGGTGGTTGGCGTCAGCGAGTCCACCGTGGTTCGTTATGCCACGTTTTTGGGCTATAAGGGCTATCCGGAGTTCCAGAAGGCGCTGGAGGAGCTGGTGCGCAACAAGCTGAATTCCATCCAGCGGATGGAGGTGACCTACGGGCGGATCAGCCAGTCCCGGATTTTGGAGTCCGTGCTGCAGGCAGACGCGGAGAAGATCAAACGGACGCTGGAGGAGATCAACCAGGAGGCTTTTGAGATAGCGCTGGATATGATACTGAAGGCAGAGCATGTCTATGTGGTGGGAATCCGCAGCTGCGCGCCGCTGGCCAGCTTCCTGGCATTTTATCTGAACCTGATCATGGATCATGTGCATCTTCTCCATACCAGCAGTTCCAGCGAGCTGTTTGAGCAGATGGTGAGGATCAGCGAGAGGGATGTGATCATCGGCATCAGCTTCCCGCGCTATTCCATGCGGACGCTGAAAGCGCTGGAGTTTGCCAACAACCGGAACGCGAAAGTGATCACGCTGACCGACAGCATCCATTCACCGATGAACCTTTACTCCTCCTGCAACCTGATCGCCAAAAGCGATATGGCATCCATTGTGGATTCCCTGGTGGCGCCCCTGAGCGTGATCAACGCGCTGATCGTCGCGCTCTGCATGAGAAAACAGGACGAGGTGGCAAAGACGCTGGAGACGCTGGAGCAGATCTGGGACGAGTACCAGGTTTATGAGAGCGATGAGATCAATTATATCGACGACCATATGAAAATGCGGTATGGAAAAGTAGGAGACCTGGGAGATGAATAGAATCGCGGTTGTAGGCGGCGGGGCGGCGGGGATGATGGCCGCCTGCGCGGCTGCCGGGGCAGGGAATGCGGTGACCCTGTTTGAGCATAATGAAAAGCTGGGAAAGAAAATCTATATTACGGGCAAGGGCAGATGCAACCTGACCAACGCCTGTCCGACGGAGGAGCTGTTCCCGGCGTTTTCGCGGAACGGGAAATTCCTGTACAGCGCGGTTTACCGGTTTGACAACCGGGCGGTGATGGAGTTCTTTGAATCCCGGGGACTGAAACTGAAGGTGGAGCGCGGGAACCGGGTATTTCCCCAGTCCGACCACGCCTCCGATGTGATCCGGACACTGGCGAAAGAGATGGAGCGCCTGAGCGTGCAGGTAATCCTCCGCGCAGATGTGAAACAGATCCTGACAGAGGATTTGGAAACGCCGGATGACGGCGCGCGGGAATCAAAATCGGCCGGACCGGCCAGGAAAATCTGCGGGCTGGTTTTTGATACGCAGACAGAGCGGGGAAAGAAGTTCTGGTGCGACGCGCTGATTCTGGCCACCGGAGGCGTTTCTTATCCTTCCACCGGATCAGACGGGAGCGGTTTTGAACTGCTGAAGCCGCTGGGACACACCTGTACCAGGCTGCGCCCTTCCCTGATCGGAATGCGGACGAAAGAGTCCTATATCCCCGGGCTGCAGGGACTGGCCCTGAAAAATATTTCTTTTACGGTAAAGTCCGGGAAAAAGGTTTTATATGAAGAATTTGGCGAGCTTTTGTTTACCCATCAGGGCATCAGCGGCCCGGTGGTGCTGACAGCCAGCAGCGTGATCCCGGACCGGTATTTTGAGGGCGATCTGACCTTTGAGATCGATCTGAAGGCGTCCCTGTCGGAGGACAGGCTGGACAGGCGCATCCAGAGGGATTTCTCGGAAAATCAGAACCGCCAGTTCAAAAATTCCCTGGGCAGGCTGCTTCCCTCCGGGATGATCCCGGCGGTGATCCGGCTGTCAGGCATTGACCCGGAGAAAAAGGTGAATTCTGTGACGCGGGATGAGCGCCAGAGCCTGCTGCATGTGCTGAAACATTTCCCGGGTACCATTACCGGTCTGGGGGATATCCGTGAGGCTGTCATTACCCGCGGCGGCGTCCCGGTGAAGGAAACGGACCCCTCCACCATGGAATCGCGGCTGGTTTCCGGGCTGTATCTCTGCGGGGAGATGCTGGATCTGGATGCGGTGACCGGAGGATTTAACCTGCAGATTGCCTGGTCCACCGGGCATCTGGCGGGGGAGAGCGCGGGAAACAGATAAAAATACAGGATGGAAGGTTTAGACGGAATGAGTTTTAATATTGCGATTGACGGACCTGCGGGAGCAGGGAAAAGCACCATTGCCAGAAAGCTGGCGGAGAAAATTTCTTTTATTTATGTGGATACCGGGGCCATGTACCGGGCTATGGCATACTATTTCCTGACCCATCAGATCGACGCCGGGGATGAGGCTGCCCTCCGGGCGGCGTGCGATGAGATCCGGATCGAGCTGGTTTATGAAAACGGCGTCCAGAAAGTGATTTTAAACGGCCGGGATATTTCCGGCGAGATCCGGAAGGAAGAGGTGGGGAATATGGCGTCCGCCACCAGCGGTTATCCGTTTGTACGGGAAAAGCTGCTGAGCCTGCAGCAGGATCTGGCGGCCAGGAACGATGTGATCATGGACGGACGGGATATCGGCACCTGTGTCCTGCCGGAGGCACAGCTGAAGGTGTATCTGACAGCCGGCGTCTCAACGCGGGCGAAACGGCGTTATAAAGAGCTTCTGGAAAAAGGCGTGCCGTGTGACCTAAGAGAGATCGGGAAGGATATTGAGGAGCGGGATTACCGCGACATGCACCGGGAGATCGCGCCCCTGAAGGCGGCGGAGGACGCCAGATTCCTGGATTCATCTGAGATGGACATCGACCAGGTGGTGGATGCGATTTATCAGCTGGCTGTGGAGGCGGGGCTTTCCTGACGGCGGAAGCGGCCGGCGGTGTCGGAACAGGATTTTGGACTGCCGCCGTGAGTGGCAGGGAAGAGGTTTTGAAGATGAAAGTAGAGTTAGCCGCGAAAGCGGGATTTTGTTTTGGGGTCAGCCGGGCGGTGGATACGGTCTACCGGGAAGCGGCGGAGGGCGGCCGGCCGGTGTATACCTATGGCCCTATTATCCATAATGAAGAAGTGACCGCCGACCTGGAAAGGAAGGGCGTGCGGGTGATCGGTTCCCTGCAGGAAGCCGGACAGCTGTCTTCGGGAACCGTGATTATCCGGTCTCACGGCGTGCCGCGCTCCCTCCAGGAGGAACTGGCGGCCACTGGGCTTACGGTAGTGGACGCCACCTGCCCGTTTGTGAAAAAGATCCACAGGCTGGTGCAGGAATATTCGGGGCGCGGGTATTATATGATCATCATCGGCAGCGAACAGCACCCGGAAGTCCAGGGGATCGTCGGCTGGTCTTCGGATCCGGAACGGACAAAGGTGGTCGATTCGGAGGAAGAAGCGCAGAAATTGGACCTGGACGGCGAAAAAAAGGTATGTATTGTGGCCCAGACTACATTTCATTACAAGAAATTTCAAGATTTAGTTGAAATTATTCGGAAAAGAGGGTATTATAGTAAAGGTACGGTGAAAAAGGACATGGATTTCCAGATTCACAATACCATTTGCAGTGCCACTAAGGAACGGCAGGAGGCGGCCCGAGCGCTTTCCCGTCAGGTGGATGCAATGATCGTGGTGGGAGGGGCGAGCAGCTCCAACACGAGAAAGCTTTATGAGATCTGCTCTGAAAATTGTCAGAATACTTACTTTATACAAACGAAAGAAGATCTGGAGCACACTGATTTTTCGCGTTTCGACTACGTAGGTATTACAGCGGGGGCGTCCACCCCAAATAATATAATCGAGGAGGTTCAAAAGTATGTCAGAGATGAACTTTGAACAAATGTTGGATGAATTTTCAAAAACAATAAGGAATGGAGAGGTAGTCGAAGGCACTGTTATAGATGTGAAACCGGATGAAATTATCCTGAATATTGGCTATAAAGCAGACGGCATTATTACACGCAGCGAATACACCAATGACAACAGCCTTGACCTGACTACCGTGATTTCCGTGGGGGACACCATGGAAGCAAAAGTGCTGAAGGTAAACGACGGCGAGGGCCAGGTGCTTCTTACATACAAGCGCCTTGCCGCTGAGAAGGGCAGCAAGCGCCTGGAGGAGGCGTTCCAGAACCATGAGGTGCTCAAAGGTACTGTGACGCAGGTATTAGACGGCGGTATCAGCGTGATGATCGACGAGACCCGCATCTTTATTCCGGCCAGCCTGGTTTCCGATGTATATGAAAAGGATTTCAATAAATACAAAGGACAGGAGATTGAGTTCGTCCTCACGGAGTTCAACCCCAGGAGGAGACGTGTGATCGGCGACCGCAAACAGCTTTTGGTTGCTGAGAAGCTCCGCAAACAGCAGGAGCTGATCGACAGCATCCAGATCGGCGATGTGATCGACGGTACCGTGAAGAACATCACAGATTTCGGCGCATTTATCGACCTGGGCGGGGCAGACGGTCTGCTTCATATTTCCGAGATGTCCTGGGGACATGTGGATAACCCGAAGAAGCTGTACAAAGTGGGACAGCCTGTGACTGTATTTATCAAGGATATCCACGGAACCAAGATCGCCCTGAGCGTGAAGTTCCCGGATGAGAATCCCTGGCTGAATGCAGCGGAGAAATATGCGCCCGGCACGATCGTGACCGGAAAGGTAGCCCGTATGACAGACTTCGGCGCTTTCGTAGAGCTGACACCCGGCGTAGACGCGCTGCTCCATGTTTCCCAGATTTCCAGGGATCATGTGGAGAAGCCGGCTGATGTACTGAGCATCGGTCAGGAGATCACAGCAAAGATCGTTGACTTCAATGAGGAGGCAAGAAAGATCAGCCTCAGCATGAAAGCGATCGCCCCGGCAGCGGAGGAAAAGGAAGCTGCCGCAGAGGAGGCGCCTGCTGTGGAGGAGGCTCCCGCCGCAGAGGATGCACAGGAGTAAGATTCCGGTATCGGGAAGATCTTTCCCGGAAGAATTAAAAGAATAGAAGAAGTATGACAGACAGAAAACGATGCTGGTAATGGCAGAGTTTTCTGTCTGTTTTTTTCGTTTGCTCAATGGAATGGCTTTACAAAAATTTTGTGTATTTTTTGCGAAAGTGTGATAGAAGCTGACAGAGAAATCCTCTAAAATGGGTCAGGTAGTTTATATAAGAGCGCCTTATGTTAGGTAAGTGAAAAACAGGAGGTCAATATGAAAAAGACAGGATTGAAAAATCGTATTGCTGCTGCTGCGATGGCGGCGGCAATGGCTTTGTCTATGACATTGTCATGGATTCAGCCGGTACAGGCGGCAGATGTGCAGATGCGTTATGTTGCCAATGAGGATCTGGCGCCGGGTATTCATTATTCGGAAGAAGACATCCAGGGGTATGGTTCAAATGGCGACAGGAGAATCCGGGTGAATCATCTGACAGTGGACCCCTCTGCTGAGGGAGTGGAGTTTAATTCTACAAGAGCCGAGGATACGATCAATGCCAGGGAGAATATTTTGAACCAGGCAATGCGGGATGTTTATCAGGGCGTGAATGTGGTAGCTTCCGTTAACGCAGATCCTTATAATATGGATTATGGCTTAAACAGCGGAATCCAGGTTCGCAGCGGAGCGATTGTGACCAGTCAGCCCAATAATCAGTATACGACAGATACACCGGTATTTTTTGTGGATGGTGAAGGAGAACCACACATTGATGCGCTGCGCGCGGCAGTGGATATTTCGGTGGGAGATGATTATACACAGACGGTAACCAATATTAACCGCAGTCTGATCAGCAGCGGATATGATGATCAGACGAAAGTGGCTTCGGATACACTTCGGATTTATACCAGCAATATATCCAGTGACGGGACGATGGCTCACCCGATTGGTTCGGGTCTTTCACAGAAGCAGGCGTATGCATTGATCAGACTGGAAAACTATGATGGCAATCTTTACGCCGGGACAGAGTTCCATGGAACGGTTCAGACAATCTATGATAAGGAAGGATTCCAGATTCCGGAGGATTGTATTGTGCTGGCCGGTTATTATGGAGATACCGATGGCGTCGCATCTCTGAAAGAAGGTGAGAATGTTAAACTGACGTGTCATCTTTATACAGGGGCATTTTCGGAAGATGGAAACGGACATCTTCAGGAGAGGGGAACCCTGTGTGATGATGTAAAAGCGGCTGTCAATGGATTTCATCTGCTGGCGAAGGATGGAAAGATCAATACACCTGTAGTGGATGGACAGGGAACAGATGTGAATTCCCGGACAGTGATCGGAATTACGAAAGATGGAAAAGTGGAGATTCTCTGCGTGAATAAGCCTGGTGCAAATTTCGGTGCGGATCTGACGTCAGGAACCACCTTCCGTGAGATTGCAGAATATATGATGAGTGAGCTGGACTGCGTGGATATTCTGAATATGGATGGCGGCGGATCGACAGAAATGACAGCCCGCAGAGCCGGTTCCGACAGTCTGGCTACTGTCAGCTATCCCAGTGACGGAGGGTCGAGACTGGTCAGCAATTCTCTGGAAATTATCAGCAACGCACCCAGGACATCTGAAGTTTCCCAGGTGCTGGTGGATGGAAATGTTAATATTTATCCCGGATCAGAAACGAACTTTTCTGTCAGGCTGACTGATCCCAGCGGAAGCGCGTTGGATGAATCCGCATATCAGATTGAGTGGGACGCAAAATATGGTTCCATTGATACCGAAGGACATTATGTCGCTCCTGAGACTGCATGTGATGATGTGGTTACCGCGACTGTGAATGGTGTAACGGGAACGGCCAGTGCCAGAGTTGTGGATGCCGACCAGGTGCAGTCTGTGGAACTCAGCGGCGGAGACTCGCTGGCGCTTGACCAGGGAGCAAACTACCAGTTTGGTTTTACAGCCTATGATGAAAATCAGCAGAATGTTCTGATCAGCCCTTCGCTGGCCGAATGGACGATGACAGGGGATGAAATCGGGACTTTGTCCCGGGATGGTATGCTGAACGTGACAGCAGAGAGCGGAAATGCAAGTGTGTCTGCGCGGTTTATGGGGAAGACATTTACAACGAACGTTGTTGTAGGACTGAAAGAGCAGATTATTGACGACTATGAAGGAAATGAAGTGGCTTATCACATAAACAGCCCTTATATTTATCCGAATCGCCCGGATTACCGGGGCGGAGACGGAACCAATATGGTAGGTACTACATCAGATCCCGACATGGTGAAAAATGGAAAGAAAAGTCTGTATTGGATCTATGATACACATGAGTGGACACGGGCAACCAATGGAACCATGTATCTGTATCCGGACTGGGATGCTCCCCACAGTGATCTGGGATGGAGCGCTGAGGAACAGGGCAAATTAATGGATCAGTACCGTGCAAAAGCACGTCCGAAAAAATTCGGTCTGTGGATCTACAGCGGTGATGAAAACAACGATGGTATCAGTGACAACTATAACTGTATGATGACAGCATATTTTTATGCAAATGACGGTACCTGGGTAGATGAAAATGGGACAAGCCATTATGACGGCGCTGACGGAGGAAGTATCCAGAGCAAGTCGATCAAAATTACTCCCGATGAGCATATGGACTGGATCGGATGGAAATATTTTGAGTTCGACGTTCCGGAAGACTGGCCGATGCCGATCACATTTAATTACCTTATGATGTCCAATATTTACAAAGGTGCGGATCAGGCAGATTACAGAACGACAATTATGCTGGATGACCTGAAATGGATCTATTCGGATGAAGAACAGGATATGCAGGGGCCTTCTTTTTCTGAGACACAGCCGGCAGGCGGCGGACTGTATACCGACAGCCTGAATTTTTCCACTGTGATTTCAGACACTTCCGGTGTGGCGGCAGATTCTATTTCTGTGACGGTAAACGATCAGCCGGTAACGGATTATCAGTTTGACTCTGCTACGGGGCATCTTGCATTTACGAAAAGCGGGCTGGAAAACGGACAGAGTTACCGGGTAGTGGTAAAGGCAAAAGATACCAGGGGGAACGAGTCGGTTCCGTATATTGACGAAACTTATACGGTGGATTTGAGTCCTGATACACAGGCTCCTCAGATCAGCCATGTGACGCCTTCGTCCGGCAGTCAGGCAGCGGTTAAAATTCCGAGTCCCAGGATCGGGTTTGAAATTCAGGATATGAAATCAGGCGTAGATCCGGATAGCCTGAAAGTAACTCTGGATGGCCGGGAAATTGAAAATGTATATCTGGACGAAGAAACCGGATGGGCATATGCACAGCCAGATTTCAAATTAAAGGAAGGGACCTCTTCTGCTGAAATCACTGTGGACGCATCTGACCGGGACGGAAACAGGATGGAAACATATAAAGATACCGTAGATGTTTCCCTGATTTCTCAGCCGGAAGATCCTGAGAATTATAATATTACCGTAATACCGGATTCCCAGGGGAATGCATATTCTGATATGATTTATCCCAAAGCGGCCAAAGAGGACAGTGAACTGGTGATCCAGCTGGGAGATATTGTGGATGGTGTGAACAAAGAGGAATTTGATGAAGGTAAAAAATGGATTGAAAGTGTAGGAAAGCCTTATTTGATTGCTGCCGGAAACCATGAAGGGGGAGAAATGAATCTTGATATGTTCAATGAATATTTCGGTTCCCCTACCTATACATTTGACTATGGACAGACACGGATTATAGTCCTGAATTCAGCTTTCAATCAGAGTGTGACGGCCAGTGATCCCACTCAGTATCAGTATCTGGAGGAAATGCTGGAGTCCAATACCCTGCCGAATGTGTATGTGGTGAATCATGTTGTAACGGAAGATCATTTTAATACACAGCATAATATGACTGCAGAGGAGTGTGCCCGGTTTGAAGGAATTATGGGGGCCTATAAGGAGGCCAATCCGGAGGTAAATGTCAATGTAATTTCCGGTCATCTGCATACGCTGGAAAGCTGGGAGAGAGACGGGGTAAATTACATAATTGGCGGAAACGCGGCCGGCAAGGGTTATGTGACTCCGGAACAGGGAAATCTGCTTGGATATGGTACGATCCATGTCAGAGATGGAAAAGCTGATTATGATTATGAACCGCTTCTTTCCGAAATTTACCTGCGTCATGCTGCGATGCAGAATGGTATATTAAATCTGGCAAAAGGCGGATCTGCACAGATTGATGTTTACGGGGATTTCCGTGTAAAGGCATCGGTAGACAGTTATATGACACAGATCAATGACGACAGCCTAATGGCGATTGACTGGGAAAGCTCTGATCCGGAAACCGTATCAGTGGATGATGCCGGAGTGGTCACTGTCCATGCGGAAGGCAGCGCCGTTATTACTGCGCACTGCGGCGGAACATCAGCATCCTTCACAGTAAAATCCCAGGATTTGAGCCAGGTAAATCTTACGAAACTGGATCTGCAAATGAATGAAACGGTTACCTATGGTGATCTGGTATCACCAGTGGTGACGGCGACAGATGTATATGGAACAAAGATTGCCATGAACTTTTCTGATCTTACCTTAACATCTGCGAATGGAAAATTTACTGTACAGAAGGACGGAACTTTGCTGGCTTCCGGCGTGGGCGCCGATCGGATCACGGTGTCATATGGCAGTCTGACTGCATCCTGTGACGTATCCGTGGAGGCGCTGAAGGTTGGGAATGTGATTCAGCCTGAAGCCATTACCGTAGAGCAGGGAACGGCCTTTGATCAGCTGCAGCTCCCGGAAAATGTGGAAATTACATATCAGAACGGTGTAATCGGGGAAGCTAAAGTACAGTGGGAAGAAGGAAAATATCAGGCGGATGTGCCGGGAACCTATACCCTGTATGGTGAACTTGTGCTGGAAGATGGAGCGGATAATCCGGATGGATTGACAGCGGAAATCCAGGTGACGGTAAAAGAGGCTTCCACAGAAACACCGGATCATCCAAATCAGGGAGAGCAGCCGGATCATAATTCCGGAAATACTGATCAGGGTAATACGAATCCGGGAGATGCTGATCAGACTGGCGGTTCAAACAGCCATGTTCAGAATAATGCCGGTGCAGATGGATCCAAAACTCACGGAACAGATTCTGCCGCGGCAGTGAAGACGGGCGACAGGAAACCGATTTTCCTGTGGACGGCAGTATTTGCGGCAGCTCTTGTAACAGGCGCTGCAGTAGTTCGTGCAGGGAAGCAGAAACATTAAGAATCAGAAAAAAGCGGAAGCGGAAGAAAATTTCCCTTCCGCTTTTTTAAGAAATAAACTGTGCAAAATACAGCTGCAGGAATTCCCGGCAGGCATCTGCGTGTCCGGCGCAAGAGGAGTTGGGGATTTCCAGATAAGCTGTCTTTTCGTTATATTCCTTTTTCAGGAAACCGCCCGCTGTTTTTGACGGTGTTTCTACATAATCGCAGTCCTTTTTGATATAGCAGTTTTTTTTCGTGGCCTTTTTGCGGTGGGAAGGATCTACAAATTCCCCGACGCTTTTATGGATGGCGGTGTCTTCCGCCGGCAGGTAATAATAATTTTCCGGATCCGGAAAGAAATGCTTCAGCGTCCCGTGCCGGAGGGGAAGACGTATCAGACCCGCGCTGCGGTTCAGCAGAAACGAGGAATCTTCTGCGATCCTGTGGATGCTCTGCGGAAAATCAAAGGCGGGAATAATTTTCAGATTCAGATACTCTTTCCCGCCTTCTGTTTCGCGGATGGAATCGCTGATCTGAAACTGTCCCTCCCGCAGCTGGCGGTAGGAGAGGATCCCTGTCAGGGAGAACATGCCTTTCACATCCTCTAAATTGTGGAGAAGAAGCAGCTGCAGCTGCCCGGGATCCTTTTGAAGTACATAGTTCTGATAGACTTCGATCAGTTCCCCGCCGCTGTATGTATCGTCCCGGCAGCAGCCGAGAAACTGCTCCACACATTTCTGGCGGCAGGAGGAAAGTCCCAGCAGTTTTTTCAGGCGCGTGGTTTCACGGTACAGATCAACCGTGTGTCCTGCGCCGGAATCCGGGGCGGTTTCCGGATTGAGAAGCCCGGCGGCGGGGAACGGATGTGTAAGACTGATTTGGTGCAGTTCTGCCCGTTTCCGGATAAAAGGCAGGTCGAAGGCTGTTCCGTTAAAGGTGACGATGGTGTCAAAGCCGGAAAGCAGCCGGAAAAAGGCTTTCAGTATGGACGGCTCGTCTTCGCTGTTTTCTGCAAAAAACAGATCTGTGCAGATCCGGTCCATTTTCCGGCAGCCGCAGCCGATGCAGTAGATCTGATCCCGGACGGGGGACAGGCCGGTGGTCTCAATGTCCACAAACAGCATATTTTCCCGGATGAAATGCTGTTCAAAGGCAGACAGGCTGTCTGCCGGAAAGGTATCGCTAAAAACTTTCATTAAAAAATCTCCTTCCGTACACAGCAAACAAATATCAGGTGTTCACAGTATACATCAAAGCTGCTGATCTGGCAAAGAGGATACAGGATCCTTTTTGTATAAAGTTTCTGTTTCGGATCCATGAAGGGAAGAATATTTTTGTATTTTTTGCGATACAATCATGTATTATTTCATCTGTATGTGATAAAATGAAATGAATTTTGAGAGTTGGTTTATGAAGAATGCATAGGAGATCTCTTCAAATTACTCTGAAAAAATAATAGGAAGAAAGAGGGCATAGGTTATGGGTTTATGTACTTTTAAAGGCGGCGTCCATCCTTATGACGGCAAAGAGCTGTCCAAGGATCAGCCGATCACAGAATACTTACCCAAAGGCGATCTGGTCTATCCGTTATCACAGCATATCGGTGCACCCGCAAAACCTGTTGTAGCAGTTGGAGATACTGTTTTAAGAGGGCAGATGATCGCAGAAGCCGGCGGATTTGTGTCTGCGCCGATTTATGCTTCCGTTTCCGGCAAGGTGAAAAAGATCGAGCCGAGACGTGTGGCAGTGGGCGACATGGTCAATTCGATTGTGATTGAGAATGACGGCGCGTACAATTCCGTTGAGTTTGAGGCAGCGGAGGACGTATCCGCGCTGTCGAAAGAGGAGATCCTGGAGAGGATCAAAAACGCCGGTATCGTCGGTATGGGCGGCGCCGGTTTCCCGACTCATGTAAAATTATCTCCCAAAGAGCCGGAAAAGATTGATTATGTAATTGCAAACTGTGCAGAGTGTGAGCCGTACCTGACTGCGGATTACCGCAGGATGTTAGAGGAGCCGGAGAAGCTGATCGAAGGCATGCGGATCATCCTTTCCCTGTTTGACAATGCAAAGGGTATTTTCGGGATTGAGGATAACAAGCCGGACTGCATCAAGCTGCTGTCTGATCTTGTGAAGGACGAGCCCCGGATGGAAGTGAAGGCTCTGAAGACAAAGTATCCCCAGGGTTCCGAGCGTCAGCTGATCTACGCAACAACCGGACGCGCGATCAACTCCACGATGCTGCCGGCAGACGCAGGCTGTATTGTGGATAATGTGGATACCATGGTGGCGATCTATCATGCTGTAAAGCTTGGTATGCCACTGATGAACCGGACGTTTACCGTGACCGGCGACGCAGTTTCCGAGCCGAAGAACTTTTCCATTTATATCGGCACCAGTTTCCAGGAACTGGCGGATGCAGCCGGCGGTTTCAAGACCCAGCCGCAGAAGATTATCTCCGGCGGCCCGATGATGGGATTTGCCATGTTTACGCTGGATGTGCCGACAACAAAGACGACCTCCGCTTTGCTTTGCCTCAGCGAGGACGCGGTTCAGAAGTCGGAGGCGCAGGCAACAAATTGTATTAACTGCGGGCGCTGTGTGGAGGCATGTCCGTCCCGGATCGTTCCGTCCCGTCTGGCTGATTTCGCTGAAAATCAGCAGGAAGAGCAGTTTGAAAAATGGAACGGCCTGGAATGTGTGGAGTGCGGAAGCTGCAGCTTTATCTGTCCGGCCAAGAGGAATCTGGTTCAGGCGATCCGCGTGATGAAGAAGACAGTTCTGGCAAATAAACGTAAGAAATCATAGAAAGAGGTGGATTATTGTGAGTGATTTATATAATGTGACATCATCACCACACGTGAGATCCAAAATGAGTACAGACAAGATTATGCTCTGCGTGATTATTGCATTATTGCCTGCTACTGTGTTTGGTATCTTCAATTTCGGCCCCAGAGCTCTTGCTGTTATTGTTGTCACCATCGCAAGCTGCTTTGTTTCCGAATATCTTTATAATAAAATTGCGCATAAGAAGCAGACTGTGGGAGATTTAAGCTGTATTGTCACAGGCCTTCTGCTGGCGCTGAACCTGTCCAGCACGATCCCGTTCTGGATCGCGATTGTCGGCGGCGCGTTTGCCATCGTAGTGGTAAAAATGCTGTTCGGCGGCCTGGGACAGAACTTTATGAACCCGGCGCTGGGGGCAAGATGTTTCCTGCTGCTGGCGTTTACCGGCCCGATGACAAGCTTTGCCACGGTTCCGCTGGACGGAACCACCAGCGCCACGCCGCTGTCTTATCTGGCAGACGGCGGGCTGTATGACAATACCATGGCTATGTTTACCGGACGGATCGCCGGTACCATCGGCGAGACTTCGGTGATCGCTATCCTGATCGGCGCGATCTTCCTGATTGCCATGGGAATCATTGACCTGCGGATCCCCGGTACATATATCCTGTCATTCGCCGTGTTTGTGATCCTGTTTGGCGGACATCTGACCACCGGTGACCTGGGTCAGTTTGTGGTGCAGGAGATCTGCGGCGGCGGTCTGATGCTGGGCGCGTTCTTTATGGCGACCGACTATGTGACATCGCCGATTACCCCCCGGGGCAAGATTATTTACGGTATCATCTGCGGATGCCTGCTTGGTATTTTCCGTCTGTTCGGCGCTTCCGCGGAAGGATGTTCTTACTCCATCATTTTCGCGAACGTATTAGTACCGCTGATCGAGCGGTTTACGGTACCGAAACCTTTTGGTAAAGGAGGCGAGAAGTAATGAAAAAGTCGATTATCAAAGATGCCCTGATCCTTTGCCTGATTACCTTAGTGGCCGGATTCCTTCTGGGAGTCGTCCACGACATTACCCTGCAGCCCATTGCGGCGGCCAATGAAGCCGCGCAGCAGGACGCTTACCGCGCGGTGTTTGAGGACGCGGAGGAGTTTGTGGAGCTTCCCGGATTTGACGCGGAGGCGGCGACCCAGGCTGCGGTGGAGGCCGGTTACACGGACGATACGGTCGACAGCTGCGTACAGGCTGTGGATGCGGACGGCAACCTGCTCGGTTATGTGATCAATGCCACGGATCCCAGCAGTTACGGCGGGGATGTGACGCTTTCGCTTGGTGTCCGTCTGGATGGAACCGTGAACGGATATTCCATCACAGTGATCAATGATACTGCCGGTCTCGGTATGAAAGCGGCAGAAGAAGATTATGCTTCACAGTATGCTGGTAAACAGGTAGAAGAGTTTACCGTGACAAAGACCGGCGCGACAGCTGATAATGAAATCGATGCCATCAGCGGCGCGACCATTACTTCGGATGCAGTGACCCGTGCAGTAAATTCCGGCCTTGCCTATTACAGAGTTTTAATGGAAGAGACGGGAGGGGAATTAGTTAATGAATAAGTGTGTAGAACGTTTACAGAATGGTATTATCAAAGAGAACCCTACCTTCGTCATGCTGATCGGTATGTGTCCGACCTTAGCTGTCACCACATCTGCCATCAACGGTATCGGCATGGGACTTTCCACTACGCTGGTTCTCGTATTTTCAAACCTGCTGATCTCCTTGCTGCGCAAGGTGATCCCGGACAGCTGCCGTGTGCCCGGATTTATCGTTGTGGTTGCTTCCCTGGTTACGATCGTACAGTTCCTGCTGGAAGGTTACGTCCCGGATCTGTATGCGTCCCTGGGACTTTACATTCCTCTGATCGTAGTAAACTGTATCATCCTTGGCCGTGCAGAGAGCTATGCTTCCAAGAACGGCCCGCTGAGTTCCATCTTCGATGGTATCGGCATGGGATTCGGTTTTACCATCGCCCTCACCTGTATCGGCCTGGTGCGTGAGATCCTGGGCGCCGGACAGGCGTTTGGCGTACAGATCCTTCCGCTGGCAGATGCTGCTGCAGGCACGCCGGGATTTACCCCGGTAACGATCTTCGTTCTTGCACCCGGCGCTTTCTTCGTGCTGGCGCTGCTGATCGCAATCCAGAATGCGTTCAAAGAGGCAAAACGGAAGAAAGGCCTGAAGGTGAAAGCGGCAGCCGGATGTCTCGGGGACTGTGCAGGCTGCGGCGAGGGTGTCTGCCCGGTATCGGATGATAAGAAAATCTTTACGGCCGGAACAGATGAGAAAGAAGCATAGGAGGTTAGGTTCAGATGAAAGAAGTTATTTTAATTGCGATCGGTTCTGCAATTGTTAACAACGTAGTGCTGAGCCAGTTCCTTGGCTTATGTCCGTTCTTTGGCGTATCCAAGAAGGTGGAGACCGCGGCCGGCATGGGCGTGGCAGTTATCTTCGTTATTACGATTGCATCCTTTATTACAGGTGTGCTGGATAAGTTTGTACTGCAGCAGTTTGATATCACATACCTGGAAACTATTGTATTTATCCTGGTAATCGCCGCACTGGTTCAGTTCGTGGAAATGTTTCTGCGCAAATCCGTGCCGTCGCTGTATAATGCGCTTGGTATCTACCTTCCGCTGATCACCACAAACTGCGCGGTGCTGGGCGTGGCGCTGAATAATGTACAGTACGGATACGGGATCGGCGTGGGCACCATCAACGGTTTTGCTACCGCAGTCGGATTTACCATTGCCATTGTGATCATGGCCGGTATCCGTGAGAAGATCGAGTACAATGCGATTCCGAAGCCCTTCCAGGGTTCCGCCATCGTTCTGGTAACCGCAGGCCTGATGGCGATTGCGTTTATGGGATTTTCCGGTGTTATTTAAGGAGGTATACAGATGAATGTTCAGGCAATTATAATTGCTACCGTAGTTGTAGCTGTTGTTGGTATTGTCATCGGTATTATCCTCGGTATTGCCGGTGAAAAGTTCAAAGTAGAGATCGATCCCCGTGAGGAGGCTGTTTTAGACGCCCTTCCCGGAAACAACTGCGGCGGCTGTGGATTTGCCGGCTGTTCCGGTCTGGCTGCTGCGATTGCGAAAGGCGAGGCTGAGGTGGGATCCTGCCCGGTGGGCGGCGCTCCGGTGGCGGCCAAGATCGGCGCCATCATGGGAGTGGACGCCGGGGAGGCTGTCCGTATGGTGGCCTATGTGAAATGCGCAGGTACCTGCGACCAGGCCGGCGTGGATTACAACTATATCGGTGAGAAATCCTGCCATATGGTAAAACAGATCTCCAATGGCGGTCCCAAGTCCTGCAACCACGGATGTCTGGGATTTGGCGAGTGTGTGGAAGCCTGTCCCTTTGACGCGATCCATATTGTGGATGGCGTGGCAGTTGTAGACAAAGAGAACTGCAAGGCCTGCAGCAAGTGTATCAAGGCCTGCCCGCAGAACCTGATCGAGCTGATTCCTTATGAGGCGAAGGTTGCGGTACAGTGCAGTTCCAAAGACATGGGCAAGATCGTGATGAAAGCCTGCAAGGTGGGTTGTATCGGATGTAAGATGTGTGAGAAGGTCTGTGAAGCAGGCGCCATTACCGTATCGGAAAACATCGCCCATATTGACCAGACGAAGTGTACCGGCTGCGGAAAATGCGCGGAGAAGTGTCCGAAGAAGATTATCCGTCCGGTGTAATCGGTCTGAAAGAACAGGCAGGGGCAGGGAGCAGTTCCTGCTGATGACAACAGAATTTTGAAAAAGTGCTGTCGCAGGAAGGATTCGTGGGACAGCACTTTTTTCGTGAAAAGAAAGACGGATCAGGAGTCCGTTTCTGTAAATCTGACGGTATCGCCGATGCCGGAGCTGGTGTGGATTTCATCATCATCTGTGATGAAGATGGCCTCTGTGTCCTGTAGGCTTTCGATCAGTTCCATTCCCCTTTCCAGACCCAGGGAGTAGCAGATGGTGCTCAGGGCGTCCCCGTCTGTGGACTGTTCGGAGATAACCGTGACATTCACAAGGTCGTTGTCCACGGGATATCCGGTAGAAGTATCCATAATGTGGTGATAGATCTTCCCGTCCAGTTCAAAATAGCGCTCATAATTCCCGGAGGAAACCACCGACTGTCCGGAAACGCTGACGGCGCCGATGGTGCGGTTCATCTCGTCAAATGGTTTCTGCAGACCGACCTGGTAGGGCGAACCGTCCGGCTTGCTTCCGACAGTCAGCACGTTGCCTCCTAAATTGATGAGGGCGGAGTCCACGCCCTGGCTGACCAGATAATCCTTCATACGGTCTGCGATATAGCCTTTGGCGATTGCCCCCAGATCCAGTCTGGTACCTTCATGGGTCAGGGCCACCTCGTTTCCGCGGATCTCCACATATTCGTAGCCGATGGTGTTTAAGGCAGCCTGAATATCGGCTTCTGCCGGGATAATCCCCGGATTGTGGCGGATATCCCAGAGATCGGAGAGAGCCCCCACGGTGATGTCAAAAACGCCGTCGGTCATCCGGCAGTATTCCAATCCGGCTTCCAGCAGGTCTACGGTCTCATCGTCGACCGCCACAAAGGAACCGTTTGCCTGGTTGATCCGGGAAACGTCGCTGTCCTCAATGGTGGCGCTGAACAGCTGTTCATAACGGTCCGCCATTTCAAAGCAGTCCTGGATCAGATCCGCGTTTTTCCTGCCGTATACGGTGATGGTGATGATGGTATCAAAATAGCTCCCGCTGTCAGAGTAGGAGGTGTTGGCGTGGGCCGGCGAACTGCAGCCGGAGACTGCCGCGCCCAGCAAAACGGCACATACGCCGGCAACAGTTAGGGTTTTTTGGAAATGTTTTCGTATCCTCATAAAATAATCCTTTATCAAACAATGTTCAGACAGATCGCAGTCCCCGTTCACCCGCAAAGATAAGTGGGAGAACGGTTTCTGAAATTCAAATATCAGTATAGCGAATGCGCCCGCCAAATACAATAGAAAAATTGTTTGACGGATAGGAGAACAGCCGCTATAATAGCAAAGGATTCAGAATAAATAACGGAGTGTACAGGTTCCATGCATGCAAATGATTATTTTAAATACAAAAAGCGCGTTGTTGTAAAAATCGGTTCCTCCTCCCTGCAGCATGTGCAGACCGGGGATATGGATTATTATAAGATTGAAAAGTTGGTACGGGAGTTATGCGACCTGCGCAACAGGGGGCTGGATGTGTGTCTGGTCAGTTCCGGCGCCATCGCGGCAGGGCGTCAGGCGCTTGGCCTGAGAGAGCGTCCGGCGGCCAATGCGGCCAAGCAGGCCTGCGCGGCAGTGGGGCAGGCCAGGCTGATGATGACGTATCAGAAGATGTTTGCGGAATATAACCACACGGCGGGGCAGGTACTGATCACGAAAAATACCATGTTCATCCCACTTTCCAGGGAAAACGCCCATAATACCTTTGAACAGTTGTTCCGTTACGGCGTTATCCCTGTCGTGAATGAAAATGACACCGTATCTACCTATGAGATGCAGTTCGGCGATAATGATACGCTTTCTGCGCTGGTGGCTTCCCTGATCGACGCTGACCTGCTGATTTTGCTGTCCGATATTGACGGCCTGTATACGGACGATCCCCGGGAGAATCCGGATGCGACCCTGGTGGAACTGGTAGAACAGATGGACGACCGTTTTGAGGCAATGGCCAAAGATTCTACGGGCAGTGATGTGGGAACCGGCGGTATGGCTACGAAGCTGACGGCGGCCCGGATCGCCACGGCGTCCGGCGCGGACATGATCATTGCAAACGCGCAGGATGTGGGGATTCTCCACGATATTATGGAGGGGGATTTCCGGGGGACATTTTTTAAAGCGCAGAAAAACAGTGAGTTTGATATCCAGGCTTACTTAAACTCCCATTGACAGCCCTGAAACAGTGGGGAAGGATGCGTAAGATTCCGGATGCCGGGGGGAGTCTCCGGCCGGATAAATTTCAGAAAGGCGGAATGTTTCTATGACAGAGGAAAAGATTGCGCGGATCAATGAGCTGTATCATAAATCAAAAAGCGAAGGGCTCACAGCGGATGAGAAGAAAGAGCAGGCTGTGCTGCGGGCGGAGTATATTGCCTCGGTACGGCGGAATCTGCGGGCGCAGCTGAATGGCATTGACATCAAAAACGCGGACGGATCTGTAGAGAATCTGGGCGAAAAATATGGGAACCGGGAGATGACCTCCTGATTCCCATATTTCAGGTTATTCCGAAAATGTTTCTTCTTTTAATCCCTTCAATTCGTGCTTTTTCTTTTTGGAAGAGCCTCCCTTCTTTTTGCTGGATGTTTTCAGATACTTTTTAATTACAAATATGATCGCCATGCCGATGATGGTCAGAAGGTTCTCCATTGCGCTGGTATCGATGACAACCATGTGGCGCACGATTACGAAAATGACGACGTCCAAAATCGTGTCCATATCCGGCTTGCAAAGCATTTTGAAAAACTCGATTCCGATCAGAATATTCAGCACATATTCCAGAAAATGTAAAAATGCTTCGGTCGAATCACGGTTGTTGATAAAATCCATCAATGGTTTCCAGAGTGAAATGATGGCGATCACGACAGCAATAATCAGGATGGCATTGATGATGATTTCAAGTACCTCGCTGACTTTATCAATAAAATTTCTGATTTTTTCTATCATGATGACTCCGTATTCCTGATTCTCTTATGGATAGCTAAAACTGTCTTCTGGTTCCTGTAAAGGCATTGCGCAAACAGATTACAGATACAGTATACAGGAATCGGCGGATGCTGTAAAGAAAATCTTAGGCTGTCCTGTGGAGACCGCCGGATGTTTCCAGATATTTCAAAACAGCGGCGGGGGAAGGATCCTCCGGCCGGATGAAAAAAAGCGGTTCCTGCAGGGTGTTTAAGTCATGGGCGTCAGAACTGTTCAGCATCCTGCACTTTTTCAGGTATGGATAAGTATCCTGCAGCGCCGGCCAGTCTGCGGGATCTTTGACCTCCACGCAGGTAAAACGGCTGTCCGGCGGGATGAAGCCCAGATTTCCCAGCAGGCTGGTAGACGGCTTATTGATATGGGCCGGAACCATGATGCCATGATAGCTCCTGACCAGATCAAATACCTGGTCAAAAGAGATGGCGGTGGCTGAAATCAGAAGCCTTTCCTCCCTGCCGCAGATCTGGTCGTTTTCATCGTAGATCAGCTGGTTGCCGAACAGGGCCGGCGTGTTGGGAATATCCGGAAGCTGTCCGTATACATAGGCGTCAAAGGCCATAGCGTCGTTCAGGGTCGGAAAATAGCACAGCACATGGACCTCTTCGGCGGTGGTCAGCTCCATGCCGAAGAGAACATTCATGCCATAGGCCGCGGCCGCAGCGGCAAAGGCCGGACAGTTCTTACAGCTGCTGTGGTCTGTAAGGGCGATCAGGTCCAGACCGATCACTTTTGCCATGCCGACAATATTCGCCGGCGTCATGTCGTCGTCCCCGCAGGGGGAGAGACAGGAATGGATATGCAGGTCGTATGCTAATTCAGGCATGGATCCGTTTGTAAACCTCCAGGGCGGTATCAAAGATAGGCTGATCCGTGCGCAGCAGGTTGATATCCTGGGATACGGCCTTCAGTTTCATATTGTCATCCACGCTGGCGCTGCCGCAGAGAATGATGCAGGCGGCGTCCGCCAGCGACGCCACGGCCAGCGTGTTCATATTGGACATTACCGTACACCAGGCGCAGCCTTCCGGGGCATTGCCCATCGCCACGCTCAGGAGGTCACAGCAGTAGGGTTCGCTGATTACCGCGTCCCCGTTTCCCAGGTGGAGTACTTCTAAATTCATGGATTCTGCAATTTCTTTTACTGTCATAATAAAAACACCTCAAATTATTCTTTACTGTCTGTTGTCTGTTCTTCCGGCTCCGGCTGTCCCAGGAGATCCGCCGCCTTTTTCCTGTCCAGGAAAATGCAGTCTTCAATCCTGGCCTTGCCGGTGGATTTTACAATATCGGAAGCCAGGGATTTGCAGGTGGGGGAGCCGCAGCAGCCGCAGTCCAGCCCGGGCAGGCATTCCAGGATATGTTCCATCCGTTTCATATTTTCCATGCTCTCGAAAATGTCTTCGCCGAGGCTGTAGACCGGCTCATATTTGATGGACTCTGACCACACAAAATCTTCAAGGGTGTGGTTGGTCAGGCAGGAGCTGTCCGTCTTCAGGAAAGGCTCCGGGTGGTTGATCCGCGTCGTTTTCGTCTTTGCCAGATAGGCGTTTTCCACGGTAAGGACGCCGCCGACGCAGCCGGCGCTGCAGGAATTCAGTTCCACAAACTGCAGCCCGGGTTCAAATTTCTCATCCTCTATATCCTCTAAGACCTGGATCACATTTTCAATGCCGTCAGCGGCCAGATATTCATTGGACTTGATGCCCAGGGCTTCGCCGCCGCTGACCGCCCATCCCTTGCCCAGGCGCCCGGAGTGAGAAAGCTGCTGTACATCCTTTTCTGCTTCTTTCATATGGGAGAGCAGGAGCGGGTAGTAATCCTTGATGGCGATCACCCTGTCCACATTGCTCCTGGCCAGTCCCAGCGGAGCGAAAATGAAGGCGACCTTTGACGGGCAGGGAGAGATAAATACGATGCCGATCTCATCCTCCCGCAGTCCTGTTTTTTCCACAGCCCGCTCCCGGGCAAGCTTTGCCGCCACCTCCATGGGCGGCAGGATCGGAAGGAGATGGGGGATCAGGTTCGGGAACCGGACCCGGATCAGCCGTTCGATGGTGGGGCAGGCGGTGCTGATAAGCGGCCACTGTTCCGGATGGTCCAGTATGTATTTGTGTGTGGCTTCTGAAACCAGTTCCGCCGCCGCGCTGACCTCGAACACATCGTCGAAACCGGAGCGCAGGATCGCAGTCAGCACGATATTCACATCCTCCAGATGGTTGAACTGACTGTACAGCGTGGGCGCCGGGAGAGCCACCAGATAGGGAAATTCGGCTCGTACTTTTGCGAATTCATCCCGCCGGCAGCGCTTGGCGTGGTGCGGACAGTGTTTGTAGCATTCCCCGCAGTCAATGCAGTACTGGGAGATGATGAATGCCTTCCCGTCACGGATCCGGATCGCCTGTGTGGGGCACCGTTTCAGGCAGGTAAAGCATCCGCTGCATCTGTCCGAAAACAGATAGACAGAATGGTAAAATTTATTCATATGATAACCCTCGTAAAATATCCTTATATAACCTGTATGTTTTATTGAAACCGGATCACCATGGTGACCGTAGTCCCCACATTCAGCTCCGTATCAATATGGATCTCGTCAGAAGAACGCTTCATATTGGGAAGTCCCATACCGGCGCCGAAGCCAAGCATATTCACTTCCTCGTTGGCGGTGGAAAATCCTTCCTGCATGGCCTGCTCGATATCCGGGATGCCGGGGCCTACGTCCTTTAACACCATCAGGATCCGTTCCGGGGAAATATCCACATCGATGACCCCGCCGTTGGCGTGGATGACCATATTGATCTCCCCCTCATAGATGGCGATGGAGCACCGCCGGATGATGTCGGGCGGAAGGTTCATTTCCTTCAGCTTCTGTTTCAGTTTGCTGCTGGCTTCACCGGCCCTGGAAAAGTCGTTCCCGTCTACTTCATACTGGTAATGTATACTGTTCATATTCAGAATCCCCTTTCCTGATAAAGCCTGCCGCATGATTCATACATGGGAAGGTTTGATTTGATAATATAGATGCCGCATTCCTCCGCCATCCGTATCATTTCCTCCGTGGGAGTTTTGCCGCGGATAAAAGCAATACAGATAATGTCCAGCATCTCCGCGGTGCGGATCACCTGCGGATTGCAGAGCCCTGTGAGAAGAAGGGCGTTCTTTTTGATAAAGGCCAGCACGTCGCTCATCATGTCCGAGCCGCAGATGGTTTCAATCTCTTTATTCAGATCCACGTTTCCGGACAAAACCTCCGCGTCCAGTAATTCAACTGCTTTTCCAATCGTCATGGTGTACAAATCCTCCAATTTTTTGCGTGATTGTATTTTTTTAAATGCACAAACTAACATTAAGTATATCATATGCATTCGTCATCTTCAACAAAAACAATCGAAAATAGAATGTAAAAAATTATGATGTTTGCGAAATTAAACAAAGCTAACAGGGAGTTTGGTAGAATTTTAACAAATGACCTGTAATTTTTTTGTTGAAAATTATATAAGATGATGATATCATTAACAAAGTAGTGAGTACGAAAAACACACTCGGTATAGGAGGGATAATTTTGGATAATGCAAATCGGGTTCCATTCAACGGGACCAAAGAACAGAAGGAACAGCTTCTTGCAGTGATCGCCGAACTTCGGGATACCCAGGGCTGCCTGATGCCGATTATGCAGAAGGCACAGGATATTTATGGCTACCTTCCCTACGAAGTCCAGAAGATGATTTCTGACGAGATGGAAGTTCCCATGGAGAAGATTTATGGAGTGGCAACCTTTTACTCTATGTTCAACCTTTACCCGAAGGGTAAGTACAAAATTTCTGTCTGTCTCGGAACGGCATGCTATGTAAAGGGTTCCGGCGATATTTACAGCAAACTGATGGAGAAGTTAGGGATCCAGGGCGGCCAGTGTACCATGGACGGGAAGTTTTCGCTGGATGCCTGCCGCTGCATCGGCGCCTGCGGGCTTGCGCCGGTTATGATGGTCAACGACGACGTATATGGCCGTCTGACGCCGGATGAGCTTGACGGAATCCTGGCGAAGTATGAATAATGCTGCCTGAGATTTCGCTGAACATTCTGGATATCGCACAAAATTCGATTTCCGCAGATGCATCCCTGATTCAGATTTATGTGGAGACAGATTCTGATCCGGATCTTTTGACAGTCACGATCACTGATAATGGGAAAGGAATGACGGAGGAAATGCTCACTGCTGTAACAGATCCGTTTTTCACCACCAGGACCACCCGCAATGTCGGGCTGGGCATTCCTTTTTTCCGGCAGGAGGCTGAGTGTACGGGAGGGGATTTTTCTGTGGATTCCGCTCCGGGAAAAGGGACGTCTGTTACCGCGCGGTTTCATACAGCCCATATTGACTGCATGCCGCTGGGGGATGTGAATGCCACGATCCATACGCTGGTCACGATGAATCCGGGAATTGATTTTGTATATAAACGGCGGATAGATGACAGGTCATTTACGCTTGACACCAGGCAGATGAGGGAGATTTTAGGGGATGTCCCGTTTGATCTGCCGGAGGTTTCGTCATTTATCCGGGAATATCTGGAAGAGAATGAAACAGAAATATGAAAGCAGTCTTAGAGAGTGATTGCTGAACTGGAGGAACCAAAATGAAATCACTGGAAGAGTTGAAAGCAATTAGAGATAAGATGAAAGGCCAGATCGGTATCCGGTCCGAGGACGAGGATAAGACGAGAGTGGTTGTCGGCATGGCTACCTGCGGTATCGCCAGCGGGGCGCGTCCGGTACTGAATTTCCTGGTCAATGAGGTTCAGGCCAGACACCTGGACAATGTGGTTGTGACCCAGACCGGATGTATCGGCCTGTGCCAGTACGAGCCCATCGTAGAGGTGTTTGAGCCGGGACGTGAGAAAATTACATATGTAAAGATGAACGAGGACAAGGCTCTGGAAGTTCTGGAAGAGCATCTGATCAAAGGGAATGTAGTTGAAAAATACCTGCTTCGGATGGAGAATAAATAAAGGAGGAGAGCGACTGATATGTATCGAGCACATGTATTGGTCTGTGGTGGTACCGGCTGCACTTCCTCTGGAAGCGCACAGATCATCCAGGCGTTAAAAGATGAGATTAAGAAAAACGGTCTTGAAAACGAGGTGGCTGTTGTAAAAACAGGATGCCATGGCCTCTGCGCCGAGGGACCGGTTATGATCGTATATCCGGAAGCTGTGTTCTATTCACAGGTGAAACCGGAGGATGTGGAGGAGATTGTTTCCGAGCATCTCTTAAAGGGACGTGTGGTAGAGCGTCTTGTATATCATGAGGCAAAACGTTCGGATGGTTCCGTATCATCCCTGAATGAGACCACCTTCTACAAAAAACAGCACAGGATCGCGCTGAGGAACTGCGGCGTCATCAATCCGGAGAGTATTGACGAGTATATCGGGACCGGCGGATATGAGGCGCTGGGCAAGGTCCTGACAGAGATGACTCCGGACGAGGTAATCCAGACCATCCTGGACAGCGGCTTAAGAGGACGCGGCGGCGCCGGTTTTCCCACCGGCTTAAAATGGAGATTTGCTTCCGGAAACCGCGGAAATGTACAGAAATATGTATGTTGTAATGCCGACGAGGGCGATCTGGGCGCGTTCATGGACCGTTCCGTCTTAGAAGGCGATCCCCACGTTGTCTTAGAGGCTATGGCCATTGCCGGTTATGCCATCGGCGCCAGCCAGGGATATATTTATGTACGTGCAGAGTATCCGATTGCGGTGGAACGTCTGCATATCGCCATTGACCAGGCGAGAGAGTATGGTCTGCTTGGAAAGGATATTTTCGGATCCGGCTTTGATTTTGACATCGATCTCCGTCTTGGCGCAGGCGCGTTTGTATGCGGCGAGGAGACAGCCCTGATGACTTCCATCGAAGGGAACCGTGGCGAGCCCCGTCCGAGACCGCCGTTCCCGGCAGTGAAGGGTCTGTTTGGAAAACCCACCATTCTGAATAATGTGGAGACCTGGGCGAATATCCCGCAGATCATCCTGAATGGTCCGGAATGGTTTGCTTCCATGGGTACCGAAAAGTCCAAAGGTACCAAGGTATTTGCCCTGGGCGGCAAGATCAACAATACCGGACTGGTAGAGATCCCCATGGGAACCACGCTGCGTACGGTTATCGAGGATATCGGCGGCGGCATCCCCAACGGCAAGAAGTTTAAGGCGGCGCAGACCGGCGGACCTTCCGGCGGATGTATCCCGGCAGAGCATATTGATATCCCCATTGATTACGATAACCTGATCAGCATCGGTTCCATGATGGGATCCGGCGGACTGATCGTTATGGACGAGGATACCTGTATGGTGGATATCGCGAAGTTCTTCCTGCAGTTTACGGTGGATGAGTCCTGCGGTAAATGTACACCCTGCCGTGTGGGAACCAAGCGCCTTTTGGAGATCTTAGAGAAGATCACTGACGGCAGAGGGACTTTGGAGGATATTGATAAGTTAGAGGAGCTGTGCTACTACATCAAGGAGAACGCTCAGTGCGGACTGGGACAGACAGCCCCCAACCCGGTATTATCCACCCTGCGTTATTTCCGTCACGAATACGAGGAGCATGTAGTCAATAAGAGATGTCCGGCCGGCGTATGCAAGAAGCTGATCACCTTCAAGATCGACCCGATCAAATGTAAGGGATGTACGCTCTGCGCACGGAACTGCCCGGCTGATGCCATCGAGGGCGCCATCAAGACGGCCCACCATATTGACAACAGCAAGTGTATCAAGTGCGGAACCTGTATTGAGAAGTGCCGGTTTGGCGCGATCTACAAAGAGTAACGGAGGTATCATTCATGGAATATGTAAATATTAAAATCAATGGTGTTGAGATCTCTGCCCCGGCAGGATCCACCATTCTTGAGGCGGCACGGCTGGCGAATATTGAGATACCGACCTTATGCTATTTGAAAGAGATCAATGAGATCGGCGCCTGCAGAATGTGCGTTGTAGAAGTAAAGGGAGCAAGATCCTTGGTGACAGCCTGTGTATATCCGGTCAACGACGGGATGGAAGTTTATACCAATACACCGAAGGTTGTCGCTTCCAGAAAGAAGACGTTGCAGCTTCTTCTTTCCAACCATGACAGAAAGTGTCTCTCCTGTGTGAGAAGCGGCAACTGCGAGCTGCAGAAGCTCTGCCGTGATTACAAGGTGGATGACGAAGGATTATATGACGGCGAGCGGATCCACTATGAACTGGATACCTCCGCAGCCCATATGGTCCGTGACAATAACAAATGTATCCTCTGCAGACGCTGCAGCGCTGTCTGTGAGAAGGTTCAGGGAATCGGCGTGATCGGACCCAACGAGCGTGGTTTTAAGACCTTTATCGGATCTGCATTTGATATGGGGCTTGGCGAGACCAGCTGTGTATCCTGCGGCCAGTGTATTGCGGCATGTCCCACAGGCGCGATCTATGAGAAGGATAACACCCAGGAAGTATTTGCGGCCATCGCAGATCCGGACAAATATGTGGTTGTACAGACCGCCCCGGCAGTCCGCGCCGGACTGGGAGAGGCGTTCGGCTATCCCATCGGAACGGACGTGGAGGGCAAGCTGGCAGCGGCCCTGCGCAGACTGGGCTTTGACAAGGTGTTTGACACCAATTTCAGCGCCGACCTTACCATCATGGAGGAGGCGAATGAGTTCCTTGACCGGGTACAGAACGGCGGCGTGCTTCCGCTGATCACCTCCTGTTCCCCGGGCTGGATCAAATACTGCGAGCATTACTTCCCGGATATGACGGAGAATCTGTCCAGCTGCAAATCCCCGCAGCAGATGTTCGGCGCCATCGCCAAGTCTTACTACGCGGAGAAGATGGGCATTGATAAGGAAAAGATGGTGGTAGTCAGCATCATGCCCTGTACCGCGAAAAAGTTCGAGATCGGGCGTGACGACGAGGACGGCGCAGGCGTTCCTGATGTGGACTTTGCCCTGACCACCAGAGAGCTGGCCCGGATGATCGAGCGTGCCGGCATCAAGTTTGAGACTCTTCCGGATGAGAAGTTTGACCTTCCTCTGGGACTGGGAACCGGAGCGGCAGTTATCTTCGGCGCTACCGGCGGCGTTATGGAAGCAGCCCTGCGTACCGCAGTGGAGAAACTGACCGGCGAGGAGCTTCAGAGCCTGGATTTCACCGATGTGCGCGGTACCAAAGGCATCAAGGAAGCCACTTACAATGTGGCCGGTATGGATGTGAAGGTGGCGGTTGCCTCCGGTCTCGGAAATGCCAGAGAACTGCTGAAGAAGGTACAGGCCGGCGAGGCAGATTACCATTTCATCGAGATTATGGGATGCCCGGGCGGATGCGTCAACGGCGGCGGACAGCCCCAGCAGCCCGGATATGTGCGCAATACCGTGGATATCCGCGCGAAGCGCGCAGAGGTTCTTTACAACATTGACAAGAACAACCCGATCCGGAAGTCACATGAGAATCCGGCAATTATCGAGCTTTATGATACCTATCTGGGCGAGCCCGGAAGCCATAAAGCCCATGAGCTGCTTCACACCACCTATGTGAAACGTGTGGTAAACAGGGATTTATAAAATTGTCTGAAAAAGACCGCTTTTGGCGGTCTTTTTCTTTGGTTTATATTGAATAACTGCCCAAAACCTTTTATACTTGATACATGAATGTAATGTTTGGGAGGATTTGTCTATGAATGTCATTAATTTCCGGGACGCGAACTGCGCCCATTGTTACAAATGCCTGCGCAACTGTGATGTAAAGGCTATCCGGATCAAGAACGGACAGGCACAGATCGTGCAGGATATGTGTATTTTCTGCGGACACTGTACAGAGATCTGCCCGCAGCAGGCGAAAACTTTTGACAGTGATTTAGAGTACGTCAAACATATGCTGAAACACAGGGAGCATCTGGTGGTGTCGCTGGATCCTTCCTACAGCGGTCTGCTGAACCTGAACCAGCCGAAAAAGATCGTGGACGCCCTGTATAAATTAGGCTTCCAGGATGTGCGGGAGACGGCGGAGGGAGCGGCTTTGATCACCCAGGAGTATGTGAAGCTGATTCAGGAGGGCAAGATGGAAAATATTATCACCACCAGCTGCCCCTCCATCATTTATCTGGTGGAAAAGCATTATCCCATGCTGATCCCTTATCTGGCGCCGGTGATCTCGCCGATGATCGCTCACGGGAAAATGATCAAAAAGCGGATGGGAAAACATGTAAAAGTGGTCTTCATCGGTCCCTGTGTGGCGAAAAAGATGGAGGCGGAGGCTGACCGGCGGACAGCCGGGGCGGTGGACGCCGTGATCGAGTTTAACGAGCTGGAAAAGTGGCTGGAAGAGGAAGGGATTGATATCAATACCTGTGAAGAACGGGAGTTTACCAATCCGGATCCGAAGGTCAACCGCCTGTACCCGGTTCCCACGGGCATTATGCGCGCGGTGGACGCCTATTACGGACCGGGCAAGTATAAGATGATGACGGTGAATTCTGTGAAAAGCGCCCGGGAGATCCTGCACAGCATGAAGCGCGGCTATCTGAAGAACTGTTTCGTGGAGCTGCACCTGTGCGCCGGCGTCTGTGTGAACGGGCCTGGCGTGAACAAACGGCGCGGGTTCCGTTTTAAGGCGGCGATGAATATCGAGGATACCGTCTGTCCGGAGCCGGTTTACCTGGAAAACCCGCTGACGCCGGAGGAGATGGCAAGGAGCTTTACCCCCAGCCAGGTGATCAACAAAATGCCCAGCGAGGCGGAGATCAGGGAGATTTTAAAAACCATCGGACGCAGCAACAGTGACACGGAGTTTAACTGCGGCGCCTGCGGATATATGAGCTGCCGGGAAAAGGCCATCGCCATTTACCAGGGGAAGGCAGAGGCGTCCATGTGCCTGATCCGTTCCTATGAGAACGCCTGTTCCCAGGCCAACGTGGTTATGGATAATATTCCCAGTATCGTCATGATCATGGATAAGGATTTCCGTATCCGTGAATTCAACAAGAAAGCGGAGGCGGTATTCGGCGTCACCAGAGTACAGGCCTTAAAGACGTACCTGTTTGATTATATCGACACGGCGGAGTTTGAAGAGGTTTATAAGACGCATATTCCCAAAATTCACATGAAAAAGAAATGGGATTATTATAAGATGACGGTTCTGGAGACCATCGTTTATGTGGAAAACGCGGACCGGATCCTGACGGTCATCGATGACGTGACGGCAGATGAGGAGCGCGAGGAGAAGCTGATGATGCGGAAGCTGAATTCCATCAAGATGGCGCAGGAGGTTATTGACAAGCAGATGACCACGGCGCAGCAGATTGCCGGGCTTCTGGGCGAGACGACGGCGGAAACCAAGGCAACCTTAAATGAGCTTCGCGACTATATGCTGGAGGAAGAGGACGCGTAATGAATAATATAACAATCGATATGGCATATAAAAGTCTCAACCATGTGGGAGAGGAGCTCTGCGGCGATAAGGTGGAGATCGTCAATAATGACGACAGCCGGATCCTGATCCTGGCGGACGGGATGGGCAGCGGCATCCGGGCCAATATCCTGGCTACCCTGACGTCCAAGATTATTGCCACGCTCCTGAAACACAATACTTCCATCGATGAGGTGATTTCCACCATCGCCCGGACGCTGCCTGTATCCTCGGTCAACAGGGCGGCCTATGCCACCTTCAGTGTGATTCAGGCGTTTTATGACGGAAAGATCTATGTGGTGGAGTACGATAACCCGGAGTGTATCCTGATCCGGGACGGGAAGGTGGAGAAGCTTCCTTTTAAGACCAGGATGGTGGAGGGAAAAAAGATCCGGGAGTGTGAATTCATGTCCAAATTAGGGGACTCCTTAGCCATCACCAGCGACGGCTGCCTGTACTGCGGCACCGGGGATATTATGAATTACACCTGGGACTGGAAGGCCCTGTCCAACTGTGCCCTGAATGCAGCGAAGATCAGCCAGAACGCCCAGCAGATGGCGGACCACATCAATGCCAACTGTGCGGAACTGTACGGCAATGTCCCTTCGGATGATACTACCGTGGCGGTTGCCCGGGTGACAGAGGAGAAGATTATCAGTATCCTGACCGGCCCGCCGGCTGACAAAAAGGATGATTACAAGATGGTGGAAGCCTTTATGGAGCACGAAGGCATCAAGATCGTCTGCGGAGGCAGTACCAGCCATATGGTAGCCCGGGTGCTGAACGAGCGCCTGATTCCGGTGGAGGGCGAGCTGGATCCGGAGATTCCGCCCACGTCTAAGATCAAGGGCATTGACCTGGTGACGGAGGGCGTCCTGACTCTCCACAAGGCGGTGGAGCTTTTGGAGCGTTATGCGGACAATGATGTTTCAGAGGATTTCTTCCTGGAACTGAGCCGCGATAACGGCGCAACCAGGATTGTGATCTATTTTATGGAGGATTGCTCCACGGTCCATCTCTACGTGGGAAAAGCGGTGAACATGGATTACACGGACAAGACGCTCCCCTTTGAGATCACAGCCCGGCAGAGTCTGACCCAGAGACTGATCGCTGTTTTGGAAAAAATGAATAAAAAAGTCCACGTGCATTATTATTGATGTCAGGATTTTTTGTCAGGATTTTACATATTACATTTTTCTTAAATCTTTGCCTGCAGGGCGCAGTAATGATTGACATTTGATTTTGAAATGATTACAATAGGGCATATTGATTGGGGGAACATGGCAGGACGCTGTGTTTCCCCAGATGTTGGTTGTGGCTGGAACTATGCAGAAGAAATGTCCGGGCTGTCCATGAGACAGACTGCCCGGGGTGAGGTAAGAAAGGAAAAATGGCATCAGGAACACAGACAGGAAAAAAAGAGACAGTATCTGCCGGAGGCAGGACGATACAGGAAAGCAGCAGGAAAAAAGACCGGAAACGTCAGAAGAGACAGCAGAAATTGGTGATCGCGGCGGTGATCCTGATTCTGCTGGGCGCAGCCTATCTGATTGGCGCTTTGTATTTCCGCAATCATTTCCTTCCCCATACTGTGATCAACGGCGTTGCCTGCGGCGGCAGGAATGAGAGCCAGAGTGTGGAGCTGTTTGAAAAACGGGCGGCTGATTATGTTCTGACATTGCAGGAGCGGGATGAGAAAAGCGAGACGGTTGCCGGAACAGATATTGATTTGCAGGTGCACCTTGGCGACAGCCTGGGCGGGCTTTTGGAGAGCCAGAACGGATTTACCTGGCCGGCGCATCTGTTTGGCAGGGCTGAGGATACGGTGGAAGCAGCCGTGAAGTATGACCAGGAAAAGCTGCGGCAGGCCGTGGGGAAACTAAACTGCATGGACAGTTCCCGGATGTATGATTCGGAGAACGCATCCCTGTCAGAATATCAGCCGGGCAGCGGCTATGAGATTGTGGATGAGGTATATGGCACCCGGATCAATGAGGACGCTTTTTACGCGCAGCTGGATGATGCGATTACGAATTTCGCGGAAGAGCTGGATCTGTCCGGGACCGGCTGCTATGTGGATCCTCTTTACACGGCGGATTCGGCGGAGGCGCAGAAGATGCTGGAGACGGCGAACCGTTACGTGAATACCACGATTACATACCAGTTTGTCGAGGCACAGGAGGTTCTGGACGGCTCCGTCATCAGCCAGTGGATCCGGGTGGGCGACGACTGTTCGGTGTCGCTGGACGGGGAGCAGGAGGCCGCCTATATCTCAGATCTGGCCTCCAAATACGATACAAAATGGAAATCCCGCACATTCGTGTCCCATTCCGGCAAGACGGTGACGGTTCCGGCCGGAGGCAATTATGGCTGGAGAGTGGATCAGGAGGGGACGTTAGAGGCTCTGAACGGCTATCTGGAATCCGGTGAGAATTACACCGGGGAGGTGGTTTACCATCAGAGGGCAGCCCAGTACGGGGATCCTGATTATGGCAATACCTATGTGGAGGTCAGCATTTCCGCCCAGCATTTCTGGTATTACCAGAACGGGACTGTGGTGCTGGAATCGGATTTTGTGTCCGGCGACCCCACCAAGGGGCATGATACGCCGAAGGGCATTTACCGTCTGGCTTATAAGGCGCGCGACCAGGTGCTGGAGGGACAGGGGTATGCTTCGCCGGTGAAATACTGGATGCCCTTCGTGGACGGCTGCGGTTTCCATGACGCGGACTGGCGCGACCGTTTCGGCGGTTCCATCTACAAGGGCGACGGTTCCCATGGCTGTCTGAACCTGCCGCCCAGCGTGGCGAAGCAGCTGTACGATATGATCGAGGCCGGGACGGCGATACTGATTTACTGAGATTAAAATTGGATCATTTAAAAAGTCGAGGAGGGCTATCGCATTTATTATGCGGCAGTCCTCTTTTATTTGGAAAGGAGCGAAACTGTTGTGGCGGCATTTGACAAAATTATATCCGGTATTCCGGAGATGGATAAAACATTTGATCATATACGTCTGGGGGACAATGTGGTATGGCAGGTATCACAGTTGAGTGATTTTACATATTTTGTGGATCCCTTTGTGAAGCAGGCGATCGCAGATAAACGGAATCTGATTTACATCCGCTTTGCTTCCCATGAGCCTCTAATAGAACCTCAGGAGGGGGTGAAGATTTATCATGTGGAACTGACCCACCGATTTGAAACTTTTTCCGTGACGATTCACAATATCATTGAGTCTGAGGGAAGGGATGCTTTTTATGTATTTGACTGTCTGTCCGAGCTGCAGAGCGCCTGGGCGACAGACCTGATGATGGGAAACTTTTTCAAGGTGACCTGTCCGTTTCTGTTTCAGCTGGATACCGTGGCATATTTCCCTGTCATACGGGGCAGACATTCGAACCAGGCTATTGCGAAAATCCGCGAGACAACTCAGCTTCTGATCGACGTGTATGGCGATGATGATATTCTGTATGTGCATTCGCTGAAAGTCTGGAACCGTTATACGCCCATGATGTTTCTTCCTTATATATATCAGCCGCAGAAAGGAGATTTTCATGTTCTGACGGATGGAATGGAGATCAGCCGTTACTACAGTATGCTGAACCGGATGCAGGATATGGAAGATGAGATGGAAGCTGACAGCTGGGACAGATTTTTCCGACAGGCGAAGATCCAGAACCGGGAAAGCGCTCTGCCGGAAGAATCAAAGCAGTTTATGTGTAAGGTAATGATGACCCGGGACCAGAAACTGCGGGAACTGGTCAGCCGCTATTTCCGTCCGGAGGATTATTTCGCTGTCCGTGACCGGATGGTAGGAACGGGAATGATCGGAGGAAAGTCCTGCGGGATGCTTCTGGCCAGGAAAATTGTAGAACATGAAATGCCGGAATACAGACAGTATATGGAACCCCATGATTCCTTTTTTATCGGGTCGGATGTTTTTTATACTTTTCTGGTGGAAAACGACTGCTGGGATCTGCGGATCCGGCAGAGGACACCGGAGGGGTATTTCTCTGTGGCAGCAGAGTTCCAGCAGGCGATTCTTAAAGGTCATTTTCCGGAGGATATCCGGGAGAAATTCCGGAAGCTGCTGGATTATTTTGGCCGCAGCCCGATTATTGTCCGGTCCAGCAGTATTCTGGAGGACGGTTTCGGTAATGCCTTTGCCGGGAAGTATGAGTCCGTGTTCTGCGTCAACGCGGGCGCCCAGGAGGAACGGCTGGAAAGGTTTGAGGAGGCAGTGAAACAGGTCTATGTCAGCACGCTGGATAAATCAGCCCTGGAATACCGTTACCAGAGAAACCTCCATAACCGGGACGAACAGATGGCTCTTCTGGTGCAGCGTGTTTCCGGATCTTATTTCGGTCCTTATTATATGCCCTGTGCGGCAGGCGTTGGTTTTTCCTACAGTATGTACCGTTTTATGAGGGACATGGATCCAGCTGCGGGAATGCTGCGCTTGGTGGCGGGACTGGGAACAAAGGCCGTTGACCGTACCCAGGGAGATTATCCCCGGCTGATCGCGCTGGACCGGCCGATGGCGTATGCCCGTCCCAGTGTGGCGGAGCGGCACCGGTATTCCCAGAGAAAGATGGATATGCTGGATACAGAGAAAAACGAACTGGTGGAACATGCCATGGAGGATGTGCTGGATCTGCTTCCAATGAAATGCAGGAAAAATCTGCTGGAGCATGACACAGAGGCGGAGCTGATGCTGCGGCAGCGGGGAGACTACAGGAATGTATATTTTATTTCCTGCCAGGGGCTGGCCCGCAATGCAGTTTTCACAGGGATGATGCAGAAGATGCTGAAAACACTGCAGCGTGTTTATGGCTCTCCGGTGGATATTGAATATACCATAAATCTGGGAGAGGAAGGCGATTTTGTTGTAAATCTGCTTCAGTGCCGTCCTCTGCAGACCTGTGAGGATGAAGAGAAGGTTGATATTCCGCAGATCCCGGAAAAAAATGCGGTAATCCATATCCGGGACTGCTGTATGGGACGGTCCAGGTCAGTGAAAATTTCCGCTGTTGTGAAAGTGGACGCCTTTGAATATTACAGCTATCCTTATGTGGAAAAGCCCAGCGTGGCGAGGGCTGTCGGGAAGCTGAATGCTTATTTTAAACAGAAAAAGATGTCAGTGGTTCTGATTGTTCCCGGAAGAATCGGGACGTCGTCGCCGGAACTTGGCGTTCCTGCAGCGTTCGCGGATATCAGCGGGGTGGAAGCAATTTTTGAGGTTGCTTACAGTGAGGTGGGCTATATGCCGGAGCTGTCCTTTGGAAGCCACATGTTCCAGGATCTGGTGGAAGCGGATATTCTGTACGGCGCTGTCCTGGAGGACAAAAAGCGGCTGGCTTACCAGCCGGAACTGCTGGACGCGTCCACGAATCAGTTTTTAAATATCTGCCCGGAATATGAAGAACTGGAAAAAATGATTCATGTAACTGTTTTTGATGAAATTTCCGCAGAATTGTATTATGATATGGAAAAGGAAGAAGCATTGTTTACTTTGGGAAAATAAAATATCTGCGGAAATCCGGAAGAATAGACAGCAGAAAGACTGTGTGTCAATAAGGCAGGAAAATATTTCGGCAGACTGAAAAAGCAGGAGAGAGAATGAGTAAAGTATTAGTAATCGCGGAAAAGCCCTCTGTGGGGAGGGACATTGCAAGGGTGCTCCAGTGCCCGAAGAAACTGGACGGAGCCCTGGAGGGCGGAAAATATATTGTTACCTGGGGTCTGGGACATCTGGTTACCCTGTGTGATCCGGAGCATTATGACAAAAAGTATAAGGAATGGAAGATGGAGGATCTCCCTATGCTTCCGGAGCATATGGATATCGATGTGATCCGGCAGACTTCAAAGCAGTACCAGGCGGTAAAAAAGCAGATTCACCGGCAGGATGTGACTCAGATTGTCATTGCCACAGATGCAGGCAGAGAGGGAGAACTGGTGGCCCGCTGGATTCTGAAAAAGGCGGGGAGCCGGAAGCAATGTAAGAGATTGTGGATTTCCTCTGTAACAGATAAGGCAATCCGGGAAGGGTTTGCACATCTGAAGGACGCGAAAAATTATGAGCCCCTTTATCATGCGGCGGTCTGCCGGGCAGAGGCGGACTGGCTGGTGGGACTGAACGCCACCAGAGCCCTGACCTGTAAATATAATGCCCAGCTTTCCTGCGGCCGTGTGCAGACGCCTACGCTGGCCATGATTGCAGCCCGGGAACAG
>CALWGM010000149.1 GCA_944380065.1 uncultured Lachnospiraceae bacterium
ATGCCCCGGCCATGTCTGCCCTGGGAGACGCTTATTTTCACGTCAATGCGCCGGAACGCTGGGATCTGGCGTATCAGTATTATACCGGCGAGGGAGCCGCGGCGCTGACGCCTGCGCGCCGGACTGCGGTGAAAGATATTTTAAACCACGGGAAATATAATAGGCGCGTCCTGATCATGGGGATTGTATTTTGTGCAATTTCCGTGTTTTTTATGCTGCTGACCAGCGCGATCCCGCTGTTTCATATCAATGCCGTCTTAAGAATTGTCTTTATTGCCCTTGAGGCTGTTGTGGTTTTGCGGGGAGTGAAAGTATATCGCTGTAATTCATTCAGTTCCCTGCGGTGGATGCTGCCGGATCTTGTGCTGATCTGGTTTTTGTATCTGTTGGTCTGGCTGATGTAGGGGGAGCTTGAGATGGAAAAAGTATGTACAAAATGTGGAAATTATTATGCAAAAGGCGACATGACTTACTGTCCGTCCTGCGGCGGCGGGACGGTCGAACTGCCGGAGGGGCGGACAGCGTCTAAGATCAATATCAACGGCTGGATCTATTTTGGCGTCAATACGGTGTTTCTTTTGTTTGCGCTGCTGCGGAAACTGCAGGGCATCGAATTTATTTTCTTCCTTTTAGGGATCCTGCTTTTATGGGTGCTGCTGGTGCGGGAGAAAAACAGGATTTATTCTGTCAGCGAGAAGCTGACGGCGATTCTTTTTATCGATGCGCTGCTGGTATTTCTTTCCGGCATGGATATCTGGCGGATGAATATGACGGGGAACGTTCTGAGCGACCTGTTTCGCGGCTCCGGCAAGTGGATTCTGTGGGTTGTGATGGGATTCGCATTTTATGTGACAGGTGTGAAAAAGAAGAGGATCGTTCTGCAGTGGATCGCTTTTCAGTGCTTTGGAATGGTCTTTCCCCTTCTGTGGGGATGGACGCTGGGATCCTGGACAGATTATGTCCAGCTGTTCTATCTGCTGTACACCATCCTGAACCTGACCTGGTGTGTGGCTATGAAAGCGGCGCTGACAGTGGGAGACCGGAGGGTCACGAAAAAGCGATGGATGTCCTTTGGCCTGCTGGGCGTTCTGGTATTTTTGCGTTTCTACTGTCCGGGTATCATGGAAAGCTACCTGGTGACTTTCCCGGAAAAGGTGACCACTTTCTTAGCGGCAAATTTAGGGCCGGGGAAGGTCGTGCTTGCGGTGGCCATACTGGTCGGCGCATCGTTGTTCCTGGGGCTGGCTGACGCCAGGCGCAGCGGCTGTGACGCGCTGGTACTGTGCGGGATTGCCGGGGCGATCATGGTATTAAAAGCGACAACGGTGTTTTTCATCCCGCTTGTCTATGTAACATTTTTTATTTACGGATTTATTTTCCTGCATCTGCTGAAAAAGGAGAAGACAGGGGCGCAGTGTTATCCGCTCAACCGGGCGGTGCTGATCCTGATGATTTCCGCCGCTATGGCGGTGGCCTTGTATCTGGTCAGCATCGGCCTGTGGCTGGTGGTGCTGGCAGGGCTGATTTTTGCAAAATTGGTGATTCCGAAGCCCGGGCAGAAGCCCAGGAAGAACCTGATCGCATGGATCTTAGTGTGGATCACTGCGGAAGCCCTGCTGGCAGTCTGGTTCCTGCGGGTACATCCACAGGTCTATCTGACGATCATCCTGATCGCGGTCACTTTCTTTGTGCTGCTGCGGATGATCAACTGGAAGCACCCTGCCGTGGAACTGAAGCGCAACGCCTTCAAAGGCGCTCTGTGCCTGGCGTTTGCGGTGCTGATGCTTCTGGTACCTGTAAAATGCGGGACGGCGATCCATTTTACCTATGATCCCGGTGCCAATCAGGTGTCCGTGGATTTGAAGGCCAGGGGTAAAGATAACTCGGTTTACTCTGTGGTCTATTACTGGTCAGATCAGGTGCTGCTTGGCTCAGGCAGGGCGTATTCCGCGGGGAGCGCGCAGCCTGTCCTGCAGGAAGAGATTCAGGTCAACGCCGGATCTCCCGCAGGGCGCTGTCTGGTGGTGCGGGCTTCTGACCAGAACGGGGTATGGACGGAGAAGCAGACCTTTGTGCCCAGTTTTTATTTTACGATGACCGGGCAGTAATGAGTGATGCCATAAAGTCTTCAGGGGGTGAGGCTGCCCCCTGAGGACGTATTGAGGAAATGTCTGAAAAGGAGAGGGATGCATATGGCGGTTTATAAGGATTTGCTGCTGCGTGAGGGCGGGGGGATCTTGTCATCTGCGCAGATGGCGGAGGAATTGAAAGATAAGGCGGCGATCCTGATTGGTCTTGGGGGTACCGGAATCGACTGTCTGCGGGAGATAAAGAAAGCGGTTCGTGTGCAGATCAGACCGGAGAATCCCTATGCGGACAGTAAAAAATGGAGGAATATTCATTTCCTGGCGGTGGACAGCGACCCGGAATCCGGAATTCAGGAGTTTGAGCAGGAAGAGCAGCTGAACATATTTAATCCCAATCTGCCTGTCGCTTTTTCTCAGATGGCTCAGTTAAAACGCAGGGAAGAGATGGAGTGGCTGGATGAGAGACTGGGCGGGCAGCATTTTCTGCGCGGGTGTATGGGGAGCGCTGCAATTCGTCAGATCGGACGTTTCCTGTTTATGGACAGGTCAGATGTTTTTGCAGCCAAAATCAAAGACATGCTGATCCGTGCAGGGTGCGGAATCCCAAAAGACGCGCCGGTTTGTGTTTATTTGTTTGCCGGGCTCTGTGGCGGTACTGGAGCAGGAGTTTTTCTGGATGTCTGCTATCTGATTCGGAGCATTATAAAAGAAATGAATTTCAGCCAGGCCAGGTTATCCGGTTATTTTTTCCTGCCGGATGTGGCTCTTTCTATGGTGCCTGCCGGTGCAGATTCGGTAAAAGCCCATTTTTCCGCAAATGGCTATGCTGCTATGCGGGAGCTGGATTACTGTATGCGGCTGCCGGAAAACGGCGGTTCCTTTACTCAGACTTATAAGGGAGGCGTGAAGGCGGAATGGAATGTCCCGCCGGTGGATCTGTGCTGGCTGGTTCGTGCTGCGGATCAGATGGACCAGAATCCGGTCAGCGGTTACCGCTGTGCGGTCAGCCGGGTGACGAAATCTGTGCTGAGGAGTTTGCTGCAGTCTCAGAAAGAACTGCAGATGGAGTCTGATCAGATTTCAGAGATGATGGCCGGCGCTGATCTGGAAAAAGAGCAAGGCTGTCAGCTGCACTATCTGGCGCTGGGGGGAGCAGAGATGTATATGCCGCGGAGAGAACTATATACCTGGCTGGCGGCAAAAATCTTTACGGATTTTGCGGCCATGATGGAGCGGCGCCCTGCGGAGCCGGAAATCAGGCAAATGGCAGACTGGATTGGAATTTCGCGGATGGACGATCTTCTTGCGGCGCTTTCCCAGGGGGGCAGTATATTGACGCTGATGCCTGTGCCGGACACGGCAGAATTTATGAAAAGAATCTGTGCTGAGGGAGATCATGAACTGCTTGATTATTATTTTGGGCAAAAAGAAGAAAAACTGCACGTTCTGGAAAAAACAGCCCGGGATCTGACGGATGAGGAAAATCCGGATTCTCTGATCAGCCGTGTCTGCCGGGTATGGGATATTTGCATCCGGGATTGGGACAGAGGGCCTGCTTATGCATACCAGGCAGTGTGGGGATCAGAACAGTGGTCATTGATCCGGCTGTCGGATTGGATGCTTCAGCATGTATCCGCGCGGCTTTGGAAAATGCAGCAGGAATTGTCCGGTGCCCTCGGATGTTGCCAGAGCCGCTTTGAGGAAGTCAGGGAACTCTGGCATCGCGGCGTTGTTTTGGGGAAAAGGAGCCTGTTTCGGGAATATGTCTCCTCATTAGAGGATCTGGTCAGGCAGCAGATTCAGATAGCGCAGTTAGAGTGGCTTCTCAGGATCCTGAAAACTCTGAGGGGACAGATGGAGAAGAAAAAGAGGGAATATGGTCTGCCCCTGAACCGTGTGATAGAGAATCTGATTTCCACTTTCCGGGAGAACGAAAGGATTCTTGTCAACCCGGCCGAACGGATGGATGGAAGGAACCTCTGCACATGGCCGCTAATTTCATTCCAGGATATCCGGGGAAGGGAGGACTCCATGTTGGGAAATGTTCCGATATCCGGGCTCTGGGAGCAGTTTATCACGTATTTATCTGCTGCAGGGACGGGAGGAACACCGGTATGGATCGCAGAGGACGAAACGCAGATTTCTGTAGAGGTCAGAAGATTTTTCACAGAGCATGTTTTTGCACATCTGGAAAAGCGGGATATGGCAGAACTCCTGTCAGATATCAGGCATCTGCCTGATCTGACGGCAGTGGAAACAGAACTGAGGGATCGCTGTATGCCGTTTTTAGCAGAGCATTCAAAAATCTGCTTCCCCGTCCTTCCGGAGATTTATGGGATGTCGGATCATGAGTGTGTGCAGCTGCTGGTTCCTGAATGGGATAAGTCGGCGATCCTGGCAGCAGATGGCTTCCGGTCAGCGCATCCGGAAGTCCAGGTGCAAAGGTGTGCGCAGAAGGACAGGATCTCTGTGCTGAGATATGCGGCGGGGATTTCGCTGGGAGCATATGCAGAGGAAAAACGTTATGAGAGAGCATATTCTAAATCTGACGAACCTGGAAGGCATCTTTATGCAGGAGCTGGAGAGACTGGAGGGTTACACAGAAGCTGTACCGGCAGTGAAAGCAGATAAGGAAATGAATGACACAGAGGAGTGAGAGAATGAGCAGAACAGGAAGTAACAGAAGAGGTACATCGAGAGGGAGGAGCGCAGGCCGTCCGGCTGGCAGAGGAGCTTCCTCCCGAAATGGAAGGACGGCCGGCAGAACAGCTCCGCGGACGACAGCATCCCGGACAACGGCATCCAGAACAACAGCGGGCCGGACAGCCGGGCAGCGGCGGGGCGCCGGTTCCCGGGGCGGCGGCGACTCCACCCTGAATAT
>CALWGM010000150.1 GCA_944380065.1 uncultured Lachnospiraceae bacterium
GGGAAACATTTGATTTATATTAATATTCACAGAAAATCTGAGAACAATCATGCAAAAGAGAAGTTGAAGGCAGGAGTATTGTATGCTGATCGTGAGAAGGTTTATTTTTACATTTCTGGCGTCCATGGTTCCAGCTGTGGAAGTAAAAGGGGCGATCCCTTTTGGCGTGGCGCTGGGGCTGGATGTGAAGCTGGCTTATGTTGCGGCTTTGCTGGGAAGCGGTGTGGTGGTCTGCTTTCTGGCCTTTATTACCAACTGGTTTTACCGTTTCTGCAAAGAACGGGGATATCTGAAACGGTTTATTGGCTGGATGGACAAGATTACAGGGAAGAACAGGGATAAGATCCAGAAGTACGGCCCGCTGGCCATCTTTGTCTATGTGGCTGTGCCGATCCCGGGTACCGGGACCTGGACAGGCTCCATCATTGCGGGAGTGATCAACTTAAGGCCGCGCAGTATTATCCTCAGTGTCTTCTGCGGAAATATGGTATCCGGGCTGATCCTGGCGCTGTTAAGCAGCGGCGTTGTCAATCTGATGGAAACAATTTAAAATTTTTCTTGCCATATGCGGGGAAGTATGATATTATAATTCCTGCGCATGCGCAGGCAACTGTAGTCTAACGGATAGAACGCAGGACTCCGACTCCTGTAATGTGGGTTCGATTCCCGCCAGTTGCATTGGACTTTTGATCGGGAGGCCGCATAAACGTTGAGTTTATGCGGCTTTTCTGATGCCCGGATTTATTCCGAAAATTTTTCTTCCCTTTACCGGGAGTTTGGGGTAAAATGTATATCTATATGAAAAGAAGATTTCCGGAGGAACTATGGAAGAAAAGAGGAAGGCGGTGCTGGCGGTCAGCTTCGGCACCAGTTATGAGGAGACAAGGAAGAAAACCCTGGATGTGATCGAACAGGAGATGCAGGCAGCCTGTCCGGGCTGGCCGCTGTATCGCGCGTGGACCAGCGGTATGGTCAGGAAAAAGATCAGGGAGCGGGACGGGATTGAGATTCCCGGCGTGCGGCAGGCGCTGGAGCAGATGCAGGCAGACGGGATCCGGCAGGTGGCAGTGCAGCCGACCCACATGATGAACGGATTTGAGTATTGGAAGCTGTACCGCGAAGTGGAGGAGATGCAGGATCGGTTTGAACAGGTGAGCGTGGGACAGCCGCTGCTGACGGATTTGGATGACTGTGACCGGGTGCTTCAGGAGCTGGCGCAGGCGATTTCCCCGGCAGAGGATGAGGCCCTGGTGCTGATGGGCCATGGTTCCCTGCACTATGCGAATTTTGTGTACGCAGCTCTGGATTACCGGCTGAAGGAGCTGGGATATCCCAATATCCATATCGGTACGGTGGAGGCGTGGCCGTCCCTGAAATCCGTACAGGCCCATGTGAGGGAACAGCATCCCGGGAAGGTGATCCTGGCGCCGTTTCTGATGGTGGCGGGGGATCACGCCACAAACGACCTGGCCGGCGATGAGGAGGATTCCTGGAAAAGCTGTTTTGAAGCGGATGGTTATCAGGTGGAATGCGTACTGCGGGGACTGGGAGAATACCCGGGGATCCGTCAGATTCTGCTGGAGCATCTGCAGGAGGCAAAAAAAGTATTGTCAGAAAGAACCTGACTGTGAGTCATACGGAAAGAGGAGAGCGGTGAATGGGGATTGAGATGGTTGGTATCGACCACAGCGTGGCTGAGATCGATATCCGGATGATTTTTTCATTTACAAAAAAAAGTACAAGAGAACTTTTTGAGGAGATAAAGAACGTGCCGGGGATTGCCGGGTGCGTGCTTCTTTCCACCTGCAACCGGATGGAACTGTGGATTTCCACAGAGCCGGACTGGGACGGGGATCTGTACGGACTTCTGTGCAGGATCCGGCAGGTGCCGCCGGAAATTTACCGGTCTTATTTTACGTTCCGCAGGGAGAGGGATGCTGCGGCTCATCTGTTCCGGCTGGCGGCGGGTCTGGAGTCCCGGATCCTGGGGGAAGACCAGATCCTGACCCAGGTGGGGGAGGCACTGGCATTTTCCCGGGAAAATTATGCGGCGGATCACGTGCTGGAAACTCTGTTCCGGCAGGCGGTGACGGCAGCCAAGAAGGTGAAGACCGAGGTGGAACTGCCGGCATCCGACCCTTCGGCGGCGCATACGGCGGTTCGCCAGCTGCAGGAACAGGGGCTGTCCTTTGCAGGAAAGAAATGTCTGGTGATCGGAAACGGCGTGATGGGGAAGCTTGCCGCTACGCTTCTGAAGGAGCAGGGGGCGGATGTGACGGTGACCGTCCGTCAGTACCGCAGCGGCGTAGTGGAGATCCCCAGAGGATGCCGCCGGATTGATTATGGGAAACGGCTGGAATTGCTGCCGGACTGTGATTTTGCGGTCAGCGCCACCGTCAGCCCCAATTATACGCTGCCGGCGGATCTGGTGAAGGAGTGTATCCGCAGACCGATCGTCCTGATCGACCTGGCGGTGCCCCGGGATATTGATCCGGCGGTGAGGGAGCTGCCTGACGTGCAGCTTTACGATATCGATTGTTTCCGGGAGGAGGCCACCAGCGAAGAACAGAGGCGGGCCATCCGCCAGGCGGAAGCGCTGATTGAAAAGCAGATGAAGGATTTCTTTGCCTGGTATGACTGTGTGGATGTGATGCCCCTGATCGGGAGGATCAAGCGGGAGATCGCGGCCGACCTGGAGCCGCGGCTGTCCAAAAAGCTGCGGGATCTCCCTCTGGAGGAGGAGCGCCGCAGACAGCTGCGGGCAGACATTGAAGCGGCAGCCATCAAGACCATGAACAAGATGCTGTTCGGGCTGCGGGACGGCCTGGAGCAGCGGGCGTTCCGGGATTGTCTGGACTGTATGGATGCGATCTACCGGGAGGAGCAGGATGAAAAAAGAGATAGTGATTGGAAGCCGTGAGAGTGTTTTGGCGGTGGTTCAGTCTGAGATGGTAAAACAATACATAGAACAGAAGAATCCGGGGCTGGCGGTTCGGATCCTGACCATGAAAACCACGGGGGATCAGATTTTAAACCAGCCGCTGGAAAAGATCGGCGGGAAGGGACTGTTTGTGAAGGAACTGGACCGGGCGCTGTCGGAGGGACGTTCGGATCTTTCCGTGCACAGCCTGAAAGACGTGCCGATGGAGCTTCCGTTGGGGCTTCCGCTGATCGCGTGTTCCGGGCGGGAGGACCCGCGGGATGTGCTGGTGCTTCCGGAGGGAAAGACAGAGATTGATTTTTCAAAGCCGGTGGGCTGCTCCAGCAGGCGGCGGATGATCCAGTTTCAGAGGCTGTATCCGCAGGCGCAGTTTGCCACGATCCGGGGGAATGTCCAGACCCGGCTGCGGAAATTAGACGAAGGACAGTATTCGGCCACCATCCTGGCGGCCGCCGGCCTGAAACGGCTGGGGCTGGAGGGACGGATCAGCCGCTATTTTTCCACAGAAGAGATGATCCCGGCTGCCGGTCAGGCCATCCTGGCGGTGCAGGGAAGGGCCGGGGTGGACTATGGCTTCTTAGAAGGCTATTCCGATCCGCAGGCAGCGGCCTGCGCCCGGGCGGAACGGGCGTTTGTGCGGCGGCTGGGCGGCGACTGCTCGACCCCGGTGGCGGCTTACGCGCAGATGGAGGACGGGCGGCTGCGGCTGTCCGCCCTTTATTACAGCGAAGCGGCCGGGAAGATTCTGGAAGGAAAAGAAAGCGCGCCGGCCGGGGAGGCGCAGCAGCTTGGAGAAAAGCTGGCGGAACGTTTCCTGGCGGAGTGCGGCGGTATATCATAAGAACAGACGGTGGATGAGAAGATGGAAAAAAGAAAAGGAATCACAGAACGATTTTCGGAAGATTGCGCCGGGGGCAGAGTCTGGCTGGTAGGAGCCGGGCCTTCGGACCCCGGCCTGTTTACCCTGAAAGGGAAGCAGGTACTGGAGACGGCGGATGTGGTGGTTTATGACGCGCTGGCCGGGCAGGAAATTCTGTCCATGATCCCGGAGAATGCAAAAAAAATTTATGTGGGCAAGCGTTCCTCCCACCATACGATGCCGCAGGAGCAGATCAGCAGGCTGCTGGTGCGGGAGGCAAAGGAAGGCAGGCGGGTGGTCCGCTTAAAGGGCGGGGATCCGTTCCTGTTTGGCAGAGGCGGGGAGGAAGCAGAGGAGCTGATCCGGCATGGAATTCCCTTTGAGGTTGTTCCGGGCGTCACCTCTGCGATTTCCGTTCCTGCTTATCAGGGGATTCCGGTAACCCACCGGGATCTGTGTTCTTCGGTGCATATCATTACCGGGCATAAACGGGCAGGGGCTGCCTATGATATCGATTTTGAGGCGCTGGTGCGCACCGGCGGTACGCTGGTGTTCCTGATGGGGGTGACGGCTCTCGGGGATATCTGCCGCGGACTTTTGGCGGCAGGGATGGATCCGGAGATGCCGGCGGCTCTCCTGATCCGGGGTACGACGGCACATCAGCGCCGGATCGTCGCCTCAGTTTCCACCCTGGAGGAAGAGGTAAACCGGCAGGGAGCCCAGACTCCGGCGATCATTGTGGTAGGCAGGGTCTGTGCCCTGGCGGAGGAGTTTTCCTGGTATGGGAAAATGCCGCTGGGAGGCGTAAAGGTGCTTCTGACCAGGCCGAAGGAGCTGATCCGGGAGACTGCTGTGAAGCTGCGGATGCTGGGCGCGGAAGTGCTGGAATTCCCGGCGATCCGCACCAGGAAGCGGCAGGGCAATGTCAGGCTTTATGAAGCGCTGGAGAATATCAGGGCTTACGGGTGGCTGGTATTTACCAGTCCGGCGGGCGTGCGGATCTTTTTTGAAGAAATGCAGTCCGTGAGGATGGATGTGCGTTCTCTGGGGCAGATAAAAATCGCTGTGATCGGCAGGGGCTCCGCCAGGGAACTGGAAAAATACGGGCTGTATGCGGACATGATGCCGGAAATTTATGACGGCGCCCATCTGGGCGCGGCGCTGGCGCAGGCTGTGCAGCCGGGGGAGAGGATCCTGATTCCCAGGGCTTCCGGCGGCAGCCGGGAACTCATACAGGAGCTTTCCGGCCATGAGGTGGATGATATCCCTACCTATGATACAGTCTTTGAAGAGGCTTCCGGGGCCGAATGGATCGGGGAACTGAAAAACGGCGGGATTGATTATGTGATGTTTACCAGTTCTTCAACGGTGCGGGGATTCGTGCAGGCGGCGGGCGACATGGATTTTTCTGTGGTGAGAGCCATCTGCATCGGGGAACAGACCCGCCAGACCGCGAAATCCTTTGGGATGCGCACATGGATGTCGGAGGAGGCCGGAACAGACAGCCTGATCCGGTGTCTGATGGAAGTGCATCAGCGGGAAGAGGAGCTGTGTCTTTCAGGGAGTTTGTGACAGAAAGGAAGGAAAAAAATGGATTTGACGATCAGGCCGCGCAGGCTGCGGCATGGGGAAGGTTTAAGAAAGATGGTGCGCGAGACCCGCATGGATCCGTCGGCGCTGATTTACCCGCTGTTCGTCCGGGAGGGAAGCGGTGTCATCGAGGAGATCCCTACCATGCCCGGACAGTACCGGTACAGTGTGGATACCATGGGACAGAAGCTGCAGTCGCTGCTGGATGCGGGAGTGACCAGTGTGATGTTTTTCGGGATTCCGGATCACAAGGATGAGAAGGGCAGCGGCGCCTATGCCCCGGACGGGATCATCCAGCGGGCGCTCAGGAAGGCGAAACAGGATTTTCCGCAGATGTACCGGATCACGGACGTCTGCATGTGTGAATATACTTCCCACGGGCACTGCGGCGTGCTCTGCGGGGAGGAAGTGGACAATGATGAAACGCTGAAGCTGCTGGCAAAGACAGCCCTTTCCCACGTGGAGGCCGGGGCAGATATGGTGGCGCCCTCCGATATGATGGACGGACGGGTGGCAGCCATCCGGAACATTCTGGACGGGCACGGGTACACCAATACGCCGATCATGTCCTACGCCGTAAAATACGCTTCCGCTTTTTACGGGCCGTTCCGCGATGCGGCAGGCTCCGCGCCGGCTTTCGGAGACCGGAAAAGCTATCAGATGGATTACCACAACAGCCGGGAGGGCATCAAAGAGGCGCTTTTAGACGTGGACGAGGGGGCGGACATCATTATGGTGAAGCCTGCCATGTCTTACCTGGATATGGTGGCCAAAGTAAAGCAAGCGGTGCATGTACCGGTGGCTTCCTACAGTGTGAGCGGCGAATACGCCATGATCAAGGCCGGGGCGCAGCTGGGATACATAGATGAAGAAAAGATTATCTGCGAGACGGCGGCGTCTGCATTCCGGGCGGGCTGTGATATTTACCTGACCTATTTTGCGGAGGAGATCGCCCGGTATATGAGAGAGGGAAAGATCGGATAAGGAGACAGCGATGACAACATCAGAAAAATTATTTGAGCGCGCCTGCAGGGTGATCCCGGGAGGCGTCAACAGCCCGGTACGGGCGTTTGGTTCTGTAGGCAGGACGCCCCGGATGATTGCCTGTGCGGGAGGCGCGTATATGACAGACGAAGACGGGAACCGGTATCTGGATTTTGTGGGATCCTGGGGACCGATGATTCTCGGCCATAATCATCCGGCGGTGCGTGAGGCTGTAGCCAAAGCCTGTGAAAACGGACTCAGTTTTGGCGCGGCCACCCGCCGGGAGGTGGAGATGGCGGAGCTGATCTGCCGCCATGTGCGCAATATCGACATGGTACGGATGGTGAATTCCGGCACGGAGGCGGTGATGAGCGCGATCCGCGCGGCCCGGGGCTATACGGGCCGGGATAAGATCGTCAAGTTTACAGGCTGTTATCACGGACATTCGGACGCGCTGCTGGTGCAGGCGGGCTCCGGCGTGATGACGGCCGGGATCCCGGACAGCGCGGGCGTTCCCAAAGGCTGCACGGCGGATACACTGTCTGCCGTTTACAATGATATTGATACGGTACGGAGCCTGTTTGACGCGTTTCCGGATGAGATCGCCGCTGTGATCCTGGAACCGGTGGGAGCCAATATGGGAGTTGTGCCTCCGAAGGACGGTTTCCTGCAGGAGATCCGCAGCCTGTGTACAAAATACGGGGCTGTACTGATTTTTGACGAGGTGATCACCGGCTTCCGCCTGGGCTTTGAAGGGGCGCAGGGATATTTTGGCGTGGATGCCGACCTGGTTACCTATGGCAAGATTATCGGCGGCGGTATGCCGGTGGGCGCATACGGTGGACGGCGGGAGATCATGGAATGCGTGGCGCCGCTGGGGCCGGTTTACCAGGCCGGAACCTTAAGCGGCAATCCGGTGGCCATGGCGGCAGGGTATGCGCAGCTCTCCCTGTTAAAGAACCACCCGGAGATCTATACCGGGCTGAACCGGAAGGGAGAATGGTTCTTCGGGGAGATCCGCAGCATCGTGGCGGAGACAGGCGGGAGTGCAGTTGTAAACTCCTGCGGTTCTCTGGGAAGCATTTTCTTTACAGACCGGGAAGTGGTGGATTATGAGACTGCCAAAACGTCAGACACGGCAAAATATGCCGATTATTTCGGCTATATGCTGAATTCCGGGATTTATCTGGCGCCGGCGCAGTTTGAGGCCATGTTCCTTTCCGCCGCCCATACGGAAGAAGAACTGGAACATGTGCTGGAACTGATCCGGACGTATTTTAAGAAATGAGCGGCGGGATGTATTTTCCGCTCTATGTGGATTTGTCAGAAAAAAATATTCTAATTGCCGGCGGCGGGCGGATTGCCTCCCGCCGCGCGCGTGTGCTGCAGCAGTTCGCGGGGCAGATTACCGTTGTCGCCCCGCAGTTTGCGGAAACACTGAGAGCGCTGGGGGAAACGGGCAGGGTACGCCTGATCCGGAGGGCGTTTGACGTCGGCGACCTTGAGGGACGCGATCTGGTGTTTGCGGCCACCGATGATAAGGAGCTGAACCGGCAGATTTTTCAGGCGTGTAAGGAGCGGGGGATCCCGGTGAATGTGTGCAGCGACCAGACGCTGTGTGATTTCCAGTTCCCTTCTGTCGTCATAGACGGCGATGTGGTGATCGGGATCAATGCATCCGGGAAGGATCACCGCCGGGTGAAAGAAGTCCGGCAGGAACTGGAAAAAAGAACGGCCGGGGGACACCCCGGCCTGTATGAAACGCAGGTTTAGTTCAGCTTCAGGTCTCCTTCCTTGACCCAGCCTAATTTCTTTTCCGCCTGATAAAAGATCCAGCTTAAGATGGCAGGCAGGATGAAACAGATCAGGATCAGGCCGATCCAGTCAAAGGCAGTGATGGTTTTTCCATCGGCCACCCAGCCGGTATAGACACCGATCTGCCCCACCAGGCCGCAGGTGCCCATGCCGGAAGAAACCGGTTCCCCGTTCATTTCCAGATGGAAGACACAGGTGGCGATGGGGCCGGTGATGGCGCTGGCCAGGATCGGGGCGATCCAGACTTTAGGGTTGCGGACGATATTTCCCATCTGCAGCATGGATGTGCCGATGCCCTGGGAAACCAGCCCGCCCCAGCGGTTTTCCTTAAAGGAAATCACGGCAAAGCCGATCATCTGTGCGCAGCATCCGGCCACAGCGGCGCCGCCTGCCAGCCCGGTAAGTCCCAGGGCCGCGCAGATGGCGGCGGAGGAGATGGGCAGCGTCAGGGCGATCCCCACCAGCACGGAAACAGCGATTCCCATAAAGAAGGGCTGCAGCTCCGTCGCATACATGATGATGGATCCCAGCCAGTTGGCTGCCGTGCCGATCGCCGGGGCGATCAGGGAAGAGAGGGCTACGCCCACAAAGATGGTCACCGCCGGGGTAACCAGAATGTCCACTTTCGTTTCCTTGGAAACCGCTTTGCCGCATTCCGAGGCAATGATGGCGATTACCAGGACGGCCAGCGGTCCGCCGGCGCCGCCCAGCTGATTGGCCGCGCTGCCCACGGCGATCAGGGAAAACAATACCAGGGGCGGGCATTTCAGAGCGTGTCCGATGGCGCAGGCCATGGCGGGACCGGCCATGGCGGTGGCAAATCCGCCGATGGTCTCCAGGTAGGGGATCCCTGCCTGCTGGCCGATGGTGTTGATGATGGTGCCGATCAGCAGGGAACAGAAGAGTCCCTGGGCCATGGCGCCCAGGGCGTCAATAAAATAGCGTTTCAGAGAAATCTCAATATCTTTTTTCTTTAAAAATGATGTTACTTTTTCCATTCTCTTGTTATCTCCCTATATATGTGTATTGACAGGTGTATATTTGCGTGTGGCCTATTATAACAGATTGATCCCGGAAAGGGAAGAAAAGTTTAAAAAATGTTTAGAATTCAAAGAAGGCTGGCTTCTTGCGCATCAGATGTGATTATGATAAAATGGTTTGCGCATATACGAAAAAACAGACAGGGATAAAATAAAATTGGAACAGCGGCGGGCGCGGAGGCGTCCGATTCAGGACAAATACAGATGTCAGACAGAAAAGAGGGGTTCAGATGTCAGATCTTGAAAAAAAGGAAATAAAACAGGAAGAAGAAGAGCTTATGAAGCAGGAGCCGGAGGATCTGGAGTTTATCACCCATGAGTCCGTGCGGGACAAGTCCAAGATGGCGGAGGGAGAGGTGATTGAAGATGAGATGCTCTCCCGCAAAAAGACCAGACGCCGGAGTGTGGACGCCGGCGCGGCCAAGGTGGAAAAGGTACAGAAGATTGCCAGGAAGAATCTGCGCATGATCATCATCGGGATCGCCGTGGTGATTGTGGTGATCTGCCTCCTGGCCTTTGGCGTCAGACGGCACATGGATCAGAAGGCGGCGGAGAACAGGGAACAGTCCCTGACGGAGCAGGAGTATGAGAAGGATGAAAATGAACAGGTCAACGAACTGATCACAGAGTACTACACCTGCTACGCGGCCGGCGATACAGACTCGATTCTGAAAATTGCCTATCCCATGTCGGATGCGGAGAAGAGTTATATCCAGATGTACAGCGGGTATGTGGAAGAATACCAGGATATTACCTGTTATACCAAGACCGGGGCGGAGGAGGGTTCCTATGTGGTATCGGCCTCCTTTGAGGTGAAATATCAGGATGTGGGTACGGCTGCACCGGGGATGGATTTCTTCTATGTGCGCACCGATGAGAACGGGGAGTTCTATATTGATAATACCTACAGCCCGTTTAACCTGACCTATCAGGAATATTCGCTGGATCAGGAAATCGTGCAGATGATCCAGGAGTATCAGACCGGGGATGATGTGATCGCGCTGCAGGCCGGGGTTCAGACGAATTATGAGCAGGCCCTGGAGCAGGATCCGGCGCTGAAGACGATGGTGGAGGAGACGCTGGCGAATGCGGTGAATGCCTGGACGGCAGAGCATCAGGCGGCGATGCAGCAGGAGCAGGCGGAGGCCCAGCAGCAGGTTCAGCAGGAACAGCAGGCCGGACAGGAACAGCAGCAGCCGCAGCAGGAGCAGCAGGCCGGTCAGGAACAGCAGCCGCAGCAGGAACAGCAGCCGCAGCAGCAACAGCAGGCTCAGACGCCGGCCGACACGGTGACAGAGACAGAGAACCGCGCCTGGGTGTATGTGAATGATACCGTCAATATCCGGCAGCAGCCCAATGAAGGTTCTGCCGCGCTGGCATCTGCCGCCCGCGGTGCGCAGGTGCGCCAGATCGCAGTCACCAGTAACGGATGGATTAAAGTAAGAACCGGTGATATCGAAGGATATATCAGGTCGGATTACATATCCGCGCAGCCGGTTGGATAAGAAAAACGGACAGGGAACAGAGTGATTCTGTTCCCTGTTCTGCCCTGTCCGGCGTGCGGCAAAAGTCAGAGACTTCCGGTAAAATCACAGGAAGCCACATAGAAACTCATATTTGGGGAGATACTTCTGAAAAAGGAGGTATTTCCAATGAGTGAAAATGATGAAGAACGCCTGCTGCATGAGATCTGCAGGAATTCCAGCATGGGAAGAGAGGCCATCCATGAGGTTTTAAAGGATGTTTACGACGAAGAGTTTGCCTATGAACTGCATGTCCAGGAAGGGAAAATGCAGGAGTTTGAGCAGCGGGCCAGACAACGGCTCCGGCAGTCGGGGAAAGACGCGGCCGAACCGGGTCCCCTGACGTCCGGGATGCTGAAAGTGGCAGTCAGGATGAAAACGGCTGTGTCTGGCCGGACATCCCAGGTGGCGGAAATGATCCGCAAAGGAAATCAGCGCGGTACCGAGGAGCTGAAAAAGGCGATCCATAAATACAGGAACGCCGGGATCTACGCCACAGAGCTGGCCAGGGAAATGATTGATTTTGAAGAAGATAATCAGGAGAAAATGAAGCGTTACGGGAACCGGGCGTAGAGCGGCAGCCGAAGGAAGGCAATGTCCCGTCCGGGGAAAGCGAGGGCAATACAGGAATGAGCGAAGGAAAAAGCAGGCAGGATGGGATGCGGATCAACAAATATCTCAGTGAGGCCGGCGTCTGTTCCAGGCGCGCGGCCGACCGTGAGATTATGGCCGGCCATGTGCGGATCGGGGAGAGGACGGCGCAGATGGGCGATCAGGTTTTGCCCGGCGAGCGCGTCTGGTTCTGCGGGAAACTGGTAGAGATGGAGGAGGAGGAGATCCTGATCGCCTTCCATAAGCCCCGGGGGATCGTGTGCACGGCGGAGAAAAGAGAAAAGAATAACATCATTGATTACATAAATTATCCCAAACGGATTTACCCGGCGGGACGCCTGGATAAGGATTCGGAAGGGCTGATCCTGCTGACGAACCAGGGGGAGTTAGTGAACCGGATCATGCGGGCCGGCAATTACCATGAAAAGGAGTATGTGGTGACCGTGGACCGGGAGGTGACAGACGGCTTCCTGCGGGGAATGCAAAGGGGCGTTTACCTGAAGGGACTGGATGTGACCACCCGCCCCTGCCATGTGAAGAAACAGGGCAAACACAGATTTACGATCATCCTGACCCAGGGGTACAACCGCCAGATCCGCAGGATGTGCGAGGCGTTCGGCTACCAGGTGACGCGTCTGGTGCGGGTGCGGATCATGAACATCCGTCTGGGAAATCTGAAGGCGGGTACCTGGCGTCCGCTGACCGCAAAGGAAAAGCAGGAACTGTACCGGCTGACCAGAAATTCTTACAGCACGCCGGGAAAGAAGCAGGAGGAGAGGACATGGACGAGAAGAAACAATACGAAGAGCTGATCCGGACAATCGATTATCATATGGACCGTTATTATAACCAGGACGCGCCGGAGATCACGGATTTTGCATATGACCAGCTGATGCTTCAGCTGAAGGCCATGGAGAAGGAGCATCCGGAATGGGTGACGCCGGATTCCCCCACACAGAAGGTGGGCGGGACTACAAAGCGGGAAGCGGGCGTGGAGGTGGTGCACAATGTGCCCATGCTCAGCATCCAGGATGTATTTACCGAGGAAGAGGTCACTGCGTGGGTGGAATCCGTACAGCGGGTGCATCCGGACGCCCGGTTTTCTGTGGAAGAAAAGATCGACGGCCTCAGTATGACGCTCCGCTACCAGGATGGAGCGCTGACGCTGGCGGAGACCCGCGGCAACGGGCTGGTGGGCGAAGACGTGACGCAGAATGCGCTGGTGATCCCGGACGTGGCCAGACAGATCGGGCTGCCGGGCTATGTGGAGCTGCGGGGCGAGGTCTACATGTCCCATGCAGACTTTGAGCGGTTTAATGAACAGCAGGAGGAGGCCGGGAAACGGACGGCGGCCAATCCGCGCAACCTGGCGGCGGGAACGCTGCGCCAGCTGGACTCCCGGGTAGTCAGACAGCGCGGCCTGAAAATGTTTGTATTCAACGTACAGGACGCCCGCGATAACGGGGTGGATCTGATGGAATCACACGGGAAAAGCCTGCAGATTCTGCAGGACAATGGGATTGCCTGTGTCCGCCATACGGTTTGCGGGACGCCGGAGCAGGTACTGGAGGCGATCCATGCCATCGGCGAGTCCAGGGGAGATCTGCCCTATGACCTGGACGGGGCGGTGGTCAAGATCGACCAGGTGGCTTACCGGGCGGATTTCCCGGCGGGGAGCAAATACTCTGCCGGGCATATTGCCTACAAATATCCGCCGGAGGAAAAAGAGGTTGTGATCGACAGGATCGAGGTCAATGTGGGGAGAACCGGGAAGATGACCTTCCGGGCGATCTTCCGGGAACCGGTGCGTCTCTGCGGAACCAACGTGCAGAAAGCCACGCTCCACAACGCAGATTTCATCCGCAGTATGGGGATTTCCGAGGGCTGTACCGCCATCTGCCGGAAGCAGGGGGAAATCATCCCGGCTATTGTGCGGGTGGTGAAACAGACGGGGCAGGAGTACCGGGCGCCGGATCACTGTCCGGTCTGCGGAGCGGCTCTGACAAAGGATGAGGATACCAGTGATATTTACTGTGACAACCCCTCCTGTCCGGCGCAGCTGAAGCGGACGCTGGCGTATTTTGTGGGGAAGGACGCCATGGATATTAAAAATTTCGGCTCCAAATACATCAACGCGCTGGTGGAACAGGGGTACATCCGGAATATCCCGGATATTTACCGGCTGCATGAACACCGGGAAGAATTGATTGAAAAAGGCATTTTGGGGAAAGAAAAAAATACGGACAAGATTTTAGCAGCGATTGAGGGATCCAAACAGAACGCGCCGGATCAGCTGCTGACCGGGTTTGCCATCCGCAATGTGGGAAGGATTTCCGCCCGGCAGATCATGAAGCATTACGGCAGCCTGTGGGAATTGGCGGAGGCCGGCGAAGAGGAGCTGGTACAGCTGCCGGACGTGGGGGAGATCACGGCCCGGTCGATCTGCCATTTTTTCCGGGACGAGGAAAACCGGGCGATGCTGCGGGAACTGACTGACATGGGAGTGAATATGGATGCGGCAGACAGGGAAGCCGGTTCCCGGACCTTGGAGGGGCTGACCATTGTGGCCACCGGGACTTTAGAGCATTTCGGGCGTAAAGAGATCGGGGAGTACATTGAAAAGCACGGCGGCAAATCCACCGGCAGCGTCAGCAAAAAAACCAGCTATCTGGTGGCGGGGGAAAACGCCGGCTCCAAGTTGGACAAGGCGCGGAGTCTGGGGATCCCGGTGATCACGGAGCAGGAGCTGATCCGCATGGCGGAAGGCGGGGAACCGGAAGCTGCCGCGGCCGGGAAACAATAAAAGAATTTTCCCGGAACCGCGAATTTGCCGGAAGAAACGGTTTTCAAACGCTGAAATATTTGATATACTAAAGGAAATTCAGGTGTATGGCAGAAAACAAGGAGGGTTTTTCATGGCTGAAGATAGAAAAGGCATCAAATTAAAAGCAGATACCATGGGAGAGGTCCAGGTGGCAGACGAGGTGGTTGCCATCATTGCAGGACTCGCCGCCACAGAAGTGGACGGGGTGACCTCCATGGGCGGGAATATTACCAAGGATCTGGTGAGCCGCCTGGGGATCAAGAATCTGTCCAAGGGCGTGCGGGTATCCGTAGAGCAGGAGCAGGTGAGCGTTTACCTGACGCTGAACATTGCCTATGGATACGCCATCCCGGAGGTTTCACAGAAGGTACAGGAGCGTGTCAAGTCCGCGATTGAGAATATGACGGGGCTTCAGGTGGCCGGCGTCAATGTGAGGATTGCGGAAGTAGATATGAAGGCAGGCGTTTAAGCAGGGGAGCCGGAGACCGGCGTGTATTCCCGGCAGGGTTCTGCCGTCTGAGATTACAGGGGTGTCTATGACACCCCGATTGTTCGCATTAAGGGAGGAATCTATGAGTCGAAGAGAGATCAGGGAGCAGATCTTCAAAATTCTGTTCCAGACAGAGTTTTATGGAAATCAGGAATGGGAGGAGCATCTGCAGCTTTCCCTGAAGGGACTGGGGGAGCTGAGGGAGAAGGATTCTGATTATATCACGGCGAAGGTCAGGGATATTTATCAGCATCTGAGCGAGATCGACGAACTGATCAACAGCCGCGCTGACCGGTGGAAGACCGGACGTATGGCGAAGGCAGAGCTGGCCATCATCCGCCTGGCGGTTTATGAGATGAAATATGAGGAGGAGATTCCGGTGTCTGTGGCCATCAATGAGGCCGTGGAGCTGGCAAAGATTTACGGTACCGATCAGGGAGCCGGATTTGTCAACGGAATCCTTGCAAAGCTGGCATGACAGGAAATATTTACTCGGTAGGACAGGTCAATGCCTACATTAAGAATATGTTCGCGCAGGATTTTATGATGAGCCACATTTATGTGCGTGGCGAGGTATCGAACTGTAAGTATCATTCCTCCGGACATATTTATTTTACGTTAAAGGACAGGACCGGCGTGCTGCAGGCGGTGATGTTTTCCGGATCCCGCAAAAAGGGGCTGAAGTTCCGGATGAAGGAGGGGGACAAATGTGTCGTCCTCGGTTCCATCCGGGTCTATGAGCGGGATGGGAAATACCAGCTCTACGCGGAGGAGATCCTGCTGGAGGGAGCCGGGCTTTTATACCAGCGGTTTGAGGCGCTGAAAAGAGAGTTGGAGGAAATGGGGATGTTTGCCCCGGAATATAAACAGCCGATCCCCCGCTTCGCTTCCCGGGTGGGCGTGGTGACAGCCCCCACGGGAGCGGCGGTGCGGGATATCCAGAATATCTCCCGCAGGCGCAACCCGTTCGTACAGGTGATCCTTTATCCGGCGCAGGTACAGGGGGAGGGCGCGGCGGCATCCATCGTCAGCGGGATCCATGCCCTGACGGAGCACGGCGTGGATGTGATCATCGTTGGCCGGGGAGGCGGATCCATCGAGGATCTGTGGGCCTTTAATGAGGAGAGCGTGGCGCGGGCGATTTTCGGCTGCCCGGTTCCTGTGATTTCGGCGGTGGGACATGAGACAGATTTTACGATTGCCGATTTTGTGGCGGATCTGCGGGCGCCGACGCCCTCGGCGGCTGCGGAGCTGGCGGTTTATGATTACCGGCAGGCGGCGGATCAGATGACGTCTGCGAAGTTAGCGTTCAACCGGTGCATCAGCCGGAAGCTTTCCCAGGCGGAGGAGCGGCTTTTCGCTTATCAGAGACAGCTTCAGCTGCTGAACCCGAAGACGAAGCTTTTCGAGCAGCGGCAGCGGTCGGCGGACTGTCAGGAGCGCCTGCAGAGGAGAATGGAAGAGCTGCTGGCGTCCGGGCGCGGACGGCTGGAGGATGGCCGGAAGCAGATGACGACGCGGGCGGGGCAGATCCTGACAGAAAAGAGGCACCGGATGGAGATTTACGCGGCGGCGCTGGATGGATATTCCCCGTTAAAGAAGCTGCAGGGCGGGTATGCCTTTGTGGCGGATGAGAATGGAAAGAGTATCCGCAGTGCGGCGGCTGTGCAAAAAGGAGACCGGATCCGCGCCTGGCTGGCAGACGGCAGCCTGACGGCGCGGGTGGAGGAAATACAGGCGAACCGCTTATCGGAGAAATGACGTCCGCAGGCGGAGGCAGGAAGAAACAGGACAGGCCGCGCTGCGGCGGAAAGAGTGGAAAAATGACGGAACAGACACAGAATCCGGACGTTTCCGTTCCGGAGGGAATTTCCCTGGAGGAAATGTTCGGGGAACTGGATCAGATTATGGAAAAAATGGAATCACCGGAGGTTTCCTTAGAGGAAGCTTTTGCCCTCTATGAGAGGGGGATGAAGATGATCCGCCAGTGCAGCCAGAAGCTGGACCTGGTGGAGAAAAAGATGATGGTGATTGCACAGAACGGGGAGGAAGTCCCCTTTGACGCGCAGGAATAGGGACAGTTCCCCCGGCGTTCAGGGGAAAGGTACCCGGAAAGGCAGAAACATGAATATCAGAGAAGAAATTCAGACACATACAGGGCAGGTGGAGGAGATCATCACAAAGTACCTGCCCAAAGAGACCGGATTCCAGAAAACGGTGATCGAGGCGATGAATTACAGCTTCCTGGCCGGCGGGAAGCGGCTGCGCCCCATGCTGATGCTGGAGACCTACCGGCTGTTCGGCGGGGAATCGGCCGTTGTGGAGCCGTTTATGGCGGCGCTGGAGATGATCCACACCTACTCCCTGATCCATGACGATCTTCCGGCGATGGATAACGATGCGTACCGCCGGGGGAGGAAGACGACGCATGTGGTCTATGGCGAGGCCATGGGGATCCTGGCAGGCGACGGTCTGCTGAATTTTGCTTACGAGACGGCGCTGAAGGCATGGGAGATGGAGCCTTCGGATCCCCATGTGGGAAAAGCGCTGCAGATCCTTGCCGGAAACGCGGGGATTTACGGGATGCTGGGCGGCCAGGTGGTGGATGTAGAGTCAGAGGGTCAGCCCCTGTCCCGGGAAAAGCTGGACTTTATTTATGAACTGAAGACCGGGGCGCTGATCGAGTCGGCCATGCTGATCGGCGCGGTGCTGGCAGGCGCGGACCAGGATGCGCAGGAAAAGATTTCCCGGGCGGCGAAGGATGTGGGACTGGCGTTCCAGATCCAGGATGACATTCTGGATGTCATCGGCGATGAGGCCGTGCTTGGCAAGCCGGTGGGCAGCGACGAGAAGAATCAGAAGACCACCTATGTGACCCTGCGGGGGATTGACCAGGCCTGTGCAGATGTGGAAAGGATCTCGCAGCGGGCGGTGGAAATCATGGAATCGCTTCCGGTGCAGAACGAATTTCTGACCGGGCTGATCCGTTATCTGGTAAACAGGGAAAAGTAGGCCGGGAGAAAACGAATGACAGGATAAAAGGAGAGAAACGATGTCTGTCCTTGATATGATTGAAAAAGAAAATGACATAAAGAGACTGGATCCCAGGCTCTGGCCTCAGCTGGCGCAGGAGATCCGGGAGTTTCTGATTGAACATATATCCAGAACCGGAGGTCATCTGGCCTCCAATCTGGGAGCGGTGGAGCTGACGATGGCTCTGCACCTTGTGCTTAATTTCCCGGAGGATAAGCTGATCTGGGATGTGGGGCACCAGTCCTATACCCATAAGATCCTCACCGGGAGAAAGGCGGGGTTTGAGCATCTGCGGCAGTATGGCGGAATGAGCGGATTCCCCAAACGGACGGAGAGCGACTGCGACTGTTTTGATACGGGGCACAGTTCTACTTCGGTTTCCGCCGGCCTTGGCTTTGCCAGAGCCAGGGACCTGCGGGGGGAAAGCTACCATGTGGTTTCCGTGATCGGCGACGGCGCGCTGACCGGCGGGCTGGCGTGGGAGGCGCTGAACAATGCGTCGGATCTGAAGACGAATTTTATGATTGTCCTCAATGACAATAAGATGTCTATCTCGGAAAATGTGGGAGGTCTGTCCAAGCATCTGGCTTCCCTGCGTACGGCCAGGGACTACCAGGAGTTTAAAAGCGATGTGCATTCTTCCCTGGAGCGCAGGCCCTACGGGGACAGGGTAGCCCGGCGGATCCATAAGATGAAGAGCAGCTTAAAGCAGCTTCTGATTCCTGGGATGATCTTTGAAAATATGGGAGTGACTTACCTGGGCCCTGTCAACGGGCATAATCTGACGGATATGGTGCAGATTTTCCAGGAGGCCAAAAAGGTCAGCGGGGCGGTGGTCGTGCATGTACAGACAGACAAGGGGCGCGGCTACCTTCCGGCGGAGCTGAACCCGGATCGTTTTCACGGGACGGGGCCGTTTGTGGTGGAGACCGGACAGCCGGTGAAGGCCAAGGAAAAGCCGGATTATACGGATGTGTTTTCCGCCGCCCTGTGCCGGGTGGCGGCGAAACAGGAGGACATTGTGGCGATTACGGCCGCTATGGCGGACGGGACCGGGCTGAAACGGTTCCGCAGCCAGTACCCGGAGCGTTTTTTTGACGTGGGGATCGCGGAAGGACACGCGGTGACTTTTGCGGCCGGAATGGCGGCGGCAGGGCTGCATCCGGTATTTGCCGTGTATTCCTCTTTCCTGCAGCGGGCGTTTGACGAGCTGGTTCATGATGTCTGTATCCAGAACCTGCCGGTGATCTTTGCGGTGGACCGGGCCGGGCTGGTAGGGGCGGACGGCGAGACCCACCAGGGGATTATGGATCTTTCCTATCTTTCCCTGATGCCGAATATGACGGTGATGGCGCCGAAAAACAAATGGGAGTTAGCGGACATGCTCTGGTTCGCCTCCCGCTGGCAGGGGCCGGTTGCCATCCGCTATCCCAGGGGTCAGGCTTATGACGGGCTGAAGGAATTCCGGTCCCGGATCGAATACGGCAGGAGCGAATGGCTGTATGAGGAGTCAGAGACGGTCATTTTTGCCGTGGGAAATATGGTGCAGCAGGCGATGAAGGTACGGGAGCTCCTGCATCAGAAGGGTCGCTCCTGTTCCCTGGTGAACGCGCGGTTTGTGAAGCCGGTGGATGCTGACGCAGTGAAAAAAGCGGCGCAGAGCCACCGCCTGATTGTTACGATGGAAGAGAATCTGCTTCATGGCGGATATGGCGATGCAGTGGGGGAATGTCTGGAAAAGACAGGACAGGATACCCGGCTCCTCTGTTTCGGGATTGAGGATCAGTTTGTCCCCCACGGGTCCGTGTCAGAGCTGCATGCACAGCTGAGACTGGATCCGGAGTCGGTGGCTGCAAAAATAGAAGAGGTTTTACTGGGATGAAAGAACGACTGGACGTACTTTTGGTGAAAAGGAACCTGGCTCCCTCGCGGGAAAAGGCCAAGGCGATGATCATGGCCGGGAACGTATTCGTGGACAACCAGCGGGAGGATAAGGCCGGGGCTGTCTTTGAGGATTCTGTGGCCATAGAAGTACATGGAAATACATTGAAATATGTCAGCCGGGGCGGACTGAAGCTGGAAAAGGCGATGGAACGCTTCGGGCTGGATCTTGCCGGGAAGGTCTGTATGGACATCGGCGCCTCCACCGGAGGATTTACAGACTGTATGCTGCAGAATGGGGCGGCAAAGGTTTATGCGGTGGACGTGGGCTACGGGCAGTTCGCCTGGAAGCTCCGGCAGGATGAGCGGGTGGTCTGCATGGAAAAGACCAATATCCGCTATGTGACGCCGGAGGATATCGGCGACGCGCTGGATTTCGCGTCTGTGGATGTGTCTTTTATTTCCCTGACGAAAGTGCTGATCCCGGCCCGGGAGCTTTTAAAGGACGGCGGACAGATGGCCTGCCTGATCAAGCCCCAGTTTGAGGCGGGAAAGGAAAAGGTAGGGAAAAAAGGTGTTGTCCGCGACCCGAAGGTCCATTTGGAGGTGGTGGAACGAATCCTCTCCTTTGCTGTGGAAAACGGTTTTTCTGTACTGCATCTGGATTATTCCCCGATCAAGGGGCCGGAGGGGAATATCGAATACCTGGTGCATCTGAAAAAAGACGGACGCGGGACAATGGCGGAAGAGATCAGCGCCGCTGCGGTGGTTGCGGCGGCCCATGGGGAGCTGGACAAAGAGAAATGAAACGTTTTTATATCATTACCAATGAACAGAGGGATCCGAACCTGGCCGTCACACATTCGATCCAGGATTATATCGCGGCCAGGGGGGGATACTGCAATTTTTTCCTGAGCAGCAAGATTGACTGGGCAGACCGGGTGCTGGCTTCTCTGAGCAAAGAGGAGGTGAACGCCGAGTGCGTGATTGTGCTGGGCGGCGACGGAACACTGGTGCGGGCAGCCAGGGATATGGCGGGGATCGGGGTTCCGCTGATCGGCGTGAACCTGGGAACCTTAGGGTATCTGTGCGAGCTGGACAAAATTTCCGTTTTCCCGGCCATCGACCGGATGTTTGAAGACCAGTATGAGGTGGAGGACCGGATGATGTTAGAGGGCTACAGCCTGGTGGACGGGGCGCAGTCGGAGGCGACGGCTGCCATGAATGACATTGTGATCCACCGGGTGGGAAGCGCGCAGATCATCAACCTGGTAATCCGCGTGGGGGGCGAGTATCTGACCACCTACAGCGCCGACGGGGTGATAATTTCCACGCCCACCGGGTCCACCGGCTACAGTATGTCGGCCGGGGGGCCGATCGTGGATCCGAAGATCAAGCTTCTTCTGATTACGCCGATCAATCCCCAGTCGTTTTCCAGCCGCAGCATTGTGGTGGGGGCAGACGCGCAGATCGAGGTGATGCTGGTAAAGCGCCGGCCGGAGGAAGACGAGACGGCGGAGGTCAGTTTTGACGGCGACCGTTTCATGCATATGCGGATCGGCGACCGGATCCTGGTCAAAAAGGCGGAAGGGTGCGCCAAGGTCATGAAATTGAACCAGCTGAGTTTCCTGCAGATCCTGAGGAAGAAGATGCAGGAATACCGCTGATAGAACAGAAGTCGGGGGAAGATTTATCATGAAAGAAAAAAGACATGCGAAGATTCTGGAGATTATACGCCGGGAGGAGGTCGGCACGCAGGAAGAGATGTGCGACCTCCTGAATAAATCCGGCTATCATGTGACGCAGGCTACCGTGTCCAGGGATATCCGCGAACTGAAGCTGAGCAAGGTGGCGGTAAGCGGGGGACGTCAGAAATATGTCCTTTTGTCAGATGTGCAGGACTCCATGGACGCGAAATATATCCGCGTCTTCCAGGAGGGCGTGGTTTCCATTGATATGGCGCAGAATATCTTAGTGATCAAAACGGTGGCCGGTATGGCGATGGCTGTGGCCGCCTCCCTGGATTCCATGAATCACCATGAGATTGTGGGGAGCATCGCGGGGGACGATACCATCATGTGCGCGGTGCGCACCGTGGAGGATACCATCAACCTGATGAGGCAGCTGAAAAAGCTGCTCCGTCTGGATGATTCTGCAGATGAGAGAGAGTAGAAAGGGCAGAACATGTTACTGAATTTGCACGTGAAGAATCTGGCGCTGATCCGGGAAACGGAGGTGAACTTCGGTTCCGGACTCAATATCCTCACCGGGGAGACGGGAGCCGGAAAGTCCATTATCATCGGTTCCATCAACCTGGCGCTGGGGGCAAAAGTGCCGAAAACCATTCTCCGGGAAGATGCGGACTCTGCTTTCGTAGAGCTGGTATTTTCTGTAGACCAGCCGCACCAGGCGGAGGCTCTGGCGGAGTTAGAGGTGTTCCCGGAAGACGGGGAGATCATTATGAGCCGCAGGATTCTGGCTACCGGGAGGAGCGTCTGCCGGATCAATTCCGAGACGGTTTCCGCCGCCCAGATGCGGCGGGTAGCTTCGCTGCTGATCGACATTCACGGCCAGCATGAGCACGAGTCCCTGCTGGCCAAAAAGAACCATATGAAATACCTGGACAGCTATGCCAAAAAGGAGCTGGAAGGGAAATTGCAGGAGCTCTCCTCCTGTTTTCAGGTGTACGCGGCCTGTAAAAAAGAGCTGGAGGAGGCGTCTCTCGATGAGGAACAGCGGGCCAGGGAATTGTCCTTCCTGCAGTATGAGGCGGATGAGATCGCCGGGGCGGGACTGTGTCCGGGAGAAGATGAGGAGCTGGAGGCTGACTACCGGAGGCTGGCCCACGGCAGGAAAATCTTAGAGGCCGCGGCGGAATGCAGGGAGCTCTGCGCAGAGGGGATGAGCTGCGCCTCCGACCAGATCGGCTCGGCAGTCCGGGCGCTGCTGTCCGCAGCGGAATATGACGAAGCTCTGTCCGGACTGGCCGGACAGCTGCAGGAGATTGACAGCCTGCTGGCAGATTTCAACCGGGATCTCTCCGGGTATCTGGACGATTTTGAATTTTCAGAAGAGCGTTTTTCGGAGGTGGAAAAACGGCTGGATCTGATCAACCAGCTGAAGGCCAAATACGGCAGAACCATCGAACTGATACTGGAACAGAAAAAGGAAAAAGAGGCGGCGGTGGAAAAGCTGCTGCATTTTGAGGAATACAGACAGGGACTGCAGCAGAAACTGAGAGAAGCAGAAGAAAAATTAGAGCATATCTCGGCGGAGGTATCCCGGATCCGGAAATCAAAAGCGGCAGAACTCACGGCGGCGGTGCGGGACGCCCTGCTGTCCCTGAATTTCCTGGACGTACAGTTTGAGATGGAGTTTACAAAGCTCAGTCACTATACGGCAAACGGGTGGGATGAGGCGCGCTTCCTGATCTCCACCAATCCGGGGGAACTTTTAAAGCCTCTGGACTCGGTGGCTTCCGGCGGCGAACTCTCCCGGATTATGCTGGCGCTGAAAACGGTGCTGGCGCAGAATGACGAGACGGAGACGCTGATTTTTGATGAAATTGACAGCGGGATCAGCGGACGGACCGCCCAGATGGTGGCGGAAAAGATCAAACTCACCGCAGGTAGCCATCAGGTGATCTGCATTACCCACCTGCCCCAGATCGCGGCGATGGCGGACACGCATTTTCTGATTGAAAAAACTTCCAGCGACGCGTCGACGATTTCCAGCATCCGTATGCTGGATCGGGAGGAAAGTATCGCGGAACTGGCGCGTATGCTGGGCGGCGTAAAGATCACGGATACCGTTTTGGAGAACGCCAGAGAAATGAAAGATATGGCAGATGCGGTAAGAACATACAGTGTGTAAAAAGAAAAATGAAATATAATAAAAGAGGGTGCCTGTAAAGGCATCCTTTTTTCATGGGAAAATATGTGGCAAAGGAGGAAACATTCCGTGGACAGGGACATCCGGGCAGAAAAAAAAGACGTTTTACATTTTTACAGAACATACAGGGGAAGGATCTTCGGCATTTACCTGCTTGGGCTGCTTGGCTTCGCGGGACTTTCTCTCCAGGACTATATCCCGGAAACGCTGTCTGTACAGAAGGGGACGGAGGTTTCTCTCGGCCATTTTCTGCCGGTGACGAAAACCGTGAAATCCGGAGACGGGACGGTGGAATCCTTCGGGATGCTGAGCACCAAAGAATGCGGCACTTATGAGATGGAAGTCCGTCTGCTGGGGATCATTCCGGTTGGGGATGTGACGGTCCATATCGTGGACGATACCAAGGTGATCCCCGGCGGCGTGCCCATCGGCATATACGTCCACACAGACGGGGTGCTGGTGGTGGACGCCGGGGATGTGGAGACAGAAAACGGGAGCCAGAAGAGCCCGGCCAGGCATATCCTGAAGGCCGGGGACTATATTTTAGCAGTCAACGGCCAGCCGGTTTCTGAGAAAGAAGAACTGATCCGGCAGGTGAATGCTTCCGGCGGTGAAGCGGTGGTTCTGACCGTCAGCCGGGAAGGGGAGCAGATGGAATGTGAGGTTACTCCGGTAAATTGCGGGAACGGGCAGTACCGCATCGGGGCATGGGTGCGGGATGACATGGCCGGGATCGGCACGCTGACCTATGTGGACGCAGAGGGAAATTTCGGGGCGCTGGGGCACAGTATCAGCGACACGGATACGGAGAGCCAGGTGGATATGTCAGAGGGAAAAGCGTATCTGGCGGAGGTCGTCCGCATTGTGCGCGGGGAGAAGGGAAATCCCGGCGAGTTAGTGGGACAGATCCAGTATTATGCCGGAAATGAAATCGGGGTAATTGAGGAAAATAACGAGGAGGGAATTTACGGAACCTTAAGTTCCCTGCCGGAGGAACTGCAGGACATGCAGCCGGTGCCGGTGGGGTATAAACAGGAGATTAAAAGCGGCGCGGCGCAGATTTTCGTGGAGCTGGACGGGGAATTTGCCTCTTACGACATCGAGATCGACCAGGTAGATCTCAATCCCTCCGAGACCAACAAAAGCATCCGTTTCCGTGTGACAGACCAGAACCTGATCGACAGGACCGGAGGTATTATCCAGGGACTGTCCGGGGCGCCGATCCTGCAGGACGGGAAGATCATCGGAGCGGTCACCCATGTGTTTGTGTCCGACCCGCAGGAGGGATATGGGATTTTCATAGAAGATATGCTGGAATAGGAAAGATTTGGAAATGGTATTGACCTGCCTCGACAAAAAATCTCCCTTCTTCATTTTATAATACATTTGTCCTCAAAAAAATGGAAGAAAAGGAGTGTTAATGCGTTGATAAAAGTAGCGATTGCCGACGATAATGAAAATATGGTCCGAATGCTGACGGATCTTGTTTCCCGGGACAACGAGCTTCATGTGGTGGGAACCGCCAGGAACGGGGAGGAGGCCTGCGAAGTGATCCGGGAAAAAGAGCCGGATATTGTACTGCTGGATATTGTGATGCCAAAGTTGGACGGGCTGGGGGTCATGGACCGAATGAACAAAGATAAAAATATGAAGAAACATCCGGATTTTATTATTATCAGCGCGATTGGGCAGGAGAATGTGACGGAAGACGCGTTCCGGCTGGGGGCGTCCTATTATATCATGAAGCCCTTTGACCAGGAGGCGCTGCTGGCCAGGATCAAGCTGACGAAAAACAGTATGGCGAAGCAGCCCGGAAAGATCCGGCAGAATGAACGGCTTGCAGACGGGCGCGGGGAGAGGATGCACAGCCTGGAAAGCGATGTGACCAATATCATCCACGAGATCGGCGTCCCGGCGCACATCAAGGGCTACCAGTATCTCCGGGAGGCGATCATTATGTCGGTCAACGACATCGAGATGCTGAATTCCATCACGAAGATCCTCTACCCCACCATAGCGAAAAAATACCAGACAACCTCCAGCCGTGTGGAACGGGCGATCCGGCACGCCATAGAAGTAGCCTGGAGCAGGGGAAAAATGGATACCATCGACGAATTATTCGGATATACCATACATAACGGGAAGGGAAAACCGACAAATTCGGAGTTTATCGCGCTGATTGCCGACAAGATCCGCCTGGATTACAGGCAGCATACCTGAGGGCGGGGCTGCAGACTGCCCCGGTTTCTGCTGAAATAAGGAAAACGTTGAAGTAAATAAAAATCCTTTTGGAAAAAAAGCCCCGAAATATGAAAAATCTCTGGTTTTGGCAGGGAAAATATAGTATCATGTAATCAATGAGCCGGAAAAGTGAGAGATTTTTTATGTGGGGTGATCCCTGTTGGGAGGGGATACCTTTATGGGCCGGGCGCCCAGGAAAGGGGTAATATGAAACATATTTTATTTGCTTCCTCTGAAGCGGTTCCTTTTATCAAAACAGGCGGGCTGGCGGATGTGGCCGGATCCCTGCCGGGGTATTTTCCGAAATCGGATTATGATGTGCGGGTGGTGATCCCGAAGTATCTGTGTATGGACGAGTCTGTGTCCGGGCGGCTGGAGCTGGTGGCAGAATGCCAGGTGCAGCTGAACTGGAGGACGCAGTATGCCGGGATCTACCAGTTAGAAGAGAACGGCATTACCTACTATTTTATTGATAATGAGTATTATTTTGCCGGGCCGGCGCCTTACGGCCAGATTTATCAGGACGCGGAGAAGTTCGCGTATTTTTCCAAGGCGGTGCTGACGGCTCTGCCGGTTATCGGCTTCCGCCCGGATGTGATCCACTGCCACGACTGGCAGACCGGTCTGATCCCGGTTTTTTTGGAGGCACAGTTTCGGGGGGATGATTTTTACCGCCATATCCGCACGGTGTACACCATCCACAACCTGAAGTTCCAGGGGCGCTGGTATATCGACGCGATCCGCGACGTGACAGGACTGCCGGCGGACTATTTTACCATGGACACGCTGGAGAGCTACGGCCAGGCCAATCTGTTAAAGGGCGGCGTCGTGTTCTCGGATTATGTGACGACAGTCAGCGAATCCTACGCGAAGGAGATTCAGACCATGGAAGGCGGCGAGGGGCTGGACGGCCTGATGCGGATGAAGTCGTACCGTCTGGCAGGCATCCTGAACGGACTGGATTACGACCGCTGGGATCCGTCCACAGACCCGAAGATCGCGCAGAAGTTTACGGGGGATATTACGGCCTACAAGAAAGCGAACAAGGCGGATCTGCAGGAGTCCTACGGTCTTACCGTGCGGGAGGATGCGTTCCTGATCGGCATGGTATCCCGTCTGACGGACCAGAAGGGATTTGACCTGGTGGATTATATCTTAGATGAGATCCTTTATGACGAGCGGATGCAGATCATTGTTCTGGGAACCGGGGAGGAGCGGTATGAGAATATGTTCCGTTATTACGCGGGGAAATATCCCGGACGGGTATCGGCCAATATCTGTTACTCGGATGAAACCGCGCAGAAGATTTACGCATCCTGCGACGCGTTCCTGATGCCGTCCCAGTTCGAGCCCTGCGGCCTGAGCCAGCTGATGAGCCTGCGCTACGGGACGGTTCCCATGGTGCGGGAGACCGGCGGGCTGAAGGATACGGTGGAGCCGTACAATGAGTTCGAGCACACGGGGACCGGATTTTCCTTCCATAATTACAACGCCCATGAGATGCTCTATATGATCCGCTATGCCCACAAGATTTATGAACTGTACCCGGAGGAGTGGCTGGATATTATCCGCCGGGGAATGGCCATGGACTTTTCCTGGAAGGCTTCTTCTGAGAAATACGCGGAGATCTACGATATGCTGATTGCCGACGAGGAAAAGCGCAAGAGTGAAGAGGAGAGACGCCGGGAGGAGGCTGAACGCCAGGAGCAGAAGCGCCGGGAGGAAGAGCTTCTGATGCGGATGCGCCTGGAGAAGCAGTTAGAGCGGGAAGAGGAAGAGCGGAAACGCAGGGAAGAAGAGGCCGCGAAAAAGAAAGCCGCTGCAGCCGCCAAGCGCAAAGCCACCATAGCGGCCAAGAAAAAGGCGAAAGAAGAGGCGGAAAAGAAAGCGGCCCAGGAAGCTGCGAAGCAGACGGCAGAGACGGCGGCGAAGACGGTTCCGGAGCCTGACAAAAAGGCGGCAGAGCCGGAGAAAAAGCCTGCCAGAGCTGCGGAAAAGAAAACAGAAACTGTGAAACAGACAGCCGGGAAGCCGGAGAAGAAGACAGCTTCCGGTGGAAAAACCAAAAAATAAGGCTGCACAATGTACAGAAAATGCTCCCGGAACTGCGGCAGGGACTGCCGCGGTTCCGGGAGCTGTCTGTCTGCCCGGGAAAGCCGTTACGGTTTCCTCTGTCCGTATCCTACATCAGGATGGTATCCTTTTCCCGGGAATAATAGTAGGCGTGGTCGGAGAGGATCTCCTCATCGGCCACCTGTGTCCGGTTGACCTCCCGCACCATTTCGGAGAAGAGATCCATCTGCTCCCGGCTGCTGGCGGGAACCAGAATTACCTCGTGGATGCTGCTGGGAAGGATATAGAAATCAGACTGGAACCGTCTGGCATAGGATGCGATCAGCTGGTCGTACAGCATGCAGGATGCGCCGAACAGGGATTCCCGGTTGGTAAGGACAAACATCGGATACAGCGGGTCGTCCGCATGAATGAGGGAAGAATACAGCTGCGCGGGAACCGCTCCCTTCAGCAGGCTGCAGAGGTCATTCCATTCCGGGGGAAGGATGCGGGGAGAGTTTTCCCTGGCCAGCTGAAACAGCGTATCCAGGCTCACATCCCAGAAGTCCAGATGGGAATTGAAAATGGTGATGGTGGCGTTTCCCACACTGGAGTCGATGGGGAGGAGACAGTAAAAAATCACAGCCAGATCCAGAAAACGGATGTGGGGGACGTGCTTTAGAAACTCCTGATTTTGTTCATAGTGGATCAGCTTCATGGCGATTTTTGACTGGATGTTGGCAAAATCGGTATAAAAACGGGTGTCGATCCCCACGTCAGAACGGTTTGCCTCATAAAAGGACAGGAGCTGTTCATAAATCTCCTGAAAGGAACGGCCGCCCTGATATAAGGCATAGTAACGGTTCAGGTACAGGGCAGGCGCGATATTGCATCCCTTTTCCAGGATTACCAGGCTGTCAAGGAAACAGCCGTTGTTTTTATAATGGGTCTGAACGGAAATCTGTTTCGGGTCGGCGATGTCGTAAGACAGCCGCTCCAAAATGACTTTTTTAAACACTTCGTAGGTCATAGATCAGTCAGAACGAAATAAAAAGATATTCGGAATGAACTTATCCTATCACAGTCCTCCCGGAAAAACAAGAAACTTTTTGTAAATTTTACACAGGGATCATATGGATCACAACTTTCTGTTTTACAATCAGGAAGACGGATGCTGCCTGACCGGGAAGGACTCTGCGAAGTTACCGCGGGCGGGTGTGATTTTTCTTGCGGTGCAGGGAGAAATTTTATATACTGGAAAGAAAGGACAGCTTCCGCCGGAAAACAGGGATTGAGACTGAGATGGAGGATACCTATGACAGGCGTAGTGACGGTTTGTGTGATTCCGGGTGTTTTGGCAGGAATGTTTTGTTTTTATCTGTGGCTGCTTTCCCCCTGCTGCAGCAGGAGAGAGCGGCTGAAACCATTTGAAGATGTGCTGATTGCCCACAGGGGGCTGTTCGACAATGCGTCGGAGGCTCCGGAGAATTCCATGGCGGCGTTCCGGAAAGCGGTGGATGCCGGGTTTGGCATTGAGCTGGATGTCCAGATGACTTCGGACGGGAAATTGGTCGTGTTTCACGATATGACGCTGAAACGGATGACCGGGATGGAAGGAGGTGTCACAGAACACACCTATGAGGAGCTGCTGCAGTATCCGCTGGGACAGTCCGGGGAGCGGATCCCGCTGTTTTCCCAGGTTCTGGAGATGGTGGACGGCCGCGTTCCGCTGGTGGTAGAGATTAAGGTGGGACTTCGCTATAAGCGGACGACTGCCGCGGTGGAACGGGCGCTGCGCCCGTATCAGGGACTGTACTGTATGGAATGCTTTCATCCGCTGGCGCTGGCCTGGTACCGGAAGCACGTTCCGTCTGTTTTGCGGGGACAACTTTCGGAGGATTATCGGTATGAAGAGGTTTGGCTGCCGCGCCCGGTGCGGTTCATCCTGACCAATATGCTGCTGAATTTTCTGGCCAGACCGGATTTTATTTCCTATAATCACAGAGATCAGGGTAAGCACAGTTTCCGCATCTGCCGGAAGCTGTTGAAAGGGAAAACGGCGGCCTGGACGATCAGAAATCAGGGGGAACTGGAAGCGGCGCGGGGCATGTTTGATGTGTTTATTTTTGACAGCTTCCTTCCGGAGCGTCAATAAAACAGAGTAAAGGAGAGGGTATCATGAGGAGATGGAATGTGGGGATAATCGGATGCGGCAATATTGCGGATATTTATGTGATCAATATCCAGACGTACTTTCAGAATCTGCAGATCCGTTCCTGCGCGGCCAGGCATTTGGAGAGTGCCCGCCGGCTGGCGGAGAAATATGGGATTCCCCATGCGGTGACGGTGGAGGAGATTCTGGCGGACGGGGAGATCGACGTGGTTTTGAATCTGACGGTGCCGGACGTCCATTATGAGCTGAACCGGCGGGCGCTGCTGGCCGGAAAACATGTGTATTCAGAAAAACCGCTGGCCGGGAACTATGAGGAGGTGCAGGAACTGGCAAAGCTGGCCGGGCAGATGGGGAAACGGATCGGCTGTGCGCCGGACACCTGGTTTGGCAGCGGGATCCAGACCTGCCGGAAGCTGCTGGATGAGGGAGCCATCGGGAAAGTGACCTCCTTTTCAGCCAACATGCTGCGGCCGGGGGTGGAGATCTGGCATCCGGAACCCTGGTCCACCTATGCGAAGGGGGGGGGGGCGATCCTGGATATGGGGCCTTATTATGTGACTGCCTTGGTGGCGCTTTTGGGGCCTGTGGAACGGGTGTACGCCTTTTCCATCCGGGATGAGGAGAAAAAGCGGATCTACAGCAAACCCCATGAGGGCGAGTTCCTGCCGGTGGAGATCGATACGGTGTATCAGTGTATCCTGAAATTCCGTTCGGGTGTGATCGGGAGTCTGCACATGGACGGCGGATCCTGGGAATCGAAACTGCCGAAGATTGAGATCCACGGCACCGGGGGAACGCTGCAGGTTTCAGATCCCAACTGTTTTGACGGGGAGATTGAGCTGTATTCCGGAGAACGGATCCTGCGGGAGACGGAGGATCTGGAGGGGCTGCCCCGGATTATGAAGATCGACCGGCTGCCGGAATGGTATACCCGGGAGGAGATCCCGCGGGCGTGGCAGATGGAGACAGATAATTTCCGCGGGATCGGCCTCTGGGATATGATGACGGCGATTGCGGAGGGGAGAGAGCACAGGAACAATAGTTCCCTGATCCTGCATGTGATGGAAGTTCTATGCAAGCTGAATGCAGGGGAGGGCAATCCGGATCCGGTGATCCATTCCGACTGCAGGATGCCGGAAATGGTGTCCTGGAAGTCCTTTGCGGAAGCTGAAAAACATAGTTGACAAGTAGGAATACGGGAATTAAAATACCAGATAACGGGAATACTGTAGAAAAAGCGGCAGGTATCCGGCAGGAACGTCGGCGCCTGCCGGGAAGGATGGAGGAACATATGGCAAAGATCTGTAAAAGCATGGCAGAACTGATTGGCAATACGCCGTTGATGGAGCCGGTCGGCCTGGAAACCCATCTGGGGCTTCCGGCACGGCTCCTTTTGAAGTTGGAGTATCTGAACCCCGCAGGGTCGGTCAAGGACAGAGTGGCAAAGTCCATGATCGAAGACGCGGAGGCGAGGGGGATTTTAAAAGAGGGATCGGTGATCATCGAGCCCACATCGGGAAACACCGGGATCGGCCTGGCGTCCATCGCCGCGGCCAGAGGATACCGGCTGATCCTGACCATGCCGGAGACCATGAGCGTGGAGCGGAGGAACATCCTGAAAGCTTATGGTGCCGAGATCGTGCTGACGGAGGGCGCGAAGGGCATGCAGGGAGCGATCGACCGGGCGGAAGCCCTGGCAAGGGAGATTCCTGACAGTTTTATTGCCGGGCAGTTTGTGAATCCTGCGAACCCGGCGGCGCACCGGGCCGGCACCGGACCGGAGATCTGGCGGGATACCGACGGGGAGCTGGACGCATTTGTGGCCGGGGTGGGAACCGGCGGCACGCTGACCGGCGTGGGTGAATATCTGAAGGAAAAGAACCCGCAGATCCGGATCGTTGCCATGGAGCCTGCCACATCGCCGGTTCTGTCCCAGGGGAAAGCGGGAGCGCACCAGATCCAGGGAATCGGCGCCGGATTTGTGCCGGAGGTTCTCAATACAGAGATCTATGATGAGGTGATCCCGGTGGAAAATGAAGATGCTTTTGCCATGGCGAAGCTGCTGGCGAAGACCGAGGGCGTGCTGGTGGGGATTTCCTCCGGGGCGGCTCTGAAGGCGGCCGTCCTGCTGGCGGAGCGTCCCCAGTACCGGGGAAAGACTATCGTGGTGCTGCTTCCGGACAGCGGCGACCGCTACTATTCCACGCCGCTTTTTATGGAAGAGTAGGGATCCTGCCTGGCAGGAACAGGCATCATCAGAGAGAACAGGGGGGCTGCCTGTTTCATGGCGAAAAGGCAGCCTGTCTTTTAGAAACAAAATCATATAAAAACGATAGGAGAATGATAAAATGTCTGAATCAGAAAAAAGAACCTTTCATTTTGAAACCATGCAGCTCCATGCGGGACAGGAAGAACCGGACCCGGCGTCCGGCGCGCGGGCAGTTCCGATCTATGCCACCACTTCCTATGTGTTTGAAGACTGCGCCCATGCGGCGGCGCGTTTTGCCTTAGAGGAGCCGGGAAATATCTACGGCAGGCTGACAAACAGCACCCAGGCTGTGTTTGAGGAGCGGATCGCGGCGCTGGAGGGCGGCGCGGCGGCGCTGGCGGTGGCGTCCGGCGCGGCGGCCATTACCTACACGCTTCTTGCCATAGCGGCGAAGGGAGAGCATATCGTGGCGCAGAAAACCATCTACGGAGGTACCTCCAGTCTGCTGGCCCATACGCTGCCCCTGTACGGAATTGAAGCTTCCTTTGTGGATGTGCACTGCCTGCAGGAAGTGGAGGCGGCGATCCGTGAAAATACAAAGGCCGTGTATCTGGAAACCCTGGGGAATCCGGGCAGCGATATCCCGGATCTGGACGCCATCGCTGCCATCGCCCACCGGCATCAGATCCCGGTGGTGGTGGACAATACCTTTGGTACGCCCTACCTGATCCGTCCGATCGAGCATGGCGCCGACCTTGTGGTGCACTCCGCCACGAAATTCATCGGCGGCCATGGAACGACCCTGGGCGGCGTGATCGTGGACGGAGGCAGTTTTGACTGGGCGGCCCGGGGACGGTATCCCTGGATCTCAGAGCCGAATCCCGCCTATCATGGGGTGCGGTTTACCGAGGCAGCCCCGCAGGCGGCGTTTGTCACTTATATCCGGGCGGTTCTTCTGCGGGATACCGGAGCATGCATTTCGCCCTTCGCGGCCTTTTTGCTCCTGCAGGGCACAGAGACGCTTTCTCTGCGGATGGAGAGACATATCGAGAATACCAAAAAGGTGGTGGAATATCTCAGCCATCATCCCTTAGTGGAGCATGTGAGCCATCCCATGCTGCCGGAGCATCCGGATCACGCGCTGTATGAGCGGTATTTTCCCAACGGCGGCGGCAGTATCTTTACCTTTGATATCCGGGGCGGGCAGGAGGAAGCCCATCGCTTCATCGACCATCTGAAGCTGTTTTCCCTGCTGGCCAATGTGGCGGATCTGAAATCCCTGGTGATCCATCCGGCCACCACGACCCACAGCCAGAGCACCAGGGAAGAATTGGAGGAGCAGGGCATCCGCCCCAATACCATCCGTCTGTCCATCGGAACGGAACACATTGAGGACATCCTGCAGGATCTGTGGGAGGCCTTTGACGCTGTGAGCATATAACAGCCCCTGGAGCCTTTGACGCCGCGGGTGGATAACAGTTGTAATTTTATGGAAAAAACGCTATACTATTACAGCGATCCAACGACAATATGAATTTTTGTACAGATACAGGAGGAACTTCTTTGACAGACCAGAGCAAAATCCGAAATTTTTGTATTATTGCCCATATTGACCACGGAAAATCCACCCTGGCGGACCGGATCATTGAGATGACCGGGCTTCTGACCAGCCGTGAGATGCAGTCCCAGGTGCTGGACAACATGGAGTTGGAGCGGGAGAGGGGCATCACGATCAAGGCGCAGACGGTGCGCACGATCTACAGGGCAGAAGACGGCGAGGAGTATATTTTCAATCTGATCGATACGCCCGGCCATGTGGATTTCAATTATGAGGTTTCCCGCAGCCTGGCGGCCTGCGACGGGGCAATTTTAGTGGTGGACGCTGCCCAGGGAATCGAGGCCCAGACCCTGGCGAACGTCTATCTGGCCCTGGACCATGACCTGGACGTATTTCCGGTGATCAACAAGATCTACCTGCCCAGCGCGGATCCTGACCGGGTGGTGGAGGAGATCGAGGACGTGATCGGCATCGAAGCCCAGGACGCGCCGCGGATCTCCGCGAAGACCGGGCTGAATGTAAAGGAAGTGCTGGAACAGATCGTAAAGAAGATCCCGGCGCCCTCCGGCGACCCGCAGGCGCCGCTGCAGGCCCTGATTTTTGACTCTGTTTACGATTCCTACAAGGGAGTCATTGTCTTTTGCAGGATCAAGGAGGGAAGTGTCCGGGTGGGCACTCCGATCCGCATGATGGCCACCGGGGCCACGGCGGATGTGGTGGAGGTAGGCTACTTTGGCGCAGGGCAGCTGATTCCCTGTGAGGAACTCTCCGCGGGAATGGTGGGCTATCTCACCGCCAGCATCAAGAATGTGCGGGATACGCGGGTGGGCGATACGATTACCAACCGCCAGCATCCCTGTGAGAAGCCGCTGCCCGGATATAAAAAGGTCAATCCCATGGTTTACTGCGGCCTGTATCCGGCAGACGGGGCAAAATACCCGGATCTGCGGGACGCCTTGGAGAAGCTGCAGCTCAACGACGCCTCCCTGCAGTTTGAGCCGGAGACCTCGGTGGCCCTCGGTTTCGGGTTCCGCTGCGGTTTCTTAGGGCTTCTGCATTTGGAGATCATCCAGGAGCGTCTGGAGCGGGAATACAATCTGGATCTGGTGACCACGGCGCCCAGTGTTATTTACCGGGTACATAAGACCGACGGTACCATGATCGAGCTGACGAATCCCTCCAATCTGCCGGATCCTTCGGAGATTGATTATATGGAAGAGCCTATGGTCAGCGCGGAGATCATGGTGACCAGCGAATATATCGGGGCGATCATGGAGCTCTGCCAGGAGCGGCGCGGCATTTATATCGGTATGGAATATATGGAGGAGACCCGGGCGCTGATCCGATACGATCTGCCGCTGAATGAGATCATATATGATTTCTTCGACGCCCTGAAATCGCGTTCCAGAGGCTACGCGTCCTTTGACTACGAGGTGAAGGGCTATACCCGCTCCGACATGGTGAAGCTGGATATCCTCATCAACCATGAGGAGGTGGACGCCCTGTCCTTTATCGTGTTTGCCGGAAGCGCCTACGAGAGAGGGCGGAGGATGTGCGAGAAGCTGAAGGAGGAGATCCCGCGGCATCTGTTTGAGATCCCGATCCAGGCGGCGGTGGGCGGCAAGATCATCGCCCGCGAGACGGTAAAGGCCATGCGCAAGGATGTGCTGGCCAAATGTTACGGCGGCGATATTACGCGGAAGAGAAAGCTGCTGGAAAA
>CALWGM010000151.1 GCA_944380065.1 uncultured Lachnospiraceae bacterium
CACCGGAGAACTTATGTGGGAGCCATGCCCGGCCGGATCGTGGCGGGTCTGAAAAATGCCGGTGTGAGCAATCCGCTGATGCTGCTGGATGAGATTGACAAGATGAGCAGCGATTATAAGGGGGACACGGCATCCGCCATGCTGGAGGTTCTGGATTCCGAACAGAACGCCAGATTTAATGACCATTATGTGGACATGCCGGTGGATCTTTCCGAGGTGCTGTTCATTGCCACGGCAAATAATATGCAGACGATCCCGCGTCCGCTGCTGGACCGTATGGAGCTGATCGAGGTCAGCAGCTATACGGCCAACGAGAAGCTTCATATTGCAAAAGGGCATTTAGTGGATAAACAGCGAAGGGCCAACGGCCTGAAGGAAGAACAGATCTCATTTTCAGATGAGGCTCTGCAGGAGATCATTGACTGTTATACCCGGGAGGCGGGAGTCCGTGACCTGGAGCGCAGGATCGGGCGGATCTGCCGCAAGGCGGCGCGCCGGATTTATGAGGGGGAGTGTGAAACCGTTGCCGTAGAGGCAGGCGACCTGGAGCAGTATCTGGGGAAAGCGCGTTTCCGTGTAGATACCAGAAATGATGAGGATGAGGTGGGCATTGTCCGCGGGCTGGCCTGGACCAGCGTGGGAGGCACAACGCTGCAGATCGAGGTCAATATTATGCCGGGGAAGGGTGAATTCCGCCTGACCGGACAGCTGGGGGATGTGATGAAGGAGTCGGCGCAGGCCGGGATCAGTTACATACGCTCCGTCAGTGAAGATTATGGCATAGACAGCAGCTTTTTTACAGAGCACGATATCCATATCCACATTCCGGAAGGCGCGGTGCCGAAGGACGGCCCTTCAGCCGGTATCACCATGGCGACGGCGATGCTTTCCGCCATTACCGGCAGGAAGGTGCGGGCAGACGTGGCCATGACCGGCGAGATCACCCTGCGGGGCAGGGTTCTGCCCATCGGCGGTCTGAAGGAAAAGCTGCTGGCAGCCAGGACCGCCGGGATTATGACGGTCTGTGTGCCGGAGAAAAACAGGCCGGATGTGGAGGAACTGGACTCTGAGATTACGGACGGCATGGAGATTCATTTCGTCAGCCACATGGCGCAGGTGCTTCAGATCGCGCTGGCGGAGGATGCGGCAGGAGGGAAAACGTATGGTGATTAAACAGGTGTCGCTGGAAACGGTATGCGGCTATACCAGTAAGCTGCCGGAAAATACAAAACCGGAGATCGCGTTTGCCGGGAAATCCAACGTGGGGAAATCCTCACTGATCAACGCCCTGATGAACCGGAAATCCCTGGCGCGCACCTCGGGGCAGCCGGGCAAAACGCAGACCATAAATTTTTATAATGTGAACGATGAGCTTTACCTGACAGATCTTCCGGGATATGGTTTTGCAAAGGTGTCGGAAGCGGAAAAGCAGAAGTGGGGAGAGATGATTGAGAATTATCTGCATACTTCCAGGCAGCTGCGGGCAGTCTTTTTACTGATCGACATCCGGCATGACCCGTCGGCGAATGATAAGATGATGTATGAATGGATGGTATATCAGGGATTCCATCCCATCATCATTGCCACGAAATCAGATAAGATCAAACGCAGCCAGCTGCAAAAGCAGCTGAAAGCGATCCGCACAGGGCTGGATGCGGAACCGGGAACGGTGATTATTCCGTTTTCCGCCCAGACGAAACAGGGGCGGGATGAGATCTGGGAGCTGACGGAACAGATTCTGAATGGCGAAGTGCAGTAACCGGGAACAGTTTGTATAAAGGAGTTCAGTTTGAAAAATAAGTATGTTTTTGTGGCAGTCCTGCTGGCGGCGATTCTGCTGGCGGGAATCGGCTTCACGGCTGTTTACCTGCATCAGCAGGGGAGAGAGGAAGAGGATGATGGATTTACGGTAGTCACTTCCTTTTATCCGATGTATGTGGCTGCCAGAAACGTGGTCGGCGACCAGGGACATGTGAGACTGGAAAACTTAAGTGAGCCGCAGACCGGGTGTCTGCATGATTATCAGCTGACATCAGAGGATATGAAACTTCTGGCGACGGCGGATGTCTTTATTATCAACGGCGGCGGGATTGAGACTTTCCTTGCGGATGTGGCGGCGGAATATCCGGACCTGACGCTGATTGACGCCAGTGAGCATGTGGAGCTTTTAGGGGAAAATGCCCATGCCTGGATGAGCATGGAGGATTACAGCGTACAGGTACAGACGATCTGCAGCGGTCTGTCGGAGGCGGATCCCGCCGGCGCGGATCAGTATGCGCAGAATGCGGAACGCTATTTGGAAAAGATTGACGCGCTCCGGGCGGAATACCGGGACGCGGCGCAGGTTCTCAGAGGAAAGTCTGTGGTCCTGTTCCACGAGGCCTATGAATACCTGACGGATGAATACGGCATGCAGGAGGCGGCCCTGCTGAATCTGGACGAGGAGCGGCAGGTGAGCGCCGGGGAGGTGGCGGATATCCTGTCGGCGATTGAGACGGAACAGGTATCGGTGATCCTGGCAGAAGAACGCTACGGCAGGGATATGGGAGATATGATGGAGCAGGAGAGCAGCGTGCAGGTGGTGTATCTGGATCCGCTGAACCGGGGGGATTACAGCGCCGACAGTTATCTGGACGGAATGCGTTCCAACCTGGAGCTTCTGATCCGGGCTTTTGAAGACAGTACAGGAGAGTAAGATGTTTCGGAAACTCGTAGAACCCTGCGGGCTTCACTGTATCCGGATGACAGACATCGGGGTAACGGTGGGGGAGCAGGAGATACTGAAAAATATCAATCTTCATATTCACTGCGGGACATTGGCCGCGGTGATCGGGAAGAACGGGGCGGGGAAATCCACGCTGATCAAGGCGATTCTGGGGGATATTCCCCATACCGGGACGATCGAGTTTTCCCTCCATGAAAAGGGAACTGTGATTTCCAATAAAAAAATGGATCTGAAGATCGGTTATGTGCCCCAGAGCCTGAATGTTGAGAAAAAGACGCCCATCAGCGTCTACGATATGATCGCCTGCTACCAGAGCGCCTATCCGGTATTCTGGAAAAAAAGCAGGGCGCTGTACCGGAAAATCCTTGATGCGCTGGCGCTTTTCCAGGCGTCGGAACTGATTGATAAACAGGTGTGCAACCTTTCCGGCGGAGAATTGCAGCGGGTGCTGCTGTCAATGGCGGTGATGGACGGGCCGGATCTGCTGCTTTTGGATGAACCGGTATCCGGGATCGACCAGACGGGCATGGATCTGTTTTACCAGACGATTTCAGAGCTGAAGAGCCATTATGACCTGGCCGTGATCCTGATTTCCCATGATCTGGATTATGTGGCCCGCTATGCGGATCAGGTGGTGCTGATTGATGAAAAGACGGTAGCCTGCCAGGGAGATGTGCGCCATGTGTATGAGAGCCCGGAGTTTGAGCGGGTATTCGGCGGATTTGACCTGGAGAACTACAAGCCCCGGCGAAAAAGCCGGAAAGCAGAGGACGGCAGTACGGGCGTCAGAAAACAGCCCTACGATCCCAGGTACCGCGGGGGAAAGGGGGCGGGAACATGCAGCAGCTGATGTCTCTGTTTCAATATGATTTTATGATTCTCGCGTTTGTGGCGATCCTGATCATCGCACCGCTGTTCGGCGTCCTGGGAACCATGATCGTCAACAATAAGATGGCGTTTTTCTCAGACGCCCTGGGACATTCTGCCCTGACCGGGATTGCGGTGGGGGTGATCTGCGGTATCCCTGATACCAGTCTGGCAATGGTGATCTTCGGCGTGGCGTTTGCCCTGCTTCTGAACTGGATCAGGAGCAGGACGCCTGCGTCCACAGACACGATCATTTCTGTATTTTCCTCCTGCTGTATTGCCGTTGGCCTGGCGATCCTGTCCAGGGGCGGGAATTTCAGCAAATATTCCAGCCTGCTGCTGGGAGATATTTTAAGTATCACCAGGAGGGAAATCCTCTACCTGCTGCTGATTTTTATTGCCACCGCCGTGTTCTGGGCGGCCTGTTATAACCGCCTGCAGGCGGTCAGCCTGCACCGGACGCTGGCAAAGAGCAGGGGATTTAAAATCCGTCTGATTGAAAACCTATTTTCGGTTTTTATTGCTATGATCGTGATGCTTTCCATTAAATGGATCGGTATCCTGCTGATCAACGCGCTGCTGATCCTGCCGGCCGCCTCATCCCGGAATATTGCGGAAAATGTGCGGGAATATCACCTGTTTTCCGTGATTTTTTCCCTGTTTTCGGGAATACTGGGACTGTTTGTATCTTACTATACAGATATGGCGACCGGGCCGATGATCGTGATCTTTGCGTCGGTGATTTTTTTCGCCACCTATTTTTATGGAAGGAACCGCTGACCTGCCCGGTGGGAAAATGGAGAAGCGGCAGGATCCGGACAGAAACCGGAACAAAAACGGAGGATAGATTATGGAGAAAAAGGAACAGCTGAATCGGATCAGCCGGCATAAGGCTTCCATCATCGGGATGGATCAGGCCAGGAAATCAGCGGTCTGTATCCCATTGATCGATACTGCGGACGGATTTGACGTGCTGTTTGAGATCCGTTCCTCCCAAATCCAGAGCCAGCCGGGGGATGTCTGTTTTCCGGGCGGGATGGTGGAGCCTGGGGAAACGGAAGCCCAGGCCGCCGTGCGGGAGATGAGGGAAGAGCTTTTGGTGGACGCCTCCCAGATCCATATGGTGGGGCCGATGGATATCTTCCCGGCCAGCCGGCTGTATGTGTATCCCTTTGTGGTTTTACTGGAACAGTATGGAAATACCTTCAGTACCGACGAGGTGGAGGCTGTATTCCGTGTCCCGCTGCAGTTTTTCCTGGAGACAGAGCCGGAAGTTTATTATACCCGGATGAAAGTCATTCCCGGCGAGGACTTTCCCTATGACCGCATATATGGCGGGAGAAACTACGGATGGCGGGAGCGCGGGGAAGAAATTTTCTTTTATCAGTATAAACAGTACAATATCTGGGGGATGACAGCGAAGATGATCGAAGCGCTGGCCCGGCTGATCAGATAAAAGACAATAAAACAGCAGCCCTGCGGCTGCTGTTTCTACATAGGGAGATTGAGTTATGAAAATGTTTATCCAAAAATAGGTAGTTGGCTTGTTTACAGGTATTATCATAGCGAAGAAATGTGAGCAAAATATGTCAGATTTCTAAAACAGAGACAAATTAAATCTAAAAAGAAAATAGGAATTTATAAATAAAATATAAAGTTCCTGAAAAAAAGGAAAATCCCTGTCATATGGCGGCGTTTTACACAGAATGCAGTAAGCTTTTGGAAAAGTTACGGCCTGGTAATGTGTAATATGACTGAAAAAGAAAGAAAAAAGAAATGAAGTTTGTGCACACTTTTGACCTGGAATTTAGTATTATAATAACCGTAAAACCCCCCAATACATTATATAGTTTTTTGCTACCCCATAGTAAAAAATACCTTCTCTTTAGAAAAGAACAGCCAGCGAGTGGCTGTTTTTTTCGTTTCCGGTAAAACTGCGTTCTGCACTACTTGAAAATTACCCTGATTTCATATATAGTATAGCAGATGGGCGGCTTTTTTGGCCTGTATGTGGCGAAGCTTCGTGCCGTCACAGCGGCGGCAGCCTGCCTGAAAATACCGGGATGCGGGAGTATGTCCCGCGTATCCCGAAATCGGAGAAGGATCATGAATATCAGAAAGAAAAAGAAGGCGAAAGGCCTGCATATTATTATTGTCGGCTGCGGTAAGGTGGGATCCAACCTGGTAGACCGGCTGATTGAGGATGAGCATAATATTTCTGTGATCGACCAGGACGCATCGAAGATCCAGCAGATCACAGACCGTTATGATGTGTTTGGCGTTGTGGGAAACGGCGCCAGTTTTGCTGTCCAGATGGAAGCGGGAGTGGATCAGGCGGATGTGCTGATCGCGGTTACGGCTGCAGATGAGCTGAACCTGCTCTGCTGTATTGTGGCGAAGCAGTCCGGGCACTGTGACGTCATCGCCCGGGTGCGGACGCCGGAGTACAGTGAGGAGGCGGAGTACCTGAAAAAGCAGCTGGGGCTGGCGATGATCATTAACCCGGATCTTTTAGCTGCCAGGGCGATCGCGCGGAATCTGTTTATGCCCACGGCGCTGTCGGTGAACGCCTTTGCCAGAGGACAGGCGGATATGGTGCGTATCAAGCTTCCCCAGGGAAATGTCCTGACAGGGAAAACCATCCGGGAGCTTGGCCAGGAGGGACGTCTGAACGATGTGCTGATCTGCGCGGTGGAGCGTGACGGCGATGTGATGATTCCGGCTGGTTCTTTTGTCCTGCAGGCGGGAGATGTGATCGTATTTATCGCCCAGATCCGCCACGGGAGGAATTTCCTGAAAAATATCGGCTTCCAGACGCACCAGGTTGGCGACGCGCTGCTGATCGGCGGCGGGCGCACCGGCTATTATCTGGCGAAAATGTTGCTTGACGCAGGCGTGGAGGTGAAGATTGTTGAGAATGATCCGGGACGCTGTGAGGAGCTCAGTGAGATCCTGTCGGACGCCGTAGTGATCCGGGGAGATGCGTCAAATGCGGATCTTCTGCAGGAGGTGGGGATTGAGTCGGCGGAATCCGTAGTTGCCCTGACTGGTTTTGATGAAGAAAATATCCTGCTGACACTCCATGCCAGAGAGGTTTCCAATGCAAAAACCATTACAAAGATCAATCGTCTGACCTTCCATCAGGTGATTGAGAATCTGGATCTGGGAAGTGTGGTTTTCCCGAAATATATTACGTCCGAGACGATTGTTGCCTTTGTCCGCGCCAAGGAGGCTTCCCTGGGCAGTGAGATCGAGACATTGGTGCAGCTGTTCGGCGACCGGATCGAGGCGATCGAATTCCGGGTGGGCGCAGAGAGCCAGGTGACAGGCACGTCGCTGGCAGACCTGGATCTGAAAGAGCAGGTGCTGATCACCTGTATCAACCGGAATGGCCGGATCATTATCCCGCGGGGAAGCGACGCGGTTCAGTCCGGGGACACGGTGATTGTTGTGACGACACAGAAGGGAATCGACGGGATCGAGGATATCCTTGCCGGATAAGGACGTGTCCCGTCTGCTTTTCCGTATGGCCGCGGGTGAGCCGGAGACCTTGGAGGAGCGGAGTTTTTTACAGAAAAAGAACGTTGGCAGGAAGAGGATATGAATAAAGCAATCATACGATATATTCTGGGATGGATCCTGATGCTGGAAGGGATCATGCTGCTGCTGCCCTGTCTGGTGGCAGTGATTTGCCGGGAGAGGTGCGGCTGGTATTTTGTACTCGTGGCAGCCTGCAGTTTTTTTGCGGGTCTTCTGATCCGCTGGAAGAAACCGGAAAATACCATGTTTTATCTGAAGGAAGGGTGTATTGCCACGGCGCTGAGCTGGATTTCCATCAGTGTGGTGGGGTGTCTGCCTTTCTGCCTCAGCGGGGAGATCCCGTCTTTTGTAGACGCCCTGTTTGAGATGGTTTCCGGTTTTACAACGACAGGAGCCAGCATTTTAGTGGACGTGGAGGCGCTGTCCTACTGTATGCTGTTCTGGAGGAGCTTCTCCCACTGGCTGGGAGGTATGGGCGTACTGGTGTTTTTGCTGGCCGTGATCCGGATGTCGGGCGGTTCCCATATGAACCTGATGCGGGCGGAGAGTACCGGCCCGTCTGTGGGTAAGCTGGTGCCGAAGGTGAGGCATTCGGCGCGTGTTTTGTACTATATCTATACCGGAATGACGATTCTTCTGATCATTCTTCTGCTGGCAGGGAGGATGCCGGTTTTTGACGCGCTTACCACAGCGTTTGGAACGGCGGGAACCGGCGGTTTCGGGATCAAGGCGGACAGCATGGCCAGCTACTCCCCCTATCTGCAGTGGGTGGTGGGAATTTTCATGGTTCTGTTTGGCGTGAATTTTAATGCGTATTACCTGATCCTCCTGCGCAGATGGCGTCAGGCTTTCCGTATGGAAGAGGTGCGCGGATATTTCCTGATTGTGGGGATTTCCGTGGCGATCATTACCGTCAATATCTATCATATGACGGCAACCTTTGAAAAAAGCCTGCGGGACGCTTTTTTCCAGGTGGCGTCCATCATCAGCACCACCGGGTTTGCTACCGTAGATTTTAATGTGTGGCCGCAGACCTCGCGGCTGATCCTGATTTTCCTCATGCTTTGCGGCGCCTGCGCAGGCAGTACCGCGGGAGGACTGAAGGTTTCCAGGGTAGTGCTGCTTTTAAAGTCCATGGTGCGTGAACTGGGATCCTATCTGCATCCAAAGAGTGTCAGGAAGATCAAAATGGACGGAAAACCGGTGGAGCATGAGGTGCTGCGGGGCGTGTATGTGTTCTTAGTGGCGTATATCGTGATTTTTGTGGCGTCCATTTTCTGCCTCAGTTTTGAAAATCACGATCTGGTAACCTGTTTTACCGCTGTGGCGGCTACGTTTAATAATATCGGGCCGGGGCTGAATCTGGTAGGGCCGGCCACCAGCTTTGCGCTGCTCAGTGATTTTAACAAGTTAGTGCTTACTTTTGATATGCTGGCAGGAAGGCTGGAGCTGTTCCCCATGCTGCTTCTTTTCTATCCCCCGGTATGGAAAGAGTTTTTCAGACGTTCCAGAAAGCATGCCTGAACTGGACTGTTTATTAGGAGTAAAACTGGCTCTTGCAAAAGAGCCAGTTTTTGCGTAAAGTGAGGCAGAAGTATGGGAAAGAACTGTGCGGAGCGGTGAGTGCCGGCCTCTCTGTGCAGGAATCATGGAGTATGGAAGATGGTTTCACATAATAATCAGAAAAAAATTGCCGTGGTAAATGACTTCTCCGGTTTTGGGAGATGTTCCATCGCGGTGGCGCTGCCCATTATTTCAGTAATGAAAATCCAGTGCTGCCCGGTGCCCACCGCCATTTTTTCCAATCATACAGGATTTGACAGCTATTTTTTTGAGGATTATACGCCGAACATGTCGCCTTATCTGGAGGAATGGAAGAAATTGGGGCTGCATTTCGACGGGATCTGCACCGGGTTTTTAGGGTCAGAGGAACAGATTGCCCTGGTAAAGCGGTTCCTGAAAGAATTTGGGAAACGGGACACGACGGTATTGGTCGATCCGGTGATGGGCGATTACGGAAAACCATATCCCACGTACACGATGGAGATGTGCCGGGAGATGAAACGGTTAGTGCGGTACGCAGATATCCTGACGCCGAATCTGACGGAGGCCTGTATTTTGACGGATACGCCCTATAAGGAAACATGGCGGATTTCCGAGATCGAACAGATGGCGAAGGCGTTGAGTCGGATGGGGCCGGAGAAGATTGTGGTGACGGGAATTCCCCAGAGAAGCTTTGTGGCGAATCTCTGTTACGAAAAAGGAAGCGATGTGATGGTGCGGCGAACCCACCGGGTGGGGACGTCCCGTTCCGGAACCGGCGATATTTTTGCGGCGATCCTGGCGGCAGACGCAGTCAACGGCGTGCCCTTTGGGGATTCGGTGCGGAAGGCGTCGGGCTTTATCAAACAATGTATCATCAGTTCCATCGAACGGGATATCCCGCTGACGGATGGAGTCTGTTTTGAGGAACATCTGGCAAAGCTGGCGCCGCGTGAAGGGAACAGGAGATACCGGCCGGCGAAGAAGTACAGAACGGGAAATCTCAAAGGAACCCGACAGATGTAATGGAAGGAGAGCGCATATGATGGAAATCTTATATAAGGTACACAATAATCTGTATGTAAATCTGACAAACAAATGTCCCTGCGCCTGCACATTCTGCCTGCGCCAGACCATGGACCGGGTGGGAGAATCCGACAGCCTGTGGCTGGAGCGGGAGCCGTCCGCAAAGGAAGTGATTGCGGAATTCGCGAAGTGGGATATGGATTCGTTCGGCGAGGTGGTTTTCTGTGGTTTCGGCGAACCGACAGAGGCGCTGCCGGTGCTTTTGGAGGCGGCAGCCTATGTGAAAAAGACATATGGAAAGAAGGTTCGCATCAATACCAACGGCCTGGGGAATCTGATCTGGAACCGCGATATTACGCCGGAGTTTGACGGTCTGGTGGATGTGGTATCCATCAGCCTGAATACGCCCAATGCGGAGCGTTACCATGAATTGGTGCAGTCAAAATTCGGGGATCAGTCCTTTGGGGCGATGCTGGATTTCGCGGAGAAATGTACCAGGCATGTATCAAAGGTGGTCATGACCACCGTAGCCACCACCATCACGAAGGAGGAGGAGGCTCAGTGCCAGGCTATCTGCGACCGGATCGGCGCCACCTACCGGATCCGCCCCTGGGAGGAGTAGCCGTCAGCCTGCGGTTCTTCCTGGCAGCGGAGGATAACACAATCTTAAGAAAATCTTTATTGACTTTGCGTATCGTTTTTCGTAGAATGGGAACCAGCAAAAGGGAGTAGCGGCGCGCAGGCGTTTCGAAATCGTCAGTACGGCATCGTGTGATGCCCGGTTAGAAAGAAACAGCAAGACTTTTGTCAGACAGAAGATGTCTGGCAGAAGTCTTTTCTTTTTTGGCGGATCTGCCGCCCTGCTTCCAGAACCCAATGGAAGGCGCGCGTCCGAGCGCGCCGGCGCAGGCCAGAAGCGGCCGGATAAAAGGAAAGGAGATGACGAATATGTTCATTGGTGGTTTGCTGCTGCTTTTTCTGATCGCGTTTGTCGTGTTATTTATCATCTTTGCGATCATAAAAGCAGTGATCAAGATCAGCCTGGGGCTGTTATTCGGCTTCCCGGTGATCGGCGCGATTGTGATCGTGGTAATTGTGGCGGCGATTCTTTTGTGATCATCGCCGGGACGTCAGGCGCCGGGTTGAAAATCAGAAAAACGACAGACCCGGACACAGATGGAAGTTGCGGAGAGTATGAGAATGCTCTGCATCGGAAAGAAAATGGAAGGAATACGAGGAAAAAGATGAAGAAAAAAGCAAAAAAAGGAAAAAAGGTTCACAGGGCGAAGGCCAGAGTGGTTCCGGAGGGCCGGGAAGCAATTGGCAGGATGAAAGGAAAAGCGGCGCTGGCGGGAGCGATTGGAGTGGCTGTTGTCCTGCTGGTGGGTTTTTATCTGATGCTGATTCCCATCAACCTGCATGCGGTGAATTTCTGGATGCTGCTGTTTGCGGCCACTGCCGTATATGCTGCGCTTTATAATCTGATTTTTCGGATGGGATGCGCGGCGGAAGGGATCGGTCAGGCAGGAGAGGAGCTGTATGCCTATGAACAGGGATCCTTAAGAGGGATGAAGCTGTTTGTCATTCCGGGGCTGATCCTGGCGGCGGTGATTGTGATCGCAGTTTCCGGGGCGAAGATGTTTCACGCTTCCTCCTATGCGTCTGTTCTTCAGATTGAAGACGCTGTGTTCGAGGAAGATCTGGCAGAAACGCTGAATACTGATTCCATCGCGCTGATGGATACGCAGTCGGCGCAGATGCTGGGCGACCGGGAGATCGGATCTCTGTCCGGCGTGGTGAGCCAGTACAATGTATCGGAGGATTATATCCAGATCGACCATAACGGGAAGCCGCTGAAGGTGGCGGCTCTGGATTACGCGGGATTTTTCAAATGGCGGAATAACCGCGGCGAGGGCGTTCCCGGGTATGTATCGGTAGACCCGGTATCCATGTCGGCGTCTTATCAGGAATGCGGTGAGGGGATGATTTATGTCCCGTCCGCCTATTTCCGCCAGGACGCCGCCCGGTATATGTGGAAGCATTTCCCCACAGAGATCCTGGGAAACCTCCATTTTGAGATTAACGAGGAGGGGGAACCCTACTACATTGCCAGTGTCTATGAGAAAACCATTTCCCTGTTTGGCGGCAATACGGTGAAGGGCGCGGTAATCCTAAACCCGGTGGACGGCCAGATCGAATACCTGGATCTGGCGGATGTTCCCACCTGGGTGGATGTGGTGTACGACGGCGACCTGATCTGCGCGCAGTATAACTGGCACGGACAGCTGCAAAACGGGTTTATCAACAGTATCTTCGGGAAGAAAGGCTGCAAGCGCGTGACGACGTATGACGCTTCTGAAGAGGAGGAGGAAAGCGGGGATGCGGTGCCGCTCTCTGATTATGGATATGTATCCAAAGACGGGGATATCTGGATCTATACAGGTATTACCTCGGTCAACGGGGACAGCTCCAACATCGGGTTTATCCTCGGCAACGAGCGCACCGGGGAGACTCATTATTATGAGATCGCCGGAGCGGACGAAAAATCGGCCATGGCTGCCGCTGAGGGCGAGGTGCAGGAGAAAGGATACCAGGCCAGCTTCCCCTCGCTGATCAACGTGGACGGAGAGCCGACGTATATTATGGTACTGAAGGATGACAGCGGTCTGGTGAAACTGTATGCCGCCGTCAATGTAGAACAGTATAATTTAGTGGCCACGGCCTCCCGGCAGGACGACTGTATTGAAAAATACCGGGAGCTGATCGGCACCGCAGACGGTGCAGCCGGATCTGAAGACGGGACGGACAGTGAGGCGGACGGCGCGGAGGCAGAGGACTCCGGGGATGAAACGGCTTTCCTGGAACCCACCGGGGAGAGCACGGTGACGATTGCGGATATCAAATACATTGATATCGACGGCAATACGTATCTCTATCTGATCACGGATGCCCGGGAGATTTACCGGGCGAAGGCAGCGGATCATGAGGAGATGCTGCTGCTGAATCCAGGAGATCAGGTGACGATTTCCTATCATGAGAAGGAGATCCTGACCTGCAGGGTGAATTCCCCGCAGGCGTGATATCACGGCGTCTGCAGGATACAGATTCTGAATGGGAAAGTACAGGAGCGGATGGCGGCGGGAATGGCCGTGTCAAAATGCGGAGGTTTTCAGAGCCTCCGCATTTTCTCTGCCCGGAATCCGGAAGATTCCCTGACCCGCTGCAGCTGCTCCAGCATATCCGGAATGTCCCGGTTCAGGGTGCCGCGCAGGGAAACATAATTGGATGCGTGATTGGAGCGGAATACAGTCCCCTCCGAATCCACATGTCCCAGAAACAGTTCCATTTCGTCGATCACCTGCTCCGGGGTCAGGAGCTTCATCCGGCCGCAGCGGACGTCGTCTCTCATGGGGGCTCCCGGTTCCAGCATCAGTGTCAGAAAGCCCAGATAATCCGGTTTCATGGCGGAGATCAGTGCGGCGGATGCCAGCGCGTGCTCTTTCAGCAGCGCCTGCCCGCCCAGGCCGGAGATCAGGGTGACGCTGGATGCAATCCGGGTCTGGCGCAGTCGCCCGGCAGCCTGGATCAGTTCCTGCGGCGTGACATTTTTATGAACCTGTTTTAATACCGTTTCGCTGCCGGATTCCGCCCCCAGGTAAACCATGCCGAGCCCCAGCCGGCGCAGGGCAGTCAGTTCTTCTGGCGTCTTGCGCAGAATATCTCCCGCCCGTCCGTAAGAAGAAATTCGGGTGGCCGAAGGAAAATAGCTTCGGCACAGAGTCAGAATCTCTGTCAGTTTCTCCGTGGAAAGAACGAGGGCGTCGCCGTCGGCCAAAAAGATCCGCTCCACCCGGCTGCCGTAAAAACGCTGCGCTTCCTGCAGATCCGCTTCGATGTCCTGCAGGGATTTCAGATGAAACTGTTTGTCTTTGTACATACTGCAAAAGGTGCATTGATTGTGGGCACATCCCACGGTGACCTGTAAGATCAGGCTGTACGCCTCGCTGGGCGGACGGTAGATCATTCCTTCATAATGCATGGATGGTTCCTCCTTTTCGTGTGCTGTAACGTTTATCATACCACATCCGGTTTTGGATTGCGTCCTGTTTTTCACATAAAATATCTGCTCACTCCCGCTCATGAATTCGTTATCACAGGTCGTCAAACAGGAATTTCTGTGTTATACTGCCTGTATATCCGCGCCGGCAGACCGGGAAGGGCTGGAACGTCTATGGCGGCGGAACAGGGCAGCGGCGGGGAATCTGGATTAATCTATGCAGATTTTGAATAACCGGTTGCCGTTTTGTCCTTTACAATGAAAACAGGAAGATCAGATATACAGAATCTATCTGAGTTTTATCTCACGAGGAGGCAGAGAATGTCGGAGTTAACACATATCAATGACCAGGGGCGGGCAAAAATGGTGGATGTTTCCGCAAAGGCGGATACAGAGCGGATCGGAGTGGCATCCGGGAGGATCCGGATGGAGCCGGAGACGCTGCAGATGATTACCGGACAGCAGATCAAAAAAGGAGATGTGCTGGCGGTGGCGCAGGTGGCCGGGATCATGGCGGCCAAAAAAACCTGGGAGACGATCCCCATGTGTCATCCTCTGCTGCTTACGGGAGTGGATATCCATTTTGAGATCTATCCCGAATTATCGGAGATCGAGGCAGTGGCGTCGGTCAAAACAACCGGAAAGACCGGGATTGAGATGGAGGCGCTGAACGCGGTAGCCGCCGCGCTGCTGACCATTTATGATATGTGTAAGGCCGTCGACCGGGCGATGGTGATCCGGGAGATCATGCTGATCGAGAAAGACGGCGGAAAATCCGGACATTTTGTGAGAAAGAGATAAGAGACAGAGCGATCCATAATGGTATATCTCTTTTTTCGCTGCGCTGCAGAGCGTATGGAAAGGGGAGAGTAAACGATGAGACGGTTGACAGATACAAAACATACGGTGCGGGCGTCATCTCTGGGCTACGTGATCCAGTCCATGGTAAATACGTTTGCGCCGCTGCTGTTTGTGACTTTTCAAAATACATATGAGGTATCGCTGGCACAGATTTCTTTTCTGATCGCCATCAATTTTGTGGCGCAGATTGTGCTGGATTTTCTGGCGTCCGGGTTTGCGGATAAGATTGGTTACCGGAAATGTGTGGTGGCGGCCCAGATCCTGATCACGGTGGGAATCGCAGGTCTGGCGTTTCTGCCGGATTTGTTTGCAAACCCGTTTGCCGGTCTGGTGACAGCGGTGATCATTTATGGTTGCGGGGGCGGCCTGACCGAGGTGCTTTTGACGCCTATTGTACAGGCGTGTCCGATTGAGCGGAAGGATAAAGCGGTCAGTATGCTGCATTCGTTTTACTGTTGGGGCAGTGTGATTGTTATTCTTGGCTCCACGGCATTTTTCAAGGTGGCGGGGCTGGAGAACTGGCGTGTGCTGGCCTGCATCTGGGCAGTCCTCCCTCTGGTAAATGCAATTTATTTTCTGATCGTGCCGATGTTTGAACTGGTAGCGGAAGAAGAACGGATGAGTTTCAGGGATCTGGCAGGGAATGGTACCTTCTGGCTGATGATCATCTTTATGTTCTGCGCCGGTTCCTGTGAGATGGGGATCGCCCAGTGGGCCTCCAACTTTGCGGAAGAGGGCCTGCATGTGACAAAGGCAGCGGGTGATCTTCTGGGTCCCTGCCTGTTTGCTGCCCTGAAAGGCGCGGAGCGCACATGGTATGGGAAAAAGGGAAATGATAAATATCTCTGGGGATTTATGATGTTCTGCGCCATTTTGTGCGCAGTCTGCTATCTGGTGTTAGGTCTGGTGGCTGCCCCGGCGATTGCATTGGTGGCCTGCGCGATTGCAGGATTTTCCACAGGGGTGATGTGGCCGGGGACATTTACCCATGCGGCCAGGACGCTTCCCAGAGGAGGCACGGCGCTGTTTGGAATGCTTGCGCTGGCCGGGGATGTGGGCTGCGGGGCAGGCCCGGCGATCGTAGGCGCCATTTCTTCCCACATGGGAGATGATCTCAGGATTGGATTTTTATTTGGAACCAGTTTTGCAGTCCTGCTGGTGATTGGGCTGCTGATACTGAAAAAAAGGAAACGAACGGCAGCGGCATGACAAAACCCCTCTTTGCTGAGACAGCAGCAAAGGGGGTTTTTGAGGTTTGAGGGGAAATTTAGAGAAAAAAAGATTGACATTGTTGATTAGCGGTGGTAAACTGCATGTAGCCAAAAGTTAGAACGTGCTAATATATGATAGCACACAAAAATAATTATTACATATGGCTAATAAGGAGGGTGGGTATGATGCCTTTATCCATGGCAAAATCAGGAGAAATTGTCATAATTAAGAAAATTACAGGAAAAGATGAGATCCGTCAGCACCTGGCAGAATTAGGCCTGGTGGTGGAGGAAGCTGTCAAAGTGGTGAGTGAAGTAGGAGGCAACCTGATTATCCAGGTGAAAGACAGCCGGATTGCCCTCGACAAAACCATGGCAAACCGCATTATGGTTTAAAGGATGAAGTTTCAGATGAGAGGAAGGGAGAGACTATGAAAACATTGAAAGAAGTACCGGTAAACGGTGTGGCGGTGGTAAAGCGTCTGCATGGTGAGGGGCCGGTCAGACGCCGTATCATGGATATGGGTATTACAAAGGGAGTGGAAGTAAAGGTGCGGAAGGTTGCGCCGCTTGGGGATCCCATTGAACTGAACGTGCGCGGCTATGAACTGACGATCCGCAAGGCGGATGCGGAGATGATAGAGGTTCTGTAATTTTTTTTACCCATAGGTTAATAAAAACTAATTTTTATTACATAAATAAAACTGTGATTTTATGAATATGGAAGGAGATTCAATGGAGATGAGTATACGAATCGCGCTTGCGGGAAACCCGAACTGCGGTAAAACCACCCTGTTCAACCAGCTGACGGGCAGTGCGCAGTATGTGGGAAACTGGCCGGGAGTTACCGTGGAAAAGAAGGAAGGAAAATTGAAAGGGCATAAGGGAGAGGTGATCATCCAGGATCTGCCCGGTATCTATTCCCTTTCCCCGTATACATTGGAGGAAGTGGTATCCCGTACCTATCTGGTCAACGAGCGGCCGGACGCCATTTTGAATATTGTGGACGGAACCAATTTTGAGCGGAACCTGTATCTGACCACACAGCTGATGGAACTGGGGATACCGGTTGTCATTGCTGTCAACATGATGGATATCGTGCGCAAAAACGGCGACAAGATCGATGTGGAAAAGATCGGCAGGCAGCTGGGATGCGATGTGGTGGAAATCAGCGCCTTAAAAGGTGAGGGCGGCTTTGAGGCTGCCGAAAAGGCGGTGGCCGCTGCGCAGACAAAAAAATATAAGGAACCCCTGCATGTGTTTACCGGAAGCGTGGAGCACGCCATTGCCCATATCGAGGAATCCATTGAGGGAAAGGTGCCAAAGGAGAATCTGCGCTGGTATGCGATGAAGCTGTTTGAGCGGGATTCCAAGGTCCGGGAGGAACTGAATTTCCCGGCTGACCTGATGCAGCATGTGGAGGAGCATATCGCAGAGTGCGAAAAGGAGATGGATGATGACGCGGAAAGTATCATCACCAACCAGAGATATGCGTACATCAGCAGGCTGTGCGACCACACAGTTCAGAAAAAGGCGGCGCTGCATGATCTGACGATCTCTGACAAGATTGACCGTATTGTAACAAACCGGATTTTAGGGCTTCCGATTTTTGCGGGCGTGATGTTCCTGGTATTCTGGGTGGCCATGCGGTCGCTGGGCGACTGGCTCACCGGATTTACCAATGATACACTGTTCGGAGAGTGGATCTGCGGAAATCTGGGGACGGCGCTGGACAATGCAGGCGTGGCGCCCTGGCTGGCAGGGCTGATCAACGACGGTATCGTGGGCGGCGTGGGAGCCGTGCTGGGATTTGTGCCGCAGATGCTGCTTCTGTTTTTGATGCTTTCCCTGTTGGAACAGATCGGATATATGGCGCGTGTGGCGTTTGTACTGGATCGTGTGTTCCGCCGTTTCGGCCTGTCCGGGAAGTCTTTTATCCCCATGCTGATCGGCGTTGGCTGCGGCGTGCCCGGCGTAATGGCCTCCCGTACCATTGAGAATGAAAGAGACCGCAGGATGACGGTTATGACAACCACCTTTATCCCCTGCGGCGCGAAAATGCCGATCATTGCCCTGATCGCAGGCGCCATGTTTCCTTCCCATCAGGGACTGGTATCGGTGTCCGCCTATTTTATCGGAATCGCAGCGATTGTCTGCTCCGGCATTATGTTAAAAAAGACAAAACCGTTTGCCGGTGAGGCCGCTCCCTTTGTGATGGAGCTCCCGGCCTACCATGTGCCCACGATCGGTTCGATCCTGCGTCCCACCTGGGAGCGGGGCTGGTCATTTATCAAGCGTGCAGGGACCATCATCCTGGCGTCCGCAGTCCTTCTGTGGTTTTTACAGAGCTTTGGCATGACGGCGAATGGTTTCGGAATGGTTGAGAGTTCCGACCAGTCTGTGCTGGCGGCCATCGGAAATGCAGTCTGCATTATTTTCCGTCCCAATGGCTTTGGCGACTGGAGAGCGACGGTGGCGACCGTTACCGGACTGATCGCAAAAGAGAACGTGGTGAGCACCTTCGGCGTCCTGTACGGCGGATTTGCGGAGGTTTCCGAAAATGGTCAGGAAGTATGGGCGGCGCTGCAGGCGGCTTATACACCTCTGGCAGCCTACAGCTTCATGATCTTCAATCTGCTGTGTGCTCCCTGCTTTGCGGCTATGGGCGCGATCAGACGTGAGATGAACAACACCAAATGGTTCTTTGCGGCGATCGGTTATCAGTGTGCGCTGGCCTGGGTGGTTTCCATGGTAGTATATCAGCTGGGAAGCGCATTTACCGGAAACGCGCATCCGGCAGGCGTGGTGGCAGCGATTGTTGCACTGGTGTTCTTTATTTACATGCTGTGCCGTAAGAATCGCTATGCGGAAAACATGGGAGAAAAAGCGGCTGCATAAGTGAAAAACGAAAACCAAAATGAAAATCAGCCAGCCCCGGAAGATTTGGGGCTGGCGCAACTGCAAAAGATCGATTATAATCAAAAAAACCGGCATACGCAAACGGCGCGGCGCCGGAAATAAAAATCAGCAGGAGACAGGAGGAATGGGAACATGGCAACAGTAATCGCGGCACTGATTGTATTTGGCGGAGTGGGACTTGCGGTATGGTATATCATTGATGACAAGATTCATCACAAAGGAAAGATCAGCTGCAGCGGGAACTGTGGCGGCGGCTGCTCCCATTGCGGCGGCGGATGTGACGGCTGCCATCATTGTCACTGAAAGAAATGAGGGATTGTTTTGCAGTATGATTTTACCAGTATCCTGGACAGGAGGGGAAAGGATGCGATCGCAGTGGATATACCGGCTGCGGCGGACGCTTCTGATCCGGGATCCGCATATTTTGCGCAGGCACAGCTGAGACCGGGCTTTGATCAGATCCCCATGTGGGTGGCGGATATGAATTTCCCGGTGGTTCCGACGATCCAGCAGGCCATCACAGAACGGGTGGCGCACCCGGCGTTCGGATATTTTACGCCCCGGGAGGAATATTTTGAAGAGATCATTCGCTGGCATGAGGTCAGGAATGGCGTATGCGGCCTGAAAAAAGAACATATCGGTTATGAAAACGGCGTGCTGGGCGGAGTGGTCAGCGCGCTGAATGTGCTTTGTTCCCGGGGGGATTCTGTCCTGCTGCATGCTCCGACCTATATTGGTTTTACAAATGCACTGGGCAACAACGGCTATCACATGGTGCTCAGTTTCCTGAAGCCGGACGCGGCGGGGATCTGGCGGATGGATCTGGAAGATATGGAACAGAAAATCGTGAAATACCATATCCATGCCGCCGTGTTCTGTTCCCCGCACAATCCCACCGGGAGAGTCTGGGAGCGGGCGGAGTTAGAGGCCATGATGGAGCTTTTCCGGAAATATGATGTGTATGTGATTTCAGATGAGATCTGGTCTGATCTGATCCTGGAAGGATACCGGCATATTCCGCTGCAGAGTATTTCAGAAGACGCCAGGAACCGGACGATTGCTTTTTATGCGCCGTCAAAGACCTTTAACCTGGCAGGATTGGTGGGAAGCTACCATATCATTTATAACCGGTGGCTCAGGGAGCGGATGAAGAAGGAGTCTTCCCTCTCCCATTATAACAGCATGAATGTGCTGTCCATGTATGCGCTGATCGGCGCCCTGCAGCCGGAAGGCTATGAGTGGGTTGACCAGCTCTGCCATGTGCTGACCGGGAACGTCAGGTATGCCTGTGATTTTATCCGGGAACATTTTGAGGGCGTGAGGGTGGCTGACCCGCAGGGAACTTATATGCTTTTCCTGGATTGTGAGGAATGGTGCAGGCGCCATGGCGTTTCCATCGGGGAGCTGCAGGTGCGCGGCCTGCAGGTGGGCGTGCTCTGGCAGGACGGACGGCCGTTTCATGGGGAATACGGGATCCGCATGAATCTGGCGCTTCCGTTCTCACGGGTGCAGGAGGCGCTGGATCGTCTGAACCGGTATGTATTTCATCCGGATGCAGACGGAATGTGATTTTTGCGGCCTGCCGTAGGAAAAACGCGCGAAATGGGAACAGATCCTGGATGGAGACATATGATATAAAAAACTGCGGCGGGATGAAGCGAAAGCAGGCGTCATCTGCCGCAGGATTTTTGTCTGGGAAGAGAGGAAAAATGGTTTCCATTAGCCTATGTATGATCGTACGGGATGAGGAAGCGGTTTTGGGCCGGTGCCTGGAAAGTGTCCGTGGTTTGATGGATGAGATGATCCTTGTGGATACCGGGTCTGTGGACCGGACAAAGGAGATTGCCGCGGAATATACAGACCGGGTGTATGAATTTACATGGATCGATGATTTTGCGGCCGCGCGTAATTTTGCTTTTTCCAAAGCGTCCGGGGAATATTGTATGTGGATGGACGCGGACGATGTGATGCCGCCGGATTCCCGGAAGCTTTTTCTGGAAATGAAGGAGTCGCTGGACGGAACAGAAGATATGGTTATGATGCCTTATGAGACAGCGTTTGACGAAAGAGGGAACGCTGTCTTTTCTTATTACCGGGAGCGGATCGTGAAAAACCACCGGGGATATCTGTTTCGCGGAGCTGTCCATGAGGCGATTCCGCTGGCCGGGAATGTGATCCGCAAAGCGGTCCCGATCCGTCATCAGCCGCAGAAAGAAGGGATTTCAGACAGGAACCTGCGGATTTACCGGAAGCTGGAACGGGAAGGAGTACCTTTTGACTGCAGGATGCTGTATTACTACGGGCGGGAACTGGCCGCCCACGGGGCATATGAGGAGGCCGCCGGGAGGCTGAGGCAGTTCCTGGCGTGTCCGGAGGGCTGGACGGAGGATAAGATCGGGGCGGCCAGACAGCTGGCCTTCTGCTGCGAGCGCATGGGGCAGGAGGAACAGGCACTGCAGGCGCTTTTTGGCAGTTTTGCGTATGATATGCCCCGGGCGGAGACCTGCTGTCAGATCGGCCGGCATTTCCTGGAGCGCGGCAGCTACCGTCAGGCGGCATTCTGGTATGAGCAGGCGCTCCGTTCGGAAAAACATGTGGATTCCGGCGCGTTTGTACAGGAAGAATGTTATGGTTTCCTGCCTGCGATCTCGCTCTGCGTCTGCTATGACCGGCTGGGGGAACGGCAGAAAGCGGAACGCTATAATGAACTGGCGGGGAAGTATAAGCCCTATTCGCCCTATTATCTGGAGAATCAAAAATATTTCCGGAATTGCGGCGGCTGGTGATTTTTTGGGGATGGCGCGCTGGAAGCAGGCCAGGCACTTTTGTGCAGCGCTGGCCGAAAGGAGTGCTGGCAAATCAGGCGGCCCGGCATATACTAATAGGGAAAATAAGAAGAAAGAGGAATGTATATGCCATGGTTTAAAAATAAATCCCGGGAGGATCTGGAGGGGCAGTCGTTCGGGTTTGGCTGTGGGTGCAGGCCGAATCCGCCCTGCCCGCCTCCAAAACCGCCCTGCCCTCCCGGCCCGACGGGTGCCACCGGAGCCACCGGGCCAATGGGGCCGACGGGAGCTACAGGGCCGACCGGGCCGACAGGAGCCACCGGGCCAGCGGGGGCCACAGGGGCTACCGGGCCAGCCGGAGGCGCCACGGGACCGACCGGGCCGACAGGAGCCACAGGAGCCACCGGGCCGGCAGGTGCTGCGGGCGCTGCCGGCGCCACGGGACCGACAGGAGCCACCGGGGCTACGGGGCCTGCCGGAGTCACCGGGCTGACCGGATTTACGGGGCCCGCCGGCGCTACAGGGCCGACGGGAGCCACAGGGCCGGCAGGCGCCACGGGAGCCAC
>CALWGM010000152.1 GCA_944380065.1 uncultured Lachnospiraceae bacterium
ATCTACGTCCACCCGGCCGCGCAGGAGCACGTCGGCGTCCGCCGCCTCCCACTGACTCCCCTTATAAAATGTAAATAAGATCTCAGATTCCCCGTAGCAGACAGTCAGATGGAACAGGCTGTCGGGAAAACTTTCCCGGGGCTGTGCCTTCACCAGCACATCATGCCCCGGGTAAAATGCTTTGATCAGCGAATGAATATCATATTCATAATTCGCCTCATTTAACTCTACTGTTATCATAATGTCGTCTTTCTTTTTACAGATATGGATTATACTCACATTCCTGCCCGATGGTCGTCCGCATCATATGTCCGGGCAGCACCTGCGTATCTCTGGGAAGCACCATCACCTTTTCTTTCAGGCTGCGCACCAGGCTGGACATGCTGCCGCCCGGGAAATCCGTCCTCCCCACAGACCCGCAGAACAGGGAATCCCCGCTGACCAGCACCTTCTGGTCTTTGAAATAATAACAGGCTCCCCCCGGCGTATGTCCCGGCGTGTGGAGCGTCACAATCTCAAATCCCGCCAGCGTAAACGCCTGCCCGTCCTTCAGGAATACATCTGCCTCATAGGTCTCCGGCTTCCCGAACATGGCGGATACATTCATCCGCACATCCGTCAGCGTCTGCTTCTCCGCCTCATGGATATAAATGGGAATCTGATACGTATCCTTCAGGATCTTTGCGTGGTGCGCATGGTCATAATGCGCATGGGTCAGCAGGATCGCCGCCGGTTTCAGATCCATCTCCGCAATCCGGCTCTTCAGGATCGGCGCGTCCCCGCCCGGATCCACAATAATCATCTCTTTCGTGTCGGTATTCACCAGAAAATAACAGTTTGTTCCGATGTCGCCCACATTATATTCCAAAATCTGTAAATCTGCCATATCTGTTCCTTTCCGCTGCGCGCCCGGCTTTCCGGCTGCCGCATCCTATGACGTCGTCCGTTCAATATCAAAAATACTCTCAATCTGGCGCAGCTTTTCTACCAGGGAAGCCAGTTCATCCTTGCCCTTCGTATGGAAAGACACGCTGATGGTAGCGATCCCCTTCTTGCTGATCCTGGAATTGATCGATACAATATCGATCTCCCGTTCCGTAAAGATCCGGGAAATATCCACCAGCAGGCCGGTACGGTTGTTGGCAAAAATCCGGATCTCCGCCAGATAAAGGCCGTGGCCGTGCTCCTCGTCCGCCGCGCCCTGCTGCCACTCCGCCTCGATCAGCCGCTGGCGGTCAAAATCCGGCAGCTGGATGATATTCACGCAGTCCGTCCTGTGGATGGACACGCCCCTGCCCCGCGTTACAAAGCCCACAATCTCATCGCCGGGCACGGGACTGCAGCATTTGGAAAAATGTACCGCCACGTCCGAAAGCCCCTTGACAATGATGCCGCTTTTTTTCTTTTTCTCATGACGCCCGTCGGCGGGTTTTTCCTTCCCCTCCGCAGCGATTTCCAGAACCTGCTCGTCGGTCACCACCTTGTGTGCTTCCCTGCGCAGTTCCTCCTGCATCCGGTTGATGATCTGCGCTTCCCGCAGGCCGCCGTGTCCCACAGCCGCCAGCACGGAGTCCCAGTCCCGGAATCCGTATTTCTTCTGTACCTTATCCTGGTAGGCAGGTTTATTCAGCTCTCCATAGCTGATCCCCTTGGCCTTACAGTAACTGAGGAGCATTTCCTTGCCCCGCAGAATATTCTCTTCTTTAAACTGATGGCGGAACCACTGGTTGATCTTGTTGCGGGCCTGGGGGCTCTTGACAATATTCAGCCAGTCCCGGCTGGGGCCCTTGGAATTCACAGAAGTGATGATCTCTAACTGGTCGCCGTTATTGATCACATAGTCAATGGGAACCAGCTTGCCGTTCACCTTGGCGCCCACCATCTTATTTCCCACAGCACTGTGGATGCTGTAGGCAAAATCGATCGGCGTGGATCCCATGGGCAGCGTCTTTACGTCGCCATTGGGGGTAAAACAGAATACCGTATCGGCAAACAGATCCAGGTCTGTCTTTAACAGGCTCATGAACTCTTTGTTGTCGGAGGTTCCCTGCTGCCACTCTAAGATCTGGCGCAGCCAGCTCAGCTTTTCCTCCTCGCCGCCGATGGCGTTGCCGTTGTTGGCTTCCTTATATTTCCAGTGTGCTGCGATACCGTACTCAGAAGTCCGGTGCATCTCCTCCGTCCGGATCTGGATCTCAAAGGGTTTCCCGCTGGGTCCGATCAGTGTGGTGTGGAGAGACTGGTACATATTCGGTTTTGGCATGGCAATGTAATCCTTGAACCGCCCGGGAATGGGGGTATATTTCTCATGGATCACGCCCAGGGCCGCGTAACAGTCCTTGATATCCGCCACAATAATGCGGATGGCAAACAGATCATAGATCTGATCCAGCGTCTTATTCTGGTTCACCATCTTCTTATAAATGCTGAAAAAGTGCTTGGCCCGTCCCATGATCCGCGCCTTGATCCCGGCTCTGTCCAAAACGGTCTTTACCTCCGCGATCAGGGAATTGATGTATTCCTCCCGGACAGATTTCCGCTGCGCCACCTTTTCCACCAGATCATAATAAGCTTCCGGCTCCAGATACTTCAAGGCCAGATCATCCAGCTCCACCTTGATTCTGGAAATACCCAGACGCTGGGCAATGGGCGCATAGATGTCCATGGTCTCCCTGGCTTTTTCCTTCTGCTTCTCCGGCTTCATATATTTGAGCGTCCGCATATTGTGGAGACGGTCCGCCAGTTTAATGATGATCACGCGGATATCCTTTGCCATAGCCAGGAACATCTTGCGCAGGTTCTCTGCCTGCACCTCGATCTTATCCGCGTCATAGGACAGCTGTCCCAACTTGGTCACGCCATCTACTAAAAGGGCGACCTCCGGCCCGAACTCCCGGGTGATCTCCTCATCTGTCATGACGGTGTCCTCTACCACGTCATGCAGAAGCCCTGCCACGATCGTCTCCTTATCCATCTCCAGTTCCGCCAGGATAATCGCCACATACAGCGGATGGATGATATAGGGTTCCCCGGACTTCCGGTGCTGGTCTTTATGCGCTTCGCTGGCGATCCGGTAAGCCTTTTCCACCATTGACACATCGGCAGAAGGATGGTATTTGCAGATGCTCCGGAGGAGCTGTTCATACAGCGCTTCCGGCTGCACAAAGTCCTTCACTTCCACTATGGGTTTTGTCTCCGGATCCAGCTCCTGGTTCAGATCCGGCATTTTCTCAATCTCTGATGATTTTATCTCTCTTCCTGTATCCATACTCAATCCCACCTATATCCACACATTATAAAGAATCTATGAAGAAAATGCAACGATTTACGTACCCCATTATACTACAGAACAGAAGCTCTTTGCATGCCTTTTCTGTTTTTTACACAAATTGAACATACAATTCCATTGCATTTCCCTGTTTTTCCATATATGATACAAACAAATAGATGACAGGAGGACAAAAGCCATGCAGTATCAGCGTATCCGCTACTTTTTGCAGGCAGCAGAAAGCGGCAGCTTCTCCCGGGCGGCAAAACAGATGTACATCTCCCCCCAGGCCCTGGCAAAGCAGATCAGCCTTTTGGAAGAGGAACTGGGCGGCGCCCTGTTTGAGCGCACCTCCCAGGGTGTTTCCCTGACCGGTCTGGGCGAGGCTGCCCGCAAAAAATTTCTCAAGATCGACCAGGAGCTCCACGACGCCACGGAGGAGCTGAAACTGCGGGCCAGAGAGCAGAAGGAACGGATCCATATCGGCATTTTTTCGGCGCTTCCCCAGGAAACGCTGGTTACGCCCCTGCTTTCCTTTTTGCTGGGGACGCTGCCCGGCTACCAGATCAGCCTGAACCTTCTGGATCTGGAAGAGGGCAAACGCCTCCTGTGGGAGGGAAAGATCGACCTGCTTCTGACCAATACCCATCAGGAGGACGACTGGGGCAGTTTCCGCTGCCTGTCCTTCGGGGAGCATGAGGCCCGGGTGATCGTCTCCCTGCTGCACCCCTGGGCCATCAGGGATCAGATCACAGCGGAGGATATGCGCCGGGAAACCTTTCTGAAAATGGATGTGGGTTCTGAGCATTACCGGGTTCCTGCCGCCCAGAGCTTTTACGAAAATATTCCCTGCCGGGACGTCTTCCCGGTGACTAATTTTGACACACTGTACGCGCTGCTGCAGCAGGGAAATGCGTTCGCCGTTTTTCCCCTTGCGTTTGTCAATATGGACCGGGCAAAGATCAAGAGTTTCCCCTTCCCCGGAAGAACCTTCCTGTACCATACGGCTCTCATCTTCAACCCCAACAATGAACTGAAGGGTCTGAATCAGATTACAGAGGAAATCCGGGAAGAATTTGACCTGAAAGAAATTTCAGTTACAACCTGAAGTTATATCTATGCATCCAGAAACTGCTTTCCATACCAGGAAAGGTATGATACATTGATAACAGAAACAATGACTGGAACAATGTTTGAAGGAGGGTTTTTTGTATGCAGACAGCAAAAGAAGCATTACTGGCGTTACTGAAGGGGGAAAAGGCTGACTTTATCCCCGAAGTATATTCTTCCATGAAGGATGTGGTATTCCCGGGAGAACGCTATATTGAACTGGGCGACAAGTTTGATCCCTACGGAACCGGTCCTGACGCCTGGGGCGTTATGTGGACGAACCAGGGACCGAACCCGCTGGTGGACGGCAATATGGTCGCCAAGGATTTCCGTCTCTTTGAGACTATGGAGGAGTGGAAAGACAAGGTGAAATTCCCGCCCCTGGATTTTATGCCCATCGAGCAGATCTTCCAGGCCATGTGCGGCGGGATGCACGTCAATCCGGAGACAGATGTGGTGAGCTGCCTCATGTTGTCCGGCCAGTTCGAGCGCATGAACCAGATGATCGGCATGGAGGAGGCGCTCTGCTCCTTCTATGAGTATCCGGATGAGGTGCATGAATTCTTTGACGCCATGTGCGAATACAAATTGAAATGCATCGATCTCGCCCACAAATATCTGAAGCCGGACGTGATCCATATGCACGACGACTGGGGCACCAACAATAATATGTTCTTCTCCCCGGAGATCTGGCGGGAATTCATCAAACCCAATGAGGAGAAGTATGTGAAACGGATCCACGAGCTTGGCATGCTTTATATCCACCACTCCTGCGGCTACATCCGGCAGATCATCCCGGATCTGATCGAGATCGGCGTGGACGCCATCGAGCCGATGATGGTCAGCAATCATCTGGATGAATGCCTGGAGCAGTACGGCGACCAGATCACCTTCATGGGCGGCATCGACAACCAGATGATCGACCGGGCAGAGACCACGGAAGAGGAAATCCGCGCGGAAGTACGGCGCGCCATCGATGCCTACGCAAAGAAGGGGCGTTACATCCCCTACTACATCCCGACCATGGAACAGAAATGGTTCATCTACATGGACGAGGTGAACAAATACGGCAGAACCGTCAACCCGTCTGAGAAATAACATCAGTCAGCGCTCCAGGTCTGCCGCAGCAATAAAGGCTGATTTCTGTAACAGTCTTCAAAGATCCCGATGTCCGGCTGCCGCCGCAGCCAGGCACCGGGATCTTATTTCACCCATGCTCTCCATCCGAATTCTTTCGGTATGACTGCCCGTCGTTCCCCGTAACGTTTATCTTTCGTTTTCAGCCCCACCCTGCATCAGGACAGATTTCTTCCACTCAGAAACCCAGACTCCTTTCTCCTGATATCGCCGGATTCTGCAAAACCCCAGGCTCTCCGCCAGATCCAGAGAGGGGAAATTATCTTCCCGTATCCGCGCGCAGACCCTTTTCCAGCCCAGGTTCTCCCCCGCATATTCCAGCAGAAAAGAACAGATTTCTCTCGCGTATCCCCTGCGCCGCTTTTCCGGCACGATCCAGTAGGACAGCTCCTCTGCGTCTGAAAATCCGGCCAATCCCAGAAGTCCGCCCGCCTGCTCCTTTTCCTCCGCCAGCCACAGGCCATATCCATAAAATGTATACTGATTCCGGAGATAGGCATCCCAGAATTCCCGGTATTCCTCCCAGGATCGTCCCGCGGCCTCCGGCTGCCCCTCATGGATCACACCGCCGGAGGCTTCATAAAGCTGCCGCAGATCCTTCCCCCCGATTTCGCGGATCCGGCAGCGGGCCGTTTCCCCGATCACCAGCGGAACCCCGTAAAAACGCTTCCACACAGTTTCCAGAAGATCTCCGGTCAGCGCCTCCGCATCCTCCAGCAGAACCGGCGCGCCAAACAGGGACTGGACGCCATGCTCCCGCCAGAATTCCTCATTCCGGATGGCAATGACCGGAAGCCTCCATCGATGCGCCGCCGCAATTCCCTGATCCGAACAGGTCAGAAGAACCGCCTTTTCCTTCTCAGCGTCAGCCAGATCCCAAGCTTCTCTGTTTCCGTTTGATCCGGCCGCAGGCTCCCAGCCAGGAACCATTTTTGTTTTCCACACTGCATCATAAAACGGACGCTCTGTTCCCCATTCCTCCGGATTCCATACCAGTACGATATTGCTGTTCCCTGTCTTATCCCGCTCTCTTTTCATATCCTGCCGCTTTCTGTTGTTTCATATGATTTCCTGAAAAGCCACGCTCCGCCGCTTCTTTTGTATGATACAAAAAGATTGCGCGCCGCGCAATCCTTTTGCAGTCCTTATCCTTCTTTCCGTTCCGGCAGAGCGGTCTGTGTCCCGCCGGCCGTCAGCGCCCGGGAGGTGATCCAGGATACCAGCGGCACTGTCAGGATCACGCCCAGCGTGCCGGATACGCCCTGGATGATCTCAATACCGATGGAGTACATATTCAGCACCTGATAATAATTATAGTTATAGCTGTATATGTAGATAAACGTATTGATAGAGCCCCCGGCGAACGCCAGGATCAGTGTATTGGACATGGTTCCCATCATATCCTTGCCCACATTGATGCCGGACTGCCACAGTTCCCTCCGGCTCAGATGGGGACTTTTATCGTGGATCTCATTGATGGAACTGGCCACAGACATGGCTACGTCCATCACCGCTCCAAGCGCGGAGATCAAGATTCCCGCAAACATCAGCTCCCCAATGCGAATATTAGTCATCTCGCCGATATAGATCAGATTCTCCACATCATCCACGTTCATGCCTGTAATATGCGAAAAATTTCCAAACAGCCAGGCGCTGAACGCGGAGATTCCCACGCCCAGGATTGTCCCCGCCATGGAGCATCTGGATTTAACCGTAAATCCATCGATCAGATACATGACCACCACGGTGGTCAGCGCCACCACAAAGGCGGCGGCAAAGATCGGTGATACGCCCCGGTAAACCAGCGGCAGGAAGACAAAAATAATGCAGCAGAAGGTAAATACCAGACCAATGGCCGACTTCCATCCTTTTTTCCCGCCGATCAGTCCCAGCGTCACTAAGAAAATACCGATGATCACATAGAGCTGTATCCCCCGGTCATAATTATAAACGCTGACGGTTGTCAGATTCTCAGATTCACTGATGATGACAATGACCCGCAGCCCTACAGTACAATCCGCACCGTACAGATACGAGGAAGAACTGGTGGCGTCCAGAATTTCTCCCTTATGCTCACCAGTTCTGATCTTCACCTTCACCTGCTGGACGCCGGCCCTGCTGCCGTCCGCCGACAGGTTATCATCCGTGATTTCCACAACCCGCGCTTTTTCAAATGTTCTTCCCTCGGTGTCCTGAAGTTCGCTCTTGTCCACCCGGTTCAGAAAGAAACACATCACTGCCATCAGACCGATAAAAATCAGCAGGAGGCAGATTTTTTTCCCTTTTTGCGCGCGTGTCATTCTTATTTTTCTCTCTTCCTCTCAGCTTTTTTATATCCCAGTACGGAAACTGCCACAGCGCCCATGCCTGCCACGCAGATCCAGGTCCACATCACCGCCTGTGTCTCATCGCCGGTTTTTACCTTCGATGCGGAAGAAGTCTTATTAGAAGAAGGATCCTGTGTATTCTGGCCGTTGTTCTGGTCGTCTGCCGCCCCGCTTCCATTGTCTGAAGCCGCCTTTTCCAGAGACGCTTCCGCCTGAATCAGGGCATTCAGCGCATCGTTGATCTCCTGCTCAGAAGCATCACGGTTTGCCAGGACAGTATCTGCCGTCTCCATGGCTTTAGTCAGATTCTTCCAGCTCGCTGCAGTATAATCTGCTTCTTTCAGAGTTCCGTTTTCCATCCTTGTATTGAGATCTGCTACCTTCTGTGCCAGCGCCTCATTGTCCGCTACCGGTACCAGTTCATTATAAGCTGCTGTCAGGGCTGCATAAACGTTATTAATGGTTTCCTGGGTGGAATTTACATCTCCTTTGGCTGCTTCTGCAGCGTCCAGGGCAGTCTGGAACGCGCTCCAGCTGTCAGAAGTATATTTTGCCGCGTCCAGGGTACCGTCTGCCAGATTAGACTCAATGTCCTCCAGCATTGCATCCAGATCTTCTGTATCCGCTGTTTTTACGATTGTTACAGTCTTGTCAATCGCCTCATTATTATCGGTGCGGTATGTATTGATGGTCAGGGTGTTCTCTGTCACATCGATCAGGGAATACGTCGGCACGTCTTTCTGCCATCTGCCTGCAATATAGTTCTGCTGGCGGGCAACCAGGTCGTAGTACTTACTTCCGGAAGAGCTGCTGGCAGTCAGATAAAGGATACCGGAAGGATTTACCGCATACTCTGCATTATCTGTCGTAATCCTGTCGTCATCCATGATCTCTTTCAGATAATTCAGATATGTTTTCTCCGCCTCATCTGTGGTGTCATCTTTGATATTACCCGGCGCGGTTGTCAGGGTTCCCTCGCCGCTGTAGTCCACATCCACATCCAGCATCTCGTCAAACTCATCGTCTGTATAAGTAGTTTTTTCCTCTGCCTGGTCTCCGTTCAGGAATTTGCTTCTGGAATATGCATGATCATGTCCGGTCAGAACCACATCCACACCATTGGCCTCAAAAGCAGGCGTCAGCGCATATCTCAGGTTTACGATCTCCGGCTCGTTGGAATGCTCGGCAGAACCGTAAATATCCTGATGCAAGGTAACAATCCTCCATTTGCAGTCCTGATTCTTGGCTACCGTATTTTCAATGAACTCAATATGCTCCGCGCTGTTTGTATCCTGGGTATTCAGCATCATAAACAGCACATCACCATAGGTAAAGTAATAGTCTCCTCCTACGACATCGTTATCTCCCAGATAACTCAGGTTTGGAACATTGAAGTGATACTGATAGTTGGGATTATCCGCATCATGGTTGCCAACCGTTGTCGCCACCGGCAGAGAAGTCAGCGCTTCCGGAGAAAGATAGCCCGCATACTCAATCTCACTGGTAGTGGCAGTAGGAGATTTCTTTAAAGTCGTCTGGATCTGGTCACCTGCAGAAACCACAAAATCACTGCCGGCCTCCTGCGCCAGTTTCATGGTCTGACCCCAGTTATAGCTGTCGCTGGCCACCGCTTCGCTCTGTGCCTGATAGAATGCTTCCAGCTCTTCTCCATTCACGCCCTCTCCCTTTAATTCATTGGAAGAACCGATCTGCGGATCGCCGATAAATGCGAAACGGAAGCTGTCCGCCTCTCCGGTGGTAAAAGATTCCACATCTTTTCCGGCCACCTGATAATAATAGGTAGTTCCCGGCTGAAGTCCGGAGATGGTAGCCTTATTGCTGGTATACAAATTACCATCTGCGTCTTCCTGCTCCGTTGCTGTGGCCTCGATCTCCACGGTCTGGCCGTCGCTTAAATCTTCCTTGGTTCCGTAAGTCAGGGAAGTCGTCTCCCCGGTTACCGAATACCAGGCAAAATTCACAGATGTCTCATCCTTGCCCGGCGTCATGGATACCTGTGTCCAGTCATCCTTCAGACCCTTGTCCCAGACATTTGCTTTCCAGTCCGCAAATGCACTGCTCCACGGCATGTTTGCGGCATTGCTGCTGCCATCCGGCGCTGCGTCTGCAAATGCGGTCACAGTGGTGGCCATCATACAGACTGCTGCAAGAAACACAGCCAAAAACTTATTTCTCTTTTTCATCCTCATTTCCTCCTGTCAAATTTCATGGGAATTTCCAGAGAGCATCATACACCCGGAATGTAAAATCCAGATCAGAATTCCGTATTTTTTTCAAGAAAGTTTCAAGAAAAGAGAGTCAAAAATATTCTTACGGACATAGTTTCATTCCCCTTGCAATCCACCTCTGTATCCGATAAAATAAGGAAACATGAACAAGTATCTTCCCGGCCAGAAAATGCGCAGGGAAATTTGCAAATCATTTGAAAAGGAGCATGTATTATGGCACAGAATCCAATTGTAACCATTGAAATGGAAAACGGCGAGGTGATCAGGGCGGAGCTTTATCCGGAGATCGCCCCGAATACAGTCAACAATTTTATCTCCCTGATCCAGAAGGGATTTTATGACGGCGTGATCTTCCACCGCGTGATCCCTGGATTTATGATCCAGGGCGGGGATCCGCAGGGCACCGGCATGGGAGGTCCCGGCTACTGCATCCGCGGCGAATTTTCCCATAACGGCTTTGCCAATGATCTCAAACACACCCCCGGCGTACTGTCCATGGCGCGCACCATGGTAAAGGACTCTGCCGGCAGCCAGTTTTTCATCATGCACCAGACCTCCCCGCACCTGGACGGCGAGTACGCAGCCTTCGGCAAGGTGACGGAGGGTATGGATGTGGTGGACAGGATCGCCAATGTCCGCAGAGACTGGCAGGATCGTCCCATGGAGCAGCAGATGATGAAAACCGTCACGGTAGAAACCTTCGGCGTGGAATATCCGGAACCGGAGAAATGCTGAGCGGACTCTGACCCGCAGCTTTTGCATTTCCGGTACCGGACAGCAACAAATTCCTGACGCAGGACAGCGCACCCAAACGGGCAGACAGCCTTACGTGCGCTGTCCTTTTTTCATGCATAATTTTTCTTCATCCGCAGATACTATACGCAGCTTTGCGGACGCAGTGTCCGCACCTGTGGAGATCGTTTGCCTTATGATGTATCAGATAACCGGACAATTCAAACAGATAGAACAGCTCCCGGCTGACGGCGCCGGGGATATGACTGCGCTGACGCTGACGCCCGGTGAATGGGAAGAGCAGAAAGAACCGCTGGGCTTTCCGTCATCCGCCGGACTGGAACACAGACAGATCCGCAGATGCCGCACAGAAGCGCATCCGAAATATATTTTCGGCAGTCTCTGTATTCCCGACCGGAAACAGCTGCTGCATCCGCCGTTGAAATTTGTATTTTACGTCAACGCGCGCTTTCTGATTTTTGTGGATGACACCGGGACAGCCGGGCAGACCATCAGCCGTCTCCTCCACCGGTACGACGACCGGGAAATGAGTCCGGAATTTTTCCTGTCGGCTTTTCTGCAGGAATTTTTAAATGAAGATATCGAACTGCTGGAAAAATACGAAAGCCATCTGTTCCTGATGGAGGAGAGAGCCCTCCGGGGAAATATCAAAAATCTGCTGACCAATATCTTAAAATCCCGCCGGGAACTGACGCGCCTGCGGAATTACTATGAACAGATGAAGGATCTGGCGCGGGATCTGTCCGGCAACTCCAAGGACTACTTTGACTCGGAAAAACTGCAGGTGTTAAACAGCCTTTCCGACCGTGCCGACCAGCTGCAGGGGATTGCCCAGCAGGCCATCGACTACTGCCAGACCCTGCGGGATTTTGAGCAGGCTCAGTCTGACCATAAACAAAATAAAACCATCCAGTTCCTGACCATCATGACCTCTATTTTCTTTCCCCTGACAGTCATCACCGGATGGTATGGCATGAATTTTTCCTATATGCCGGAAATCAACACCAGATATGGATATTTCATTGTAATCGCGGTCAGCGCTGCAGTCATTGCTTTTGAACTGATCATCCTCAGGCTCCGTAAGATGATCTGAACAGGATGCGTCCTGCACCGCCGCCCCCGAAAAACACACTGTCTGTATGTTATCTCAGGCTGTAGCTCCAGAGATTTTTCATCTGGGACATCAGCCGGTCCAGCTCCCAGGTTTTCTCACTGTTTTTCTGGCTGTTGGGATCGTGAACGATGACCTTTCCCTCTCCGTCCAGGCCGCAGAGTACGATAAAATGCCCGGCTGACGTAAAATCTCC
>CALWGM010000153.1 GCA_944380065.1 uncultured Lachnospiraceae bacterium
ATCTCTCTCTCATCCTCTGTCAGGTCGCCCATCTGCAGGGTAAACGGAACCAGCGCCCCGTCCTTTACCACATAGGCCTGGATCTCTGTCAGCTTATCCTCCACAGCATTTCTTACCGCCGGGATAAACAGATAGTCCCCGTTGGCAAACGGCAGGTCTCCCGCCGGAATCAGGAAGGGAAGCATACCCCAGTTGATCAGGTTGGAGCGGTAACGCTTGGTAGCATACTCATTGGCAATATTCGCCCAGCCGCCCAGAACCTTCTGGCAGGAAGCAGCCTGCTCACGGGCGGAACCGTCACCGGGCTTTACAGCGAAGATCGTGCTGCCCACGCCCATATTTGCGGAATCCACATCCGCGAACTGTGTATGCACGGCATCCAGAACCGCCTGCAGCTCCGGAAGCACATCCACAGGATTCTCCCCGGCCTCAATCGCCTTCTGTGCCTTCTGCACCTCTTTCGCCCGTCCCACATACGCGGGATCTTTTCTGGAAAGTGTAAACTCTGCCAGCCCCAGCGGGTTGGAACGGTAAGAAGATGTCTCGCCGGAAGGAATCAGCTCGTCCGTCGTCGTCACCGGATCATGGATCTCGGAAACCACCTTGAGGATCATGTTCTCCGGCAGTGCGCTCATGGCCGGCCAGTCCTTGATGTTGGGTCCCAGCTTGATCTCTACGTCGGGATCCGCCACGCCCTTGCTGTCAAAGACACGGTTCTCATAAATCGTCTTGTCAAAGAAATATTTCGGTCCGGTGTACTCCACATCCATCTCATCCGCAGCAGTCAGATAACCCTTGTTGGCTGCAGTGGCCGCGATGGAGCGGGCATCCATCAGCGCTACCGATGCGATCTGGCCGCTCTGCAGCTTGGAGCCCTCCCGGTTCGGGAAGTTTCTGGTGGAATGGCGGATGGAGAAGCCGTTGTTGCTGGGGGTATCGCCTGCGCCGAAGCAGGGTCCGCAGAAGGCTGTCTTCATGATGGCGCCAGTCTCCATGATCTTGGCGGCAGCGCCGTTTCTCACCAGCTCCATCCAGATCGGCATGGAAGCCGGATATACGCTCAGGGTAAACTCATCCGCACCAATGCTGTGACCCGCCAGGATGTCGGCAGCCGCGCAGATATTTTCAAATCCGCCGCCGGCACATCCGGCGATGATACCCTGATCCACATACAGCCTGCCATTATGCACTTTATCCTTCAGGGTGTAATCTACTGCGCCGTCCAGGCTGACAAGGGCTTTTTTCTCCACATCATCCAGGATATCCATCAGATTCGCCTTCAGTTCCTCGATGGTGTAGGTATTGCTGGGATGGAACGGCATGGCGATCATCGGTTTGATCTCGCTTAAGTTCACCTCAATGCATCCGTCATAATAAGCCACCGGCTCCGGATTCAGCTCTTTATAATCGCCCTCCCTGCCATGGATCTCATAGAATTCCCGGATCTTCTCATCCGTCCTCCAGATCGAAGACAGACAGGTGGTCTCTGTGGTCATTACGTCCACGCCGATCCGGAAATCTGCGCTCAGGGAGGAAACGCCAGGTCCCACAAACTCCATCACCTTGTTGTTCACATAGCCGTTTTTAAAGACAGCGCCGATAATTGCCAGCGCCACGTCCTGCGGGCCGACGCCCTTTGCAGGCTCCCCGGTCATATACACGGCAACCACGCCCGGCATCTTAATATCATAGGTCTGGCACAGCAGCTGTTTCACCAGCTCCGGGCCGCCTTCGCCCATGGCCATGGTTCCCAGCGCCCCGTAACGGGTATGGGAATCCGAACCTAAAATCATCTTTCCGCCGCCTGCCAGCATCTCGCGGGCAAACTGATGGATAACAGCCTGATGAGGCGGAACATAGATACCGCCGTACCGTTTTGCGCAGGTCAGGCCAAACATATGGTCATCCTCATTGATCGTGCCGCCCACCGCGCAGAGACTGTTATGGCAGTTGGTCAGCACGTAGGGAACCGGGAACTTCTCCAGCCCTGACGCACGCGCCGTCTGGATAATACCTACGAATGTAATATCATGTGATGTCAGCTTATCAAACTTAATCTGCAGCTGCTCCATATTGCCGGAAGTATTATGAGCCTCCAGAATACGGTATGCCATGGTTCCCTTTGCGGCAGCCGCCCGGTCGGCGGTCACCCCTTTGGAAGCAAGACATGCAGCGGCTTCCTGATTATCCTCGATCAACTCTGTACCATTCAACAGGTACACGCCGTTCTCATGTAATTTCATGACTTTTTTGTCCTCCTGAAATTTATTTTATTGAAAACTGAAAAAGATACTGCTGCACAGAGTATTCCCATACAGCAAGAAGAACCGATGGCACTTCCCCCACCGGTTTTTTGCTTTTTCTATTATAATAAGGGAAAAACTAAAAATCAAGACTTTTCGTTTTGCTTACGTTTCACAGCGGAACGCCACCCGCACCCGGAACAGGTCGTCCTCTGTGCTGACAGAGAACTCTCCCCCCATCAGCTCCGTCAGCATCTTGGAGATGGACAGCCCCAGGCCGCTCCCCTCCGTGCTGCGGGACTCATCTCCGCGCACAAACCGTTCCGTCAGTTCCTCCGCTTTCACCGTCAGCTGCGCTTCCGTAATATTCTTCATGGAAAAAATTGCCTTGCCATCCTGTTTCTCCACTTCTACATAAACCCGGGATCTGGGCAGCGCATACTTGGCCGCGTTGCTGTACAGATTCCCGATCACACGCCAGAGCTGCCGCCCGTCCGCGAAAATCACCGCCGGCTCCCGCGGAAACTTGGAAATCACATTCAGTTCCTTCTGCTCCAGCTTCTCATTGAACTCCCCGCCGGTCTGGCGCACCAGCTCCGCCAGGTCGATATTGGCCATCTGCAGGGAAATGTTCCCCGAAGAAATACGGGATACCTCCGTCAGATCCTCCATCAGCTGTTTTAAGCGCAGCGCTTTCTGCTCCAGAACATCCACATAACTTTCCACCCGCTCATTGCCGATCTCCTCCCGGCGGATCAGGCCGATATAATTAATGATCGAAGTCAGCGGCGTTTTCAGGTCATGGGAAACATTCGTGATCAGATTCGCCTTCATGCGCTCATCCTGCACCCGCTCGTTGACCGCCGTGTTCAGCCCTTCGCCAATATGGTTGATCCCCTCCGCCAGCTGCATATCGGTTCCGTGAAATTCATTCAGATCCAGTTTGTAATCCAGCTCTCCGCGGGTAATGCGCTCCAGCCCTTCCAGCAGCTTCTTTTTCTGCGCGGATGCAGTCTTTAAATAGGGATTTTTGATATTCTGCCGGAGATTGGAGATCAGCGTCCCCAAAAAACTGTTGGAGGTAAATGTCTCCGTCTTCACCTTCCGCACCAGGCTCAGATAAATCCCCATAAAACACAGCTGCGCCAGCAGCGCAAACGTCCCCGCCATGATCATGCGTCCCATCATCTGGTAACTCTGGCGGTGGATCTGCATCGCCAGGAACAGGATCCCTGCCATCGTGCCGGCCAGCAGCAGAAACTGCAGCTCTGTCCTCAGCTCGTCAAATTTGTTCAGGTGAAGCTCCCGGTCATCCGCCCGTTTTCCGGCCGCCACCGTCAGATAACACAGGCAAAACAGCCAGAGAATCCCGAACACCGTCAGCATCCACACACTCTGTTTCGCCCATGGGAACAGCGCCCACGCCTGATGCCGGGAAAAAAATTTCTGATTGATGTACTCGGTCAGGATCACAGCACAGACTGCCATAAGCACCGACGCGATCATCTGAATCCCGAAAATCAGGGATTTCGCAAATGTAGAATACCGTCTCCTGCTGTCCTCCATGCTCCACACATCCCTTCTATCCCAGCTTTTCCACCTTATACCCAACGCCCCAGACTACCTTCAGGTAGCGCGGCTCCTTGGGGTTGATCTCGATCTTCTCCCGGATATGGCGGATATGAACCGCCACAGTATTATCCGCGCCGATGGCGTCCTCATTCCAGATGCTCTCATAGATCTGGCTGATGGAGAACACTTTGCCCTGGTTTTTCACCAGCAGCAGGAGAATATTGTACTCCAGCGGCGTCAGCTTCACCGGTTTGCCGTCTACGGTCACTTCTTTCAGGTCATCGTTGATATACAGCCCGCCGGTGGTATACACATGCTCTGCCTCCTCCGCACCGGAAAAACGGGTGTACCGGCGCATCTGGGAATTCACCCGCGCCACTAATTCCAGCGGATTGAAGGGTTTGGACACATAATCATCCGCCCCCACATTCAGTCCTAAGATCTTATCTGTATCCGATGTCTTGGCCGACAGGACGATGATCGGCAGATTGTTGGTTTCGCGGATCTTCAGGATCGCGCGGATCCCGTCCAGCCGGGGCATCATCACATCAATGATCAGCAGCTGGATCTCCTCTTTTTTCATGATATCCAGCGCCTGCAGCCCGTCATACGCCTTGTATACCTCATATCCTTCCTGCTGAAGATAAATCTCCAGGGAATCCACAATATCCCTGTCGTCATCACATACCAGTATTTTCTGCATGGGGTTCCTCCTCCTGTCAGTCCTTGCCGAAGAAAATGTTTTTCAGGATCCTGCCGGTTCCGGCCTTGCTCCGATGCGCTTCCATTCCGTCCATTTCCTCCTCCATGGCTCTCCTCTCATCCTCCTGCACTGCCCTCAGGATCGCCTCTTCATCCGGGAAATCCGGATTGGGGTATCCGGCGTCGTCTTCCGCCTGCCGCGTCGCTTCGCCCGCCGGCTGTTCCGCAGGGATCTCCCTCTCTCCGGCCTGGCTCCCGCCGTTCTCCGGCCCTGTCAGCTCCTCCGTCTCTCCCGACAGGACTCTGTCTGCAGCCGTTTCCTCCGCAGCGCCGTCCTGCTTCTGCGCCTCCTGCTGCGCCCGCCACTTAAAATAGGCGGCATTGGTATTGATCCGGATATCCGGCTTCTCCGCAGCGGCAGTCTCCGTCTTTACAGTCTCACCCGGCACAGCTTCCCCGCTCTTTTCAAAATATTCTTCATTCACCCTGATCTCCGCGGCAGGCATAGACACCGCGGTGTGGAACATGGTGCGGGCATACTGGTTCCCGGCTTCTTTTTCCGCCTCCAAGTCACGGTTTTTCCGGTTCCGTTCCCGGTTCATATCCTGGATCACCTGCAGGTATTTCTTCGTATCCGCCAGATCCGCCAGCTGCGCCTGCAGTTCCGATTCATGGGACTTCAGCACGTCCTTCTGTTCTTTCAGCTCCTTCCGGAACTGACGGAACAGGTCATTCATGGAATCATTGGTCTGATCCATCAGATCGCGGATCCTCCCGATCGCATCTGCCGTGTAAATCACCGACGCGGCGTAAATATCATCCGCGCTGGAGTTGGCCTGTTCAATGATCTCATCGCCCTTCCGGCGGAACGCGCGCTCCGCGTTCTGGCGGCTCTGCCGGGTCTGCTCATACTGCTCCATCATATCGTAAATGCCGTTATTCAGCCGGTCCAGAAGCCCTAAAAACTCCTTGCGGTCAAGGATCATCTTGTCCGGGTGCCCTTCATATGTGGGGCTCTTGGAAAATGCGACATGTATTTCCTTTAAAACTCTCTCTACTTTATCCTGTGGGCTCAATCTGCTCCCTCTCTTCCTGCATCGTTATTTTATCTGAAACTCATATGATGTTACTGTTCACTCCGTTCACAGTAACCATATGATATCCTCTGAACCAAAAAACACCCCAAACCCTCGCTAAGTGCTCATATTATACCATATCTGGTATGACGGCAAAATTAAGAATTTATAAAAAATACCATAAAATTATTTACAGTGTTGCGGTTCCCTGCCAGGCCCGTCAGGATTCCAGTCCGTACAGCGCCGCTCCCAGGGCTCCCACGATCTCCGGTTCCTCAGAAATATACAGAGGCGCTCCCAGCATTTCTTCCAGCACCCTGACCAGCCCCGGATTTTTCGCCACGCCGCCGGTCATCATATACCCCGGTTCCATCTCCACCCGCTTCATCAAAGATACTGCCCGGCCGGCAATCGCCCTGTGGATCCCGTGCGCGATATCCGCCGTCTCTTTATTCTGCGCGATCAGAGAGATCACCTCCGACTCCGCAAACACCGAACACATGCTGCTGATCTCCACCTGCTCTTTTGACGTTAGGGAGATCAGCCCCAGCTCATCCAGATCGACTTCCAGTGTCCTGGCCATCATTTCCAGAAAACGCCCGGTTCCGGCCGCACATTTATCATTCATCACAAAATCCGCCACATCCCCGTTTTCATCCAGCCGGATCGCCTTGCTGTCCTGCCCGCCGATATCCAGGATGGTGCGCACCGACGGATTCAGGAAATGCGCCCCCTTCGCATGGCAGCTGATCTCTGTCACATTTTTGTCGGCAAACGGAATACCGACCCGCCCATACCCGGTAGATACGATGCAGGACAGATCTTCCTGCCGCAGCTGCGCTTTCTTCAGGATCTCCTCTAAAATCCGCTCCGCGCTCTCTTTGCTCCTGGCTCCGGTGCGGATCACCGCAGACGCCAGGATTTCTTTCTTTTCATTCAATAACACAGCATTGGTGGATGTAGAACCACTGTCAATTCCCATACTATACATTGGCCGCTCCTTTTTGGGACCGCCGGGCATCTGTCCGCCCCGGTCCTGTCTGATGTCTGCCGCGCTCAGGCGCGGCTCTCCTTCCCCTGCCGCAAAGCATAGCCTGCAGGGTTCCGTATTTCCCGCCGGGGAAAAACGGTCCGGATTGCCGGCCCCGCCTTCGCTGTCCGCCGCTCTCCGCTTCCTGATGCGCAGTGATTCCAGGAAGGCTTCCAGCCGGGTCAGGATCTGTCCTTCTCCCTGGCTGGTGGCGTCCGTCTCGATCCGCAGGATGGGGATCGATTCCCGGTCTTTCATATCCGCATACTCATAGGAGTAAATGTCACAGAATTTCACCGTGTGATAAATGATCCCGTCCAACTGCGGTTCCATCTGCGTCAGCTTCTCCTTCCGGGGCTGTACGCAGCCCATCCGCATACAGGGGATCTGCCCCAGCAGGCTCCCGGCATACCCGGTCAGCACATCTTCTCCCTCAATCCGGAAGACCCGGGTAATCCCCGTGCAGGTCAGATCCAGGGAAATTGCCGCCCCCAGGTCTTGGATCAGCCGCTTGATTCCGGAGCCCGGCCGCGCGCCCGCCAGACAGATCTGCAAATCTGCCGGTTTTTCCTGCAGCTTCCCCGCCGCCAGAAGCTCCTTTTTCCGCCGCTGCATCTCGATCTCCCTGCCGCACATCTCCACAAATTTCTGCCTGTCAAACTGTTTTCCTGAAAAAGCTGCAAATTCCCGGATCAGCTGATGCATCTGCCTCACATAGAGCCCCACAGAAAAATCATTGATCTTCCTGGGCAGGTCGAAACAGAAAAAGAATTTTTCCGGATGCTGTTTTTTCAGGATATCGTACAGTCTGCGGGAGCTGTCACAGCAGGATGTAAAAATCATCCCTTCATAACTGCCGGCTTCAAACTCTTCCAGAACCGCCTTCACATACGAGCACATATTCGGGTGCATCAGCGCGTCTGCCTGTGTGAAACCCGTCACATGTGGCTCCATCAGCGCCACGGTACTGCCAAACGCCTGTATGATCTCGATGGGCGCATATTTGCACATATAAGTCAGCATCACAGTCTCCTTTCCGCCCCACTGTCCATTTTCCTCTGACGAACCACTTCCAGAAACGCTTCAAACCTCGTCCGGATCTGCCCGTCATGGCTGTTTCTCCGGTCAATGCCGTCCCCATCCAGAATCAGGAAGGGCATCTGGATCTCCTGCATCCTTTCCTTCAGCAGCATGGCGCCGCCGGAGGACTGTTTGCAGCCCCAGTGACAAAAATTCACAACCCCGTCCGGGTGAATCTCCTGTACGATGTCCCGCACCAGATCCGCTTTCCGTCCGTAAGATCCGGTGTAAAGATTGCAGATCATCTTCCGCGCCAGCGATTCCAGCGGCCGTCCGGGATCCAGCGGCTCCCGGTAATCCAGGCTCATCTCCATTCCCTGGATCTGATACTGCCCGCGGCCGTTCAGGTAGGCTTTCAGCGTTTCCTGGTAATAGGGGATCAGATGTACCCAGAAAAGATTCACGCCGTCAAACTCCGGGGCAGCATTTACTTCTGACTCCATCTGCCGGTAAAACTTCAGGATCTCAGGAGTGCCGATATTCAGATGGTTGGCAAAAAGCATATACATCTGCAGGGTCAGCGTGCTGGGATAAGCCTTATGCGCCAGCAGCTTCAGCGTCCGCTCATAACAGGCTTTGGACGCATTTTCCCGCTCCAGCGCCCCGGCAAGGGCATCCATGTCAAACGTTTTTTTGAAAACTTCCTCCAGCGCCCCAATCAGCTCCCTCAGCTGTTCCGTCACATACGCTTCCGCCTCAGGAGAATCCTGCTCCGGGATATCCAGCAAAAACGATGGGATCCCGTGCTTCTGCGACAGGTAGCGGAACGTATTCACGTTGCCGTCGCAGATTGTGGAGGTGGTGACCGCAAACGCCGCCGGCGCGATCACACCGCTGTCCACCGCCCCGATAAAATTCTTGTGGTAGGAACAGAGCGTAGGCGCCATCCCCCCGCTCTCCGCGTAATCCAGAAAATAGTTTTCTATGGTAAACCCGGAGAGAAACGACGACAAACACTCGATGGAGAGTGTATGGACACCGAAACACTGCAGAATCTCCACCGGGGCGAAAATATTGGCCCAGACCGTCTGCTCCGGATGGCGGAGCGCCGACAGAACTTCTCCCACCGCATACGTATTCAGATACCGGTATGCCCCCGGCAGGCTCCGGTCTGCCAGATGCCTGCTGCGGAACCGTTCTAAAGCCAGCCCGGCGCATATCATCCGCCTGGCCGCCAGCGGATGCTCCGGCGCATATTTTTTTATCATGTTTCCATATGTCTGTATTGCACCCATTCTGTCTCCCCTGATCTTTCGTTGAACCGAAAAAGAATCCTGACACTCAGGATTCTTTTTCTATTTCTTCCGTTACTTCTTCATCAAAGAAAAAACTGCGTTCGTTCAGCACCTCTGCCAGCTTCCGGATGGTGTTGGCCAGAGTCTCCATACACAGGCCGTAGCTCATCACATCACCGCCATAGGGATCCATGATCTCCAGCTCATCGCCGGTCACATCCGTCAGCACATACACATTCTGCGCGCCCTCTAACTCCATCACCTTCCCGCGGATCTCCTGGTCGAAGGTCAGCACCAGCGTATCCTCTGCAAAATCGGAGGACTCTAACTGGACGGACATATAATCCGGCAGATTCAGTCCGCGGCTGATCATAACGGCCTCCGCTTTCTGGTTCAGCGGCTCCGGGAAAAGCACCACCAGCCCCCTGGACTCCACCTCCACCGGATGCCATAACGGCTCGTTCCGCAGCAGCGCCATCGCCATCGGTTCGCGGCAGGTTGCCCGCTTTCCGACAAATATTACTTTGTTAAAAGCCTTCATAACCTCCTGTTTCCCCTCTCCGTCTATTTGTGTCACCTCGCCAAGTGCTCCCAGTATGCACAGCATAGCTCGCACTAAGCTCGAAAATACCTCGCCAAGTGCTCCCAGTATACCATACAACACCGGCGGTGAACAGATGTATTTTTTTACTTGTCAGAGTTCCCCTGATGCAGTATACTAAAAAAAAATTCCGGCGCCAGTCCGCATCGGCGCTGGGCATATTCGGTGAAAGAAGGGATACATTTATGAGTATTACGAAGCAACCTTTTGGAACAACTTCTGACGGCGAGGCAGCCTGGCTGTATTGCCTGAAAAATTCGGAAGGCGCCAGCGTAACGGTGACCAGCTACGGCTGCCGGATCGTGAGCATCTGTGTGCCGGACCGCGACGGACAGCTGCGGGATATCTGCCTGGGATATGACACGCTGGCGGAATATGAAAAGGATACTGCCAGCTTCGGCGCTGTTGTGGGCCGTCATGCCAACCGGATCAGAAAAGGGGAATTCACCCTGAACGGAACCACGTATCATTTAGCGATAAACAACGGGCCGAACCATCTCCACGGCGGACTGCGCGGATTCCATTATTATAACTGGAGTTCCCAGATCGTCGGAAACAGCGTCCGTTTCAGCCGCGTATCCCCGGACGGCGAGGAGGGATACCCCGGCAGGCTTTCCATGAGTGTGACCTACTGCTGGAGTGAGGATAACGAGCTGGTTATCTCCTATGAGGCATCCACCGATGCGGATACCGTATTCAATACGACCAACCATGCGTACTTCAACCTGGACGGTGAGGACGCCGATACGGTTCTGAACCATATGCTGATGATCAACGCAGACCAGTTCACCGAGACAGATGAGAACGACCTGACCACCGGGAAGATCCTGGATGTGGAAGGCACTCCCATGGATTTCCGCAGGGCCAAGGCCATCGGCCAGGACATCCACGCTGATTATTACCAGCTGAAATATTCCAGAACCTACGACCATAACTTTATCCTGCGGGATTCCGGCCTGTCTGAGGCTGCGGTGCTGTATTCTCCGGATTCCGGCATCCGCATGACCTGCTTTACAGACCAGCCGGGCGTTCAGCTCTATGTCCCGGCTTCTTCACCGGCAGAGCACGGCAAGAACGGCCGCTGCTACCCGGCATACGGCAGCGTCTGCCTGGAGACCCAGCATTTCCCGAACGCAACCAGTCATCCGGAGTTCCCTTCCGTGATCCTGAGACCGGGAGAGCCGTTCCATTCCAAAACCATCTATCATTTTTCTGTCACTGCGAAGAAATAACGAGATTATATCCAGAGGGAAACTCATCTGCGGAGTTTCCCTTTTTTAAAAGGAGAACATCATGCCAACCAACCATTACCTTACAGCCCTGAAAGCAGGAAAAAAGGACCTGCAGGCCAAAGCCGCCGCCGGCCTTTCCACAGAGCTTCCCGCCCTGGACTCCATCTTAGAAGGTGTGGAGATCCGCGGCGAGGTGCCCCTGGGCCTGATCGATATTCCCACGGAACTGATCGCCGGCACCAAAACACGGGGGCGCACCACCTCCTTCGCGCCGAATTTTATGCCGATCCTGGACGAATTCTCAGAATTCGCCGTGAAATGGAAAAGTCTCTGCGACGCCCACCTGCGCGAGGGAATCCGCGATCCCATCATCGCCTATGAATATCTCAACAAATACTATGTATTAGAGGGCAACAAGCGCGTCAGCGTCCTGAAATATTTTGACGCCGCCAGCATTCCCGGTTATGTAACGCGGATCGTTCCCGCCTGGAAGGACACGAAAGAAATCCGGATATACTATGAATTCCTGGATTTTTATAACTCTACCAGCATCAATTATCTGACCTTCTCGGAGGAGGGCGGCTACCGCAAACTCTGCCTGCGGACAGGCCACCGGAAAAACGAGAGATGGAGCCCGGACGACCGGATGGATTTTAACTCCTGCTATGTGCAGTTTTCCGACGCGTTTTCCGAGCTGGGCGGCGATAAACTGTCCTGTACGCCTGCGGACGCCCTGCTTGTCTACCTGGACATTTTCAGCTATGACCAGCTCAAACAGGAGACGCCCTCACAGATTGAAAAAAATCTGGAAAAGATCTGGGAAGAGATCGAGCTGCACCAGCCCAATGAGGAATCCGCCGAAAAGGTCAGCCTGAAGCTGGATCCTGCGCCGGATCAGAAGAAAACCATCCTGTCCCAGATCCTGACCGTGGCCAAACCGGCGGCGGACAGGCTGAAAATCGCTTTCATTTACACGAAGACCGCTGAAACATCCAGCTGGACCTATTCCCACGAACTGGGAAGAATGTACTTAAACGACGCCTTCCGCGGGCAGATCGAGACCTCTGTTTATGATAACAACACCACTGCGGCGGATGCGGAAAAAGCCATCGAAAAAGCCATCAGCGACGGCAACCAGGTAATTTTTACCACTACCCCGGTTTTTCTGGCCGCCAGCATCAAGGCTGCGGTCAACCACCGGGATGTAAAGATCCTGAACTGTTCCCTGAACGCTTCGCATAAATATATCCGCACCTATTACGCGCGGATCTTTGAAGCCAAACTGCTGACAGGTATGCTGGCCGGAATCATGACCGACACAGATAAGATCGGCTACATCACCGATTATCCGATCACAGGGGTCGCCGCAAGCATCGACGCATTTGCCATCGGCGTGAAAATGGTGAATCCCAAAGCAAAGGTTTATCTGGAATGGTCGACCCTGAAAGAGAACCAGGGCGTTGACCTGACAGAGCGGCTGTATCAGATGGGAGCCACCTATATCTCCCACCAGGACCTGATCGTCCCCCAGCACGCCACCAGACGCTACGGCCTGTACCGGGTCAACGGGGAAACGCCGGTAAATCTTGCCTTCCCGGTTTGGGACTGGGGCAAATTTTACGAACGGATCATCCGCAATATCCAGCACGGGACGTGGAATACAGAGGATAAATATGAAGCCGGAAAAGCCGTAAACTATTTCTGGGGCATGTCCTCCGGGGTCATCGATGTGGTATGGTCTTCCGCGATCCCTTCCGAGACACGCAATCTGCTGGAAACCTTAAAGAGTTCCATTACCCGATATGAATTTAACCCCTTCAACGGAGTCCTCCATTCTCAGAACGGCGTTGTACAGGCAGATCCGGATCACTGGATGTCCACCAAAGAGATTATCTCCATCGACTGGCTGACAGACAACGTGGTGGGCTTCATCCCCACTGCCAGCGATTTGCGCGAGGATGCCCAGCTGGTCGTAAAGCAGGAAGGAATACGCAGAGAGGAAGAGACATAAATGAAGATTATGGCCATTGCCGATATCGAATCAAAAGCCCTCTGGGATTATTACAATTTAAACCGTCTGGAGGATACGGACCTGATCATCTCCTGCGGCGACCTGGATTCCCGCTACCTGTCCTTCTTGGTGACATGCACCAACGTTCCTCTGCTGTATGTCCACGGCAATCATGACAATCATTATGCCAAACTGCCGCCGGAAGGCTGCATCGACATTGACGGAAAGATTTTCGTATACAACGGCATCCGTTTCCTCGGTCTCGGCGGCTGTTTCCCCTATAAGGAAGGCCAGTATATGTACAGCGAAAACCAGATGAAGCTGCGGATCCTGAAACTGGCCAGGCAGCTCCACAAATACGGAGGCTTCGACGTGCTGGTAACCCATGCCCCGGCCAGGGGCATCGGGGATGGAGAGGATATGGTTCACCGGGGATATAAATCCTTTCTCCGGCTGATGGAAAAATACCATCCCTCCTATATGCTGCACGGCCATGTCCATATGCCATATGATTATACCCTGACACGGGAAAACCAGTATCAGGGTACAACCATCATCAATGCATATGAACGTTATTTTCTGGAAATTTAGACATCAGGAGCGCTCTGTCCCGGAGACACTTCCATCTGTGTTTCCCGGTTATCCTGCCGGAGATTCAGATACTCCATCACCCCGCGGCAGAGCGCTTCTGCGATTTTTTCCTGGTAATCTTCCTCCTGCAGAAGCTGTTCTTCCTCAGGATTCGACAAAAAACCGCATTCCGCAATCACAGTCACCACAGGAGTCCTTTTCAGCATATAATAGCTGGCGTTCTCCTTCGCTTCCCGGGTGTTCGATGGATCTGCCGTCTCAATCAGATGTTTCTGCAGAAGATCTGCCAGCTCCTCCCCCTCCCTGGAACCACTGTAATAAAAAACCTGCGCCCCTCTGGCGGAGGCGTCTGTATAGCTGTTCTGATGGATGCTGACCACCAGCCGGGGATCGGTCTCCCCGATCAGTTCCACCCGGTGTTTCAGATCCGAGACTTTTTGGCTGGAGGCATCTTCTTCCGCAAGATTCCGGTCACTTTCCCGGGTCAGGACCACCTCCAGCCCCTCTTCCTGCAGTTTCTTCTTTAACCTTTGGGCGATCTGAAGGTTGATATCCTTTTCCAGGGTCCCGTCTGTTCCAACCTTCCCCGGATCATTCCCGCCATGGGGCGGATGTTCCATGCGCAAACGCCGCAGGAGCGCCGCCGCAAAGCGCGCCCCTGCTCTCCCGCCTGCTATTCTGATTCCTGGATCGCGTCAAACCCGGTCTCTCCGGTACGGATCTTTAACGCCGACCGGATCTCATAGCTGAAAATTTTTCCATCCCCGATTTCTCCGGTATAGGCGGCTTTCTGGATCGCTTCGATCGTTTTGTCCGCCCATTCTTCTGAGGATACCGCGATCTCAAACTTGATCTTCGGCTGCATCTGCATATCCACTTCCATACCGCGGACGATTTCCTGATATCCCCGCTGGATGCCGCAGCCCATCACCTGATATACCGTCAGTCCGTTGACGTTCAGGGCGTCCAGCGCAGCTTTCACATCCTCAAATTTTTCTTCCCTGATATATGCTTCAATTTTAATCATCATGCTCTCTCACCCCTCTGATTTACTGATCCAGCCCGTTAAAGCTCGGGTATGCATTCTCGCCGTGCTGCGAAACATCCAGGCCAATCTGTTCTTCTTTTACGGTAACCCGCAGCGGCGTAAAAATCCTCACGATTCCCACGCAGATCAGTGTACCCACAACAGCCACCGCAATGGTAATCACAATACCTAAAATCTGCGCGCCAAACAGATGGACATCGCCAAACACAAGGCCATCCCAGCGGGCAACGCTGTTGATGGAAGATCTTCCAAACAGCCCCGTAGCGATGCCGCCCCAGATACCGCCGATTCCATGGCAGCCGAAAGCATCCAGGCCATCGTCAATCTTCAGTTTCTTTTTTACCAGCGCCACGCCAAAATAGCAGATGGGGCTCACCAGCGCCCCGATGATAAAGGACGCCCAGACCGGCACAAACCCGGCTCCCGGTGTAATTGCCACCAGACCCACAACCAGGCCGGTAGACGCTCCTACCAGGGTAGGCTTTTTCGAGCGGATCACATCAATGGCCATCCAGGACAGCAGCGCCGCAGCGGATGAAATCGCCGTTGTCATAAAGGCATGCGCCGCCAGGCCGTCCGCCTTCAAAGCGCTGCCCGCATTAAACCCGAACCAGCCGAACCACAGGAGCGCCGCCCCCAATACCACAAAGGGGATATTATGGATCCGGTAAGTCGTATGCTCATATCCCCGTCTGCGTCCCAGGAGGATCGCCAGCATCAGGGCGCTGACACCGGAGCTGATATGGACTACATTGCCTCCCGCAAAATCCACGGAACCGATGGATGCCAGGAAACCATTTTCTCCCCACACCATATGCGCCAGCGGATAGTATACAATCACAGACCAGAGGGCGATAAACCAGAACAGCGCCTTAAATTTCATACGGCCCACCACAGATCCTGTGATCAGCGCCGGCGTAATCATGGCAAACATCATCTGGAATCCGCAGAAAACCAGATGGGGAATCGAATCCGCATACGGCCCGGCCTCCATGCCCACGTCCCTCAGACCGAACCACCGGAAATCACCGATAATCCCGGCGTGGTTGCCGCCAAACGACAGGGAATAGCCAAACAGACACCACATAACCACAGATAAGCCCATGATCGCCACGCAGGCCATCATCGTATTCACCACATTCTTTCTTCGCACCAGGCCGCCGTAGAAAAACGCCAGTCCCGGAGTCATAATAAACACAAAGGCTGCACAAATCATTACAAAAGCAGTATCACCTGAACTCATAACTTCTCTCTTCCTTTCTTTTCAGTTGCCGGCTTTTCTAATATCAGACAGTCTTTCCATGGAAAAAAAGAAGGCGCCTGAAGTATCTGCCATACTTCAAACGCCTTTGTCTTGTCTTGCAGTGTAGCACAGCCGTCAGATTCCTGCAAGTAAAAATTTTTCCCGATTCCTCTGAAGTTTTTGTATAATTATACAGTTTTATCCTGTATGTCAGAAAATACAATCCTGAAAATTGTAACAGATCCGGATCCGTTTCCCCTCGTAAACCCGGATCTCGCCGATCATCTCTGTTACAGTCGCCCGGTCCAGCTGCCCGATACGGCCAGACTCTAAAAGCTGCCGCAGCCAGGGCGATTCTGTCCCTTCCACAGGACTTCCCTCCTGCTCTGCGGCATATAACTGCTGCTGCAGCACGGTCTCCCGCTTCCGGTAATCCGCAAGGTACGCGCCGTATTCTTCCTTTGTCACCAGCCCTTCCCGATAGTCCTCATATACCGCCTGTTTCAGCCGCCGGATCCTGTGATATTCCGTTCTGATCCCATGTTTCCGGCCTGCTTCCGCATGCCCTTCTCCCGGCGGGAAACACCGCCCATATACCCACTCCCGCAGATTGTCTATCTGCGCAATCAGATGGTTCAGATCCTGCAGAACCACTTTTTCCAGTACCTCCTGGGGCAGGGCGTGAGGGGTACAGGATGTTCTTCCATGCCTTTTATACGTACCGCAATACAGGACTCCCGTGCAGCTTCCGTCAGCCAGCCGCCAGGTGTTTTTCACCATACTGCGCCCGCAGTCCCCACATTTTGCCAGACCGGCAAATAAATTTTTGCCGGATCCTGCGGCCGGTTTCCCGGACTTGCCGCGCAGCAGCCGCTGCGTGCGCTCCCAGGTCTGCCTGTCTATAATCGGTTCATGCGTCTGCTCCACCCGGATCCACTGTTCCGGGGCGACGGCCTTCTGTTTTTCCCTCAGGCGCTGATGTTTGGTTCCCTGTACCATATTCCCGAGATACATTTCCCGGTGCAGGATACCGTTCACGGCTGAATAGGTCCAGCAGCTCCCTGTCCCCCGGCAGTTGGGATTGAAATAAGCTTCCCCCAGCGCCCGTTTGTATTCTGCCGGACACAGAATCCCTTCCCTGTTCAGGATGTCAGCGATTTCCCGCTTTCCCACCCCCTGCAGGTAAAGGGAAAAAATCCGTCTCACCACGCCGGCCGCATAGGGATCCACCACCAGGCGTCCCTTCACAGCCCCGGATTTCCGGTATCCGTAGCAGGCAAACGCCCCGATAAAATCCCCGGACTCCTGCCGGATCCGGATGGCAGCCTGTATCTTCTGCGAAATGTCCCTGGCATACTGCTCGTTGAAAATATTCCGTATGGGAAGCATCATGTCATATTCCCGGTACAGGCTGTCAATCCCTTCCGCAACAGAAATAAAGCGGACTCCCAGTTTCGGAAAATACCGCTCTAAGTATGCGCCGGCATCAATATAATCCCGCCCGAAACGGGACAGGTCTTTTACCGCCACACAGGTGATTGTCCCGTTCCTGATGTCCCGCAGCATATCCTGAAAGGCCGGCCTGCAAAAATCAGTTCCGCTGAAACCGTCATCCACATACTCGCCGGCATAAACCAGTCCCTCTGTTCTGCCGATGTAATCCTGCAGCAGCTTCCTCTGATTGGCAACACTGTCACTCTCTTCTTTGTCCCCATCCTCCCGTGACAATCTGATGTAGGCTGCTGTATAATACATGTCTCTTCCCTCCCGTCTGCTGCGCCTGCATCTCCCGGCGTCTGTATCATCCTGTGCCAGATCTGCTCCCTTCCTGCCCGCAGGCCGGCGCCCCGTCCTGTTTCTGGTGCGCCCGGACAATCCGGATCAGCATCTCTTCCACAGAAATCTGACCCAGGAATTCCCTCTCCAGGAGATAACCCTCCTCTTCTTTTTTCGCCATTTTGTCCGCCCTCCCCTTTACCAGCATACGCAGGAAGGCTTATCCAATATGCCTCTGCTCTCCTTCTCCCCGGACAAAAAAACAGGGGCCTTTGCCGTCTGTTCCCAGACAGCAAAGCCCCCTGCTCTTTATCACTGCGCATCTGACCTGCGCCATGTCCCGGATCCAGCACAATACACACCGAACCGGCTTCCGCTTTCATATTCATCACATAGCGGGCCGTCTGCGGCCCTGCCGCGGCCGCCGCGATCATCAGAACGATAATCACAATAATTTCCGCTCTCTTCCGCACAACTTTCACCCTGTCATTTCATTTATACATGTTATGAAATATGTTGTGAAATCATGTTTGGCTTCCGTCACGGCGGCGAAAGCTGCAGCCGCATTCAGTCCATGAAGGCTGCAATCGTATCCCAGACAGTATTCTTCTCATACCCCAATTTCCAGAAGGAGGCTCCGGCCAGGCCGTTCGCTTCCATTACTTCTAACTTTTTCTGGATCGAGTTCTGATCCTCCAGCCATACCTGATAGGTACTGCCTTCATATTCATACTCTGCGTAATACTGCCCGCAGTCCTCCAGCCACTGGAATGTCGCGCCGTTGGCCGCCACGCGGCTCTCCGCCTCACTCATCCCCAGCGCTTCACTGCTCACCTCATAGGGCTCCTCTTCCGAATCTGTCGGCGTCAGCTTCCAGAGCCGGGTGTAGAAGGGAATCCCTAAGATCAGCTGGTCAGCCGGGACTTCCTGCAGGGTATCCGCCACTCCCTGGTTCACAAATCCCAGAGAAGCTACCGATCCCGCGTCAGAACCGCTGTAATGCTCATCATACGCCATCAGTACCACATAATCGGCAAATACTGCCTGTTCCGCCCGGTCATAAAATGTATTGTAGGATGCCGGTGAATAATTATCCACAGAGAGAACCAGGTCGTTTCCATCGCATTTCAGGGACAGCTCCCGGATAAACTGCAGAAATCCGGCCGCATCCTCCGGATCCAGCATCTCAAAGTCCACATTGATGCCGTCCAGGTCATACTTCACAGCCTCAGCCACCAGGTTATTCACCAGTGTATCGCGGCTGGATGTCACATTCAACACCTGGGTGGTATCCACATCCGCATTTTCCAGATTGCTGATCAGCCCCCAGACCTCCACGCCGTTTTCATGGCAGTAAGATACATAGTCCGTGCTGGCCAGAGACGCGATCCCTCCTTCATTATCATCCAGATAAAACCAGGTGGGAGAAATCACATTCACGCCTTTCGTAGACGCCAGCACCGAATCGATCTGACGGTTCGCCGTCTGGTTCGTCACCTGATGCCAGGCCATGTTGACCGTATCCTCCCTGGAAATATGCGGGAATTCCGGCTCTGTATCATTCTCTTCGTATACGATCGACTGGGATCCGCCCAGCGCGCTGTTTTTCACATAGCCGACAAATCCGTCCTCGGTACAGATCTCAGACCAGGAATCCATCTCCTCCAGCACCGTCACCAGGTCTCCCCGTTCTGCTTCCGTCAGCACCGGACTTTTGATGCCTCCCTTTTCCCGTACCTCCGTACCGCGTTTGATCTCCGTATAGTCCACAGTGCCCCATGTATCGGAGATCACCACCCGGTTGGGATTTTCAAAAATCTCCGACCGGATATTCGTATACTGTTCTACAAAAGAAAGAGACAGGTACATCTGATCCCCCTGGATATGCAGGATCGTATGTTCCGCGGTCCCGGCCTCCCTGCCGATCACATAATCCGCCGTCTCTCCCGAAACATTTAAAATACCCTCCGGCAGGGTATAGCGCAGGATTTGCTCTGTCCCGTCCCAGAAAAAGCGGCTGTTCAGATAACCGCTGACGACCGAATAAGGGAGATATACTTCCCCGTCTATCAGCAGTCCGGTCTCCTCCAGCACTGTGTGATTCACACAGATCATCATATCATTCTCGTCCTGCAGCTGATAAAACGCCGCGTAATCCGTCTGTTCATTCGACGGCGCATACTTCTTCACCACCGTCGTCAGCGCCGTGATCAGGACGATCACGATCACCAGAACCACTACGGCCGCAGTCAGCAGCATCTTCTGTCTGTTTGCCCTTTTTCTTTTATGTCCCGCCATATTCCTCTGCTGTTCTCCTTTTCTCCGGACTGTCCGCCCTGTCATCTGTTACTGTTTGTATCAGTATACATGAATTTATCTTTCCCTGCAATTCTTTTATCCGTCGTTTCATTCCCCGGATGAAAAAACACAGTCCCTGATATAAGAAACAGGTTCGCTGACATGGTCGGCCGCCGTTTCGGCGTCCGGCTCCTGCCTGCCGCCCAGCCAGATGGAAAGCCCCTGGTTTTCCAGGCCCTGCAGATCTACCTTCAGCGTCTCTGCCTGCGTGTGTCCGTGATACATAATCCCTCCTTTCTGTTTTCCGGCCAAATGGAAGTATCCGTGATATACAAAATCGTCTGCTGCATTCCGGCAGACACAGCCTGCTGCCATCCTAATATCTTTTTATCCGATCTTCTACCTTCCTTTCTCTAAATTATGATTATGAAACACATTGATTACGCAAAGCAAACTGCACCTGCCGCAGGAAAAATCCCCCCTTTCTGTCTGTCAGTTTTCATTTCTCTGACATATACTATTACAGAGTGTTCGTTCCTGCGGACAGATACGTTCTGCTATATACCTGCTGTCAGGTCATACGGGCTGCCAGAATCAGCTTACCCTGCCTGCATATAAAACTGTCCCTCACTGTGTAAATCATAAAATTTCGGAAATACTGAAAGATGACCCCCGTCAGGGGTACACAGATCTCTCCGGAAGACTGGTAAATCCTCCCGGAACGCTGCAAGTGCATTCTGTAATGTGCGATATGCACAATGCCGAAAACTCACAGCGGCAAAATGAAAATCCATCCGCGTAAACGGAATACTCTGTTTCCGTTATAACACAGGACGCCCGATATTTCAACTATTTTTGTTGCGATCAGCACTTTTTTTTGTTATGATGTAGCCAGATAAGGAAGTGATAACATGAAAATTGAGAAAATAAATGACAATCAGATCCGCTGTACCCTGACCAGGGAGGATCTGGCATCCCGCCACCTTAAGATCAGTGAATTAGCCTATGGATCGGAAAAGACACGGGCACTTTTTCAGGATATGATGAGCCAGGCGTCGGTTGATTTCGGCTTTGAGACAGATGATCTGCCGTTGATGATCGAGGCGATCCCCCTTTCTCCGGAAAAGGTCGTCCTCATCATTACCAAGGTAGAGACGCCGGATGAACTGGATCTCCGGTTCTCCAATTTCACACATTCTGATGAAGATGAGGCTTCCGGGGAGACAGAGGAGCCCGGCCTGCCGCCTGAGGACAGCGCCGGCGAACTGATGCACCTGCTGGATCAGATCCGGAATAATATGGAGGCTCCTGCGCAGAAGGCTGAGAGCGGTGCAGACACGGACGCTCCTGTCCGGCTGTTTACTTTTACCGATATGGATGCTGCCATGGAGGCCGCGCAGGCGGTTTCCTCCGTATATCACGGCGACAGCACGCTGTACCGGGATCCTGCCACAGGCAGATACCAGCTGTTCCTCCGCCGCGGCGCCCATTCTGCCCTGGAGTTCCATAAGATCATGCATGCGTTAGACTCCTATCTGGAAAAGCGCAAGTATACTCCCGGGATCGAGGCATACTGCCGGGAACACTGCCGGCTGATCGTTGCGGACCACGCCCTGCAGACCCTGGCAGAGATTCAGTGAGCATTCCCTCATACAGATGAAGAGAGCCGGAACATTCCGCATCGGGAAGATTCCGGCTCCTTTTTTCCGCTTTCCGCGGCCCGGATCCCGGCAGGGATCCTGTGTGCCGCAGCCATATTCAGATTCAGCCTTCTACCACTGCGTTCAGGCGTGCAACCAGCTCGTCCGGCTCCAGCCCGTGAACCATAGCAGCCTCTTCCAGGGTCTCCATCTGGGAAGACGGGCATCCCAGGCAGTGCATGCCGATCCCGAACAGTACCTCCGCAATGTCCTCGATATGCTCCTGGTCACGCAGCAGTTCTCCAATCATGGTGTCTTTTGTTATCTGTGCCATATGGGGTTTCCTCCTTTATTTCTTTTCACATCATGTATGGGTAGTATAATACCATTTTCCCGCGAATGCAAACACTTTATACATTTTTACACGCGGGGCGACCGGTATTTTTCAAAAAACGCCGAGATGCGCGGCGCCACTTTTCTGACGCTGACCGGTTTCATATTCCGGTTCAGGAAACAGTGGGACGTCCGCCCCACGGCATGAAGCACGGATCCATCCTCACTGAAAATCTGATAAGAAACGGAAAACCGCAGACCGTTAAACTTCTCAATCTGCGGGATGATCGTTACCGTCTCCCCATACCGGGTCGCCATTTTATATTCGCAGGACGCGGACAGCACCGGTATGATGATTCCCTCTTCTTCCATTTCATCATAGGGAAGCCCCACATGGGACAGATACTCCAGCCGCGCCTCCTCCATCCACCGGATATAGTTGGAATGGTGTACGATCTGCATCGCGTCCGTCTCATAATACTGTACCTTGTGTGCGTAGACAAATTCCTGTCCTTCTGTTTTTCTTCTCTCTTCCATGAAAACTCCTCCTTCCCGCCCGGCCTGCGGGCGCATCTTTCACCAGAATCTTTTATTGGTTGTGATATAGTCTGTCCCCTGCTTCAGCAGGAAATCAATTTTATAAGGATCGTCCACGGTCCATACGTTCACCGCCAGGTCATTTTCCCGGAAAAGGGCGATGGTATCCTCCTTCAGCCCCCGGTATTTGATGTCCGGCGTCACGCCCAGCTCCTGATACTCCCACAGCGGGAGCTCATCGGCGCTGCGGATCAGGATCTGCAGGGAAATCCGCGAATCCCCGGCCGCATCCAGCACCCGGCGCATGGCTTTCAGCAGATTCCGGTCTGACGACAGAAATACTGCCTCCCCGTCTCCGATCCTGCTTTTCACTGCCTCGTACAGCTTCTGCATCTGCGCGAAATCCTCCGCTTCCTCCCCGCTGCTTTTCAGCTTCATATCCATCACCGGAACCATTCCGTACTGCAGACAGATCTGTAAATATTCCTCCAAAAAAGCGACCTCTGTGGCGGAAGCGTCCCCCGCCCAGTCCTCTATATGGGCGCCTTCTACAATGGACAGGCTGCGGATCTCCTCCGCCGTCAGATCCTGCGGCAGCACGTCCGTCCCGCACATCCGCCGGAAGCTCTGGTCATGAAGAAGGACAAACTGTCCGTCTGCGGTCAGGCGCACATCGGTCTCACAGCCCCAGAATCCAGCTTCCCCGGCCAGTTCAAAAGCCTTCCGGGTATTATCCGGCGCTTCGCTGCGCAGTCCACGGTGGGCAATAAAGCGGACGCTGTCCTGATGGATCTCCCCGGTCACCCGGCCGGAATCCAGCAGCCAGGTGCCTCCCTGCTGCCGGAAAATCCCATCCCGGTCAAACCGTACCCGACCGTTCCCCACATAAAACTTTCCATTTTCATTCTCCGCAATGCCTGTATAGGAGAACCAGACCCGGCCTCTCCGGACACACCACCAGACAGAATGATCCTCCACAAGGGTATCACAGAGCACTGCCTTTCCGTTTTCCACATACCACCAGGCATACGTTCCCGGAGCGTCCGCATCAAAAAGCGCCGGACTGCCCGGCAGGTTTCTCCCATAAAAGCCCCCGGTCAGGTCTGTTTTCACCCTGCCGTAAGCAAGCCCGGTAAAGTTCTCCCGGACTTTTCCGCCGCTGACATACCACCATCCGCCTGGATCGCAGACAAACCCTTCATAAGAAAAATCCACGGTTCCGTTCCGGATCCGCCAGCGCCCCCGGGAATTTTCTGCCAGCCCCCGGTATTCCATATCCACTCTGCCGTCTTTTAAGTACCACCAGGCGTCCCGGTCATACACCAGCCCGTTTTTGTCCCGGTCAATAAACCCGTACCGGTAATAATAATACTCCGATGAGCCGATTTTTCTGTGGATCCCGCAGCGGCAGGAACACCAGAGGAACACGCCTGCTGCCGCACACAGAATCAATACTGCCAAATACTTCTTTTTCATTCTGAATCCTTTATTCCCCCGGCCATCCTGCAGGGCTCCCGCCTGTCGATACCTTATCCGCTAATTTCATATGATAGCATATTCTTCCGGAAAATACTTCCCCTGATTTTATTTTTATAGCGCTGTCTGTGATTTTGTGCTAAAATCTATAGTTAGAGAAATGGCTGTTTGCCGGGAATGGCTGCCGTATTGTTCAGCCGATTTCGACACAGCAGACAGCAGCGTATTTTGGGAGGAAAGATAATGAAATTACTGGAAGAAAAAATCAGAACAGACGGGATTGCCGTCAATGAAGATATTTTAAAGGTGGACAGCTTTATCAACCACAGGGTAGATCCGTTCCTGATGCAGGAGATGGGCAGAGAGTTCGCAGCCCATTTTTCCGGACAGGGGATCACCAAGGTGGTGACCATCGAGAGTTCCGGCATCGCCCCGGCGCTGACAACCGCCATAGAATTAGGTGTTCCCATGGTGATTCTGAAAAAACAGCCGTCCCGCGTGTTAAACAAAAATCTTGCCCACACCATGGTCACCTCTTTCACCAAGGGAACCAGCTATGAACTGACGCTTTCCACCGAGCAGGTGAACGAAAATGACCATGTGCTGATCATTGACGATTTCCTCGCCAACGGGGAGGCCGCCACCGGAGCGCTGCGGCTTCTGCGCAAAGTCCATGCCACCGTAGCCGGCCTGGGCGTCCTGATCGAGAAGTCCTTCCAGCCCGGCCGCGCCAAACTGAATGAACAGGGCGTCCATGTCTATGCCCTGGCGCGGATTTCCAAAATGTCTGAAAATTATATCGAGTTTATACCGGAGGAGGCGTAACGCCTTCTCCTTTTTTCTCAGCTTTCCGGACGGGCTTATCCGGCCAGCGTCCTCAGCCGCACCGCCAGCCCGGATTTCACCAGCGCCTGATAGATAACCAGGCTCAGCACAACCCCGGCTCCGGTCTGCAGCGCCAGCCCCGGTATCTCCGCCACAGCTGTGTACATCCCATACAGAAATACGCGGATTCCCGTATAGGCCGCAAGCTGCAGCACCCCGCCGGCCACTGCGCCCGCCAGAAACGCCCCTTTCCTTCCTTTTCCTGCCCGACGCAGGATCGCTCCCAGCACCAGCGCCCACATGCACTTAATCAGGATTGTGGGCAGCACCCAGTAGGCAAAACCACCCAGCAGATCAGAAAGCCCCGCACCGATCGCTCCTGCGGCCGCCCCTTTCCGGGTTCCAAACAGAACCACGGTCAACAGGATCATACAATCCCCCAAGTGGATGTATCCGCTGATGGTGGGGATTTTAAAAACATAGGTTCCAAGGAAAACCAGCGCAGCCATGACTGCCGTTACCGTAATATCAGAAGTTTTCAGTTCTTTCCTGTTTCTCATTTTGTGTCTTTGCTCCTTTCTGCTGCTCTATCCTATCGCAAAACTGGACTTTTTTATATATCCAGTTTTTATCTTTTCAGCCAGGCCACTTTGCAAAAACACAGATTCCTCCCAACCTGCCATGTGATTGTCCATGAAATGTATATTTATTATTCTTTTTTGCAATATTAGATACTATACTGCCTGCATGTATGACATTTTACATCCCAACTATATCAATTTACGATTTTCAATATCTTAATTTTGTCAGAATATTACATATAATATTTTATAGGGTGATTATTTATGTATGAAGATTTTTTTGCTGACCGATTATCTGAATTAAGAGCAAAAAAGAACGTATCTGCCAGGGAGATGAGTCTTGCCCTGGGACAGAATGCAAGCTATATCAACTGCATAGAAAACAGGAAAGCCTTCCCCTCCATGCAGTTGTTTTTTTATATCTGTGAATATCTGGGCATTACTCCACAGGAATTTTTCTCCACCCCAGATACAGAAGATTCCAGATCCAAAAAAGAACTTCCCCAGTCACTGTATCAACTTACGGAAGTTCAGTTAAGCCTGCTCTCACAGCTGGTAGAAAGCTTCTGCGAAAAGGAAGCTCTCTCCGCAGAAAATATATCTGTACACTACAGGGAGTAGGTATTGCTATCGGATCGGTCTAAAAAACCGTTTCATAAAACGCGCCGCTAAGATCAGTGCGCCGCCTACCACAAACGGGAAGATGAACGTGGCGATCCGGTACAGCAGGGTAATAGCGCCCGCCCGGTTTACATCCACTAAGAGGCTGTACAGGCTGGTCATGATCAGTTCCGTGGAACCGATCCCCGCCGGCGTGGGGATCACCGCCGCCGTCATGACAGACAGGGATGTCACAGCCAGGGAAGTCAGCAGGGAAATCTCCCCCGTTCCCAAAAGGATCAGAAACGGTATACAATACCAGAAGCACAGCTTCCCCAGATTTTTCAGCACGATCACGATAATCGTTTTCTTATCTTTCAAAAGCTCTGCCGTGGATTTTTCCATAATCTGCGCGCCGCTTTTCAGCTTCTGCAGGGCGCCGTCCAATTTATGATGATAGTTCAGTTTGCTTCCCAGCCACAGAATCAGCGTATGGGATTTCGGATAAACCGCCAGCAGGATCAGGCCGATCGAAATCAACACTGTCAGCACATAAGCTAAAATCAGATATACGGCATAATCCCGGTAGTGGTGCGACATCACCCTCCAGTTAACCAGGAACAGGATCCCGGAAAACAACGCGATACTGACCTTGTGCAGCATATACTGGATCATGTACAGACCGGTCGCCTCTGAATATCCAACCTCTTTTTTCCCAAGGAAAATGACCGCCGCCACTCCCTGCCCGCTTCCCAGCGTAGACAGCCGGTAAAAAGAACAGAAAAAAGCGCAGTGCACCCCGTCCCGGTAACGGAACCGGGGATTGTAGCGTTTGGCCAGCGAACAGGTGATCCAGCCTTCAAACAAATGATATACCACCGAGGCTCCCGCGATCATCAGCAGGACGATCGGCGAAGTCCGCGCCAGCTGATGCAGGATATCCCGCCAGGATCCCCGGAAGGTATACCAGATAATCAGTATCAAGATTGCTACAAAAATAATTTTAAACCACAGTTTCTTATTTCTCATTTCCTATGCCTCAGATTTTATTTCACAAAAGGATCCCCCGATTCGCAGGAAAGATCCCGGAAAGCATTTTATCACACAGGAAAAAACTTCCTATCCGGCAAAAAATGCCTCGACCTGGCTGCGGACAATCTCCATCAGCCGGGTACGCGCCTCCACGCTTGCCCATGCAATATGGGGCGTGATCAGCAATTTTGTGCTGTCTGTAATCCTGCGCAGCGGGTGATCCGCCGTCATCGGCTCCTGCCGCAGCACATCCAGCCCTGCCGCCGCGATCTCCCCGCTTTCCAGGGCCTCCGCCAGGTCCTCTTCCACCACGATGGGTCCGCGTCCCACATTCAGGAAAATCGCGCTCCGCTTCATCTTCCGGAACGCCTGCGCGTCCATCAGATCCAATGTATTCTCATTCAATGGCGCATGCACCGATACGATATCAGATTCTGCTAATAATGTATCCAGGTCCGCCCGTTCGTATCCCTCTTCCTGATGATTTCCTGACGTGGAATAGTAAATCACCCGGCAGCCAAAAACCTTCGCAATGTCCGCCACCCGGCGTCCGATCGCACCCAGGCCGATAATCCCCCAGGTCATCCCATGCAGTTCATGGAAGATTTTGGAAAAATGGGTGAACATGCCGCTCTCCGTATACTTTCCGGACTTCACATAATCATCATAGTAGCTGAGCTTTTCCAGCAGGGCAAACAGAAGCGCAAACGTATGCTGTGCCACATTCTCCGTGGAATACCCTGCCACATTCCTCCAGGCAATGCCCCGGCGCTCTAAAAACTCCTGATCCAGATTGTTGGTGCCGGTAGCGGACACACAGACCAGCTTCAGATGAGACGCGGTTCCCACCGTCGCCTCATTCACTTCTACCTTGTTCACAATCAGCACATCTGCGTCCCGGACACGGGCCGGCGCCTGCTCCGGTGTGGTATTCCCGTACCGGGTCACACTCCCCAGACGCTCAAATCCGGACAGATCCATATCTGCCCCTATCGTATCTGCATCTAAAAAAACTATGTTCATCGCACCGCTCCTGCCGCCGGTTTCTCCCCGGCAGCATACTCCTTCTTTTCCTGTTTTTACCCAAAAGATGTGACCATTGTACACTAATTTTTTCCAAAAAAAAAGCGTTTGAGCCGAAAACAGGCAATTCTTCACATTTTTTTAAGAAAAGGAACATGTCTTGACAACTCGCAGGAGCGCCCATATAATAAGGGTTGTTATAATAAGCATTCTTATTATAAGAGATTCATAACTGACTGTTTCAGACGATGGAGGAGCTTATGGAATCACTGCATTATCTGTTAATGAAGACCCACACCGTACTTCAGCGGCGCATCGTTTCCCGCGCAGCCGGGCTGGGGCTCACCCCCGGCCAGCCTAAGATCCTGGATTATCTGCTGCGTTACGGGGAAAGCGACCAGAAAACGATTGCGTCCTACTGCGAAATCGAGCAGGCTACTGTCGGCAGCATCCTGCTGCGCATGGAAAAGGCGGGGCTGATTGCCCGCAGGCGCCGGGAGGGCAACCGCCGCTCCCTGTTTGTCTCGCTGACACCGGAGGGGGAGGCTGCAGCCCGGAAACTGATGCAGGTTTTCGCAGATGCGGAGCAGGAAGCCGCCGCGGATCTCTCCGCCGAAGAATTGGCTTCCTTTAAGGAAATGCTGAACCGGATCTGTTCTGCCATCCAGAAGCTTCCCGAACCCTGACAGACATTTGGAAGGAGGAATCTTTCAGCAATGCATGCAAACTGGACAAAAAAAGACTGGATCCGCCACTGCCTGATCCTGCTGCTGGGTCTGATTGTCATGGCCTTCGGCGTCGCCTTTTCCATTGAGGCAAATCTGGGAACCTCCCCGATTTCCAGCGTCCCCTACGCCATCAGCACGTTTTCGCCGCTGACAGTGGGAACCGCCACCATCGCCATGCACTGTGTACTGATCGCCCTGCAGATCCTGATCCTGCGTAAAAAATACCAGCCCTTTCAGCTTCTGCAGCTGCCGGTAGCCATCTTTTTCGGTTATATGACAGACTTTGCCATCTGGGTCTTACAGGTCATCCACTGTACTGCTTACTGGGAACGCTGGATCGTATGCTGCATCGGTATTGTGGTGATCGCCATCGGCGTCACACTGGAAGTGATTTCCAACGTGGTTACACTGGCCGGGGAGGGTCTTGTGCTGGCCATCTGCCAGGTCGCGCCCATCCGTTTCGGCAATATGAAGGTGATTTTTGATGTGACCTTAGTGGGGATCGCCTGCATCCTGGGACTCATTTTCACCCATCAGCTCCAGGGCGTGCGGGAAGGTACGGTGGCGGCGGCCATCTTTGTGGGAATCCTGACGAAATTCTTTATGAAATTCTACTACCGCCGTCTGGGCAGGCGGAATGCAGCGGCATAATTCTGATCCGCCTCACACAAAAACCCCTGCGGGACCGAAGCTTTCGCTTCCGTCCTGCAGGGGTCGTTTTTTCTCTTTATCTGCTGCTGTTCACAGCAATCTTTATTTTCCCTCCGGTTTCGGTCTCCGGATACCCAGGAAGGCCGCAAACGCAACTACCGTTACGATGATCATCATAAAGATGGTGCTCATGTAAGACTGGCTCATGTCGTACAGCTTTCCGGCGATCGTGGACGCAAAAGATCCGATCATCAGGTTTGTAACAATGATCGAGAAGTTTACAGAATAGTAGGTTCTTCCGAAGAAGTCACTGATCACTGCAGACTGCATGGGCGTTACGCCTGCGTAAGCAAAACCGCCCACTACAAAGCCCAGGATGATCAGCCCGAAGCTGCCGCTCTTTAACGCCATGATCAGAATCAGGGCGGTAATGATGAAGGAAACCATATCCACGATCATCGTGAATCTGTAGCCCTTCTTGTCGTACATTGCCCCGTAAATGATACGGCCGACGCCGTTCATGATGGAGATCAGGCCGACCACCGTGGCGATCGTTCCCTGCGCCACCTCCGTGCCTACCTGCGACGCGATTCCGCTGGCCTGTCCCACCAGCGCCAGTCCGGCCGCGCTCACCATGATCGCCCAGATGTACATCAGCCAGAAGCTGGGAATTTTCACCATCTTCGCTGTATTCACATCACAGGCCGGCTCGCGGACTGCCTTCGCCTTCTTCGGCGCGGGCGGAGCAAAATCAGCCCCCGGTTTTACAAAGAAAAAGCTGGCCACAATCATCACTACAAAAGTGATAATACCAATGATCCGGAAGGTGCTGCACCAGTTATCCGTTCCATTGGAGGGCGTTACCGCCGCATAAACTTTTCCGATGATAAAGCTGCTCAGACCGAAGCCCATCAGCAGAATACCGGAAATCAGTCCCTGCTTGTCCGGGAACCAGGCACAGATCGTACCCATGACCGCATTGTAGGCAAATCCGGAACCAAGGCCGCAGAGCACTCCGAAGCCCAGATACAGCATTGCCGGAGATTCTTTTGTCAGGGAAGCCACCAGAAAGCCTGCCAGCAGCAGGACACCCGACAGGATCACATAGATCTTCGGGTTTACTTTCTTGGATAAAATACCTGCGATCAGACTTCCCGCACAGAAGAAAGCCATCACCAGGGTAAAGGTCAGGGACAGCTGCGCCGCTGTCCAGTCCGGTCTGGCGGATGCGATCGGCTGCGACATCACAGACCAGGCATAGATCAGTCCGGCCATCAGCAGGACAATCACGCCTGCAATCGCATAGACCCAGCGATTTAAGTTTTTCATATTCGTTTCCTCCACTCTATTACCATGCTGTTTCAAAACATCTCTTCTATTATAATGATGTTTTTCACATTGTGCAAGATGCAATTTTCGCAGTTTCAATCTCAATACCGCGGCTCAGCCACACTTATGCACATAACCTTTTGCTGTCATGGCAAAACTGTTATATTTCAATCACATCGCCGCACTCCGCTTTTCTATACTGCCCCGGAAATGCTTCCCGGATCCGGCCGATGGCACGGATCCCCGTACAGTGCACCGGCATCAGCACCTCGATCTCCCATGCGCCCAGATGATCGACTGTCCACCGGATCCGCTCCTGGCCGGCGTGCATCAGATGCATCCCGGCCAGCAGGCTGTAAATCTTCTTCCCCGGGAAACACTCCCGGACGTAATACAGACAGTTCAGGATGCCCGGATGGCTGCATCCTGCAAACACACAAAGCCCCCTCTCCGTCTCAAAGACCAGCATCTGCTCGTCTGCCATGGGATCCGCCTCAAACGCTCCC
>CALWGM010000154.1 GCA_944380065.1 uncultured Lachnospiraceae bacterium
CGGCGGAGCTGGAAATCCACTCTTTTTTTTAAAAATACAATCCCATTTCACCTGTCACACCTGCCCCTGCAGGCCAAGGGCCATCATCAGCGGCACCGTGACCACGCTGAACAGCGTGGTGATAAACACCGCCCGGGCGGCTGCGGAGGTATTGGTATGGTACTGCTCCGTGATCATGGACTGGGCGGAGGCCGCCGGAAGCGCCGAGGTCAGGATCAGGATACTGGCAACCATGGGATCCAGGTCAAAAGGAAGAATCCGGATGATCCCGATCACTGCCAGCGGAACCGCCAGCAGGCGCAGCAGCGGAAGCAGGAACATTTTCCGGTCCCGAAACACCTCCCGGAAGGCGAGCCGCGACAGGGACAGACCTACCACCAGCATGGAAAGGCCGCTGGTGATATTGGAAAGATAGGACAGCAGCTGTCCCAGCACATCCGGCACAGGGATCCTTCCAAGCAGGAACACAAAACCTATGACCACAGCGATATTTATGTTATTGATCAGCATCCTCCGCAGGCTGAGCTTATCCGTCATGGGATAACGCCAGGTCAGGATCCTGATTCCCACGGAAAAAATCAGCAGGTTGCTGATTACATTCCCCAGCGCCATCACAAACATCCCCTCACTGCCAAAAACAGACAGCGCCAGGGGAAGCCCCATAAACCCGTTATTGGAAAATACACAGGTAAAAATCCACACCCCGCGATCCGCCTCCCGGACACGCAGAGCCTTCACCAGTACAAAGCTCAGCAAAGCGGAAATCAGGTGCAGGAGCAGCACGCCGATAAACACCTGTACCAGCGATCCGCCAAAGCCGCCTCCACTCTGGTCGATGATCGAGCAGAATACCGTCACCGGCATGGTAACCTTCAGCACTAAATTGGAAAGGTCAGGAATACTTTCCTGACGGACAATCTTTCTTTTTCCAATAAAAAAACCAAGAAAAATCAGTGCGAACAAAAGGATCACACTGGTTATCACTACATCCATATTCTTCTCCCCACCGTAAATCAGGATTTCAGGGCTGCTGCCCGCAGCATCCTATTCATCAAATTCAACAATCACATAGTATCCCCTGGGGGTTTCCCTGACCTCCACCACTTTCCCTTCCGTGGATTTCAGCCGCTCCCGGAAACCGTAATTGGCCGACATGGCATAAGCCTTTCCCAGAGTATAATACCAGGAATTCGGCAATCTGCTCTCTGTCACCGGAAGCACATCCCCTTCCTTCAAAAGCCCGGTCCGCTCCATCTTAAATTCCATACGACGCATCTCATCCGCCTGCCTTTCTGTCTGATGTCTCCCGCCCCCGGTGTCATCCCTGCTCCAGCCGGATATCCGCGAACTTTGCCCCGATCACATCCGCCAGCTGCATCGGGTTCATCTTTAGCGACAGTCCGATCCGCCCGCCGCTGATATAAATCTCGTCAAATCCCTTCGCTGTCTCATGGATCACCGTGGGGAACTGCTTCTTCATCCCCAGCGGGGAACAGCCGCCCCGGACATAGCCGGTGATCTTTGTAATATCCTTTACATGGATCATCTCCACCGATTTTTCTCCCACGGCCTTCGCCGCCTTTTTCAGGTCTACCTCCATGGCAATCGGCATCACAAACACATAATACTGGCGGCTCTTCCCCTGCATCACCAGCGTTTTGAAGGATGCGTCCACCGGAGCCCCGGTTTTCTCCGCCGAATGCAGGCCGTCGATAAACTCGTCGCACTCATAGGTGACCGCCTCATATGGTATTTTCTTTTTCTCCAGCATGCGCATGGCGTTTGTTTTCGCTTCTTTTCCCATCTGTCTCTGCCTCTTTTCCTCTATCTTAAAGCATTCCCCACTGTCTCCTGCCTGTATAGCAAAAGTATAGTCGATTTCTTTTTATTTCTCAATGACTAAATTCTTTTTGTATATCGAAACAGTTTCCTCCCACAGCACAATAAACAGAACAGACCGCAGCAATGCACGCAGACAGGAGCCGGTATGACTCGGATGAATCACACCGGCTCCTGCAGGTTTGCCCAGGCGCAGACGGGGAAGATGTTATCTTTCCCATCTGCTTCTATTCAAATAAAAACCTCTCCTTTTTACACATCAGATCGTCGTACAGGTATTGGTAATGGCGAACAGGCCGACAATTACCGCATTGATAATACCCGCAATATACGGGTTGCCCGTCCTCTTATAATACATCCTGCTCATCAGCGTAGTCGCCGTAATCACCAGGATCAGAGGAAACCGTTCAGTTTTTTCCCGACTGTATTATAATTGAAGCAGTTGATGGAAACAGATACCGCAATATAATACACAAAGAACAGGAGAATATACGGCAGCCGTGTCAGGATCGGCGCTTCAAAAGCTTTGATTCCCAGTGTCCAGATCCGGAAATCTGCCAGGAAGAAATAATCCACTGCAAATACACACCCATAGGATACTACGACTACTACAATCGCCATCAATATACTGAGTCCCAGCTTTTTCAGCGGGATTTTTACTCCGGCCGCTTCAAGATCCATGCCATGCTTCCGTCCGTACGCGAAATAGTAAATCAGCATACTCGCAATCGCAAACAAACCGCACGCAATGCCCCAGAGTCCCATTCCCATCGGCATTACCTGACTTACCGAAAGTGTGTTGCTCTTCGCCATGATCGGCAGGAATACCACCGTACCAAAGGCAAAAGCCGCAAGAAGGGAAACCCAGAAAATCACTTTTCTCTTGCCGTCAGTCACCTGCACCGGCTGTATCAGTTCAGGCGCCCGCAGCTTTTCAAAGAGCGGCGTATAAAGCAGCATGCCTCCGAAGGAACAGATAAACAGTGCGAATCCTACCAGCCCGATACAGTTAAAGGTCTCCTTCCACTGCCAGATCTGGCTGCCGGAATCAATCGGGTTCGGCGCACCCAGAGTTTCCTCAAAGAAATCAATCACATAAGATTCGGATTTTGCCGAAAAATGCGACCAGGCATGCGTAATCGCCGGACGGTAAATAATACGTACGCTTTCCTCTCCGTCCACATTCTCTGTATAGTAAGTAAATGCCTCCCGCTCCTCTGCATTCTGTGGATCTGCGCCGAAGTTCAGGAAAGACTGTGCATTGTCAGACTCCACATAATACGGGGAATCCAGGCTGGAACCATCCTCTGCTGTAGATTTTCCAAAAAACTCATCATAAACAGCTGAGATCACACCCACATCGCGGCTTCCGTAAATATTCGCATAATTTCCATCCGCATCGGTATAAGTCGGTTCATTACAGTGAATCAAAACGGAAGAAATCAGCTGCGTTTCCGCTTCATTGTCTGACGCCACCGCAGCATTGCAGGACCAGGAACCCATGGAATGTCCTGTAATACCTATCTTTTCTGTGTCAACAAAAGACATTCTGCTTAAGGCCAGTACTCCCTGATAAACGCCGCTGGGCTGCATCAGGTTAAACAGTTCTGTAACCTCATAAACAACAAAAAAATATTTTTTTGTTATATATAGCCAAGAAAACTCTGAGATCCTGCAGACAGGGAAAAACGACGCAGAGAAAACAGGTATCCTCACCTGCATATATCTTTGACTTTACGGCTAA
>CALWGM010000155.1 GCA_944380065.1 uncultured Lachnospiraceae bacterium
TCTGTGCCGCCGCAGCCTGGATCTGTGCCAGCTGTTCGTCGGTAACTTCGTATTCATAAACCGTATCGTCAAAATCGCCCAGGCCGTATTCTAAGATCGCGTGGAATGGGTAAGTTGCCATAATGATCGCCTCCAAAAAAATAATATCTGTGCCGGCAGCAGATACTGCGGTCGGTACAGATATTATTGTAATTGTATTTACGCGGTTTTTCCAGTGTTTTCTGCGGAAAAACGGTCCTGTTTACATCGCTTGTTACTGATCGCTCCGTTCACAGTAACCATCGCTTTACTGATCCAGGATATCATGTTCCGCATGGATCAGATGTTCCTGCATTTTTTGCCCGGCCTTTTGGGGATTCTGGCCGGCGATGGCTTCATACACGGCCTGATGTGCAGCTAAGATGTTCCGGTAACGTTTGGTGCGCTCTGCTTCATTTCCCGTTTCCAGTACTTCCATCAGGGATTCACCGATCATTTCCCGGCAGACCTGGAGCATGATCGAGTACATGGCATTCTGGGAAGCGGCTGCTACGGCCAGATGGAACTGCAGATCGCAGGAGATGAACTGATCTGCGCTGCCGATGGACCGCCGGGTACGCTCCAGCAATGCTTTCAGATGATTGAGATCTTCATCTGTACGCCGGCTGGCTGCCAGTTCCGCAGCGACGCTTTCCGTCATCAGGCGAAATTCCAGAATGTTGTCCATGGTGAGCTTCTGGAGCTGCATGATGGTTTCCAGGGACTGTACGGCGTTATCTACGGTGAGTTCCTGGACAACGGCGCCGCTGCTCCCGGAATAAATCTTAATATATCCTTCCCGCTCCAACATACGCATGGCTTCCCGGATGGTGGGACGGCTGCGGTGCATCATTTCCATCATACTGCGCTCGGAGGGGAGACGCTCTCCGGGCTGAATCTCACCGTCTAAGATCAGCTGGCGGATCTGCTCGTAGATTTCCTCGCTGGCGCGTTTCGTCTGTACGGGCTGAAGCTGTATTTTAATTTCGTTTTTCATAAACAATTCACCTCCAGGCTGTCCTCCAAATGAAAACAAGGCCGATTGTTTTTCTTATTATACATGGTGCAGATTTAATCTGCAATCAAAAGAAAAAGACCGTTTTTTTCTGTCCGGGAAGATATCCACGTTTCGCGGTACGGATTCCTGTCTCCGGGCATACAGATATATCACAGGAATATGTCTCAGCAGGAAAAGGAAAGCATTTATGTCATGGAAAGTAATTGATGTGAGTTATCATAATGGAGTCATCGACTGGGAAAAGGTAAAAGCGTCAGGCGTGGACGGGGCGATCCTGCGCTGCGGTTACGGAATGGACCGGGAGGACCAGGATGATGAGCAATACAGACGGAATGCCGATGAATGTACCCGGATCGGGCTGCCGTTTGGAATTTATCTGTACAGCTATGCGGATAATGAGCAGAAGGCGCGCAGCGAGGCGCAGCATGCCATCCGGCTGGCAAAGGGATACCGGCTGTCTTATCCGGTTTATTATGATCTGGAGCAGGCTGGTACGGAGGATGGGGCGGCAGAACGCGCCAGGATTTTCTGCGAAGCAATAGAAGCGGCCGGGTACTGGGCGGGAATCTATGCCAATAAAAACTGGTGGGAGCGTTATCTGGAAGCGCTGACGGGATACAGCCGCTGGGTGGCGCGTTATCACAGTACGCTTGACATGGAGGATGTAGATATATGGCAGTATACCTCGGATGGAACGGTGGACGGGATTGCGGGGCGGGTGGATCTCAATCACTGCTACCGGGATTATCCGGCGGAAATTGCGAAGGCGCAGAATCCGGGCGGTCAGCCTGCCGCGCCGGCCGGGTCGCTGCTGGAGCTTGTGGCCGGAACCATGCAGGGAGAATTCGGAGACGGGGAAGTCAGGAAGGCGGAACTGGGAAATCGTTATCAGGAAGTGCAGGATATGATCAACCATATCCATACGGCGCCGCTGCAGGTACTGGTGGACGAGACGCTGGCAGGGAAATATGGGAATGGGGAGATCAGGAAAATCGTTCTGGGAGATCGTTATGAGGAAGTGCAGAACCGGATCAATGCCGGAGCCTTCGATCTGACTGGCTGGGTACGGCGGCTGCAGACAGCCTGCAACCAACAGGGGTTCAGCGACCAGACGGTGGATGGGAAACCGGGGAAGCATACGCTGGCGGGCTGCCCCACCGTGCGGGAGGGGGCTTCCGGGGGAATCACGAAGCTGATTCAGGAACGGCTGATTTCTCTTGGCTATTCCTGCGGGGCTGCCGGGGCGGATGGGAAATTCGGGAAGGATACAAAAGCCGCGGTTCAGGCGTTCCAGAAGGCGAATGGGTTAACGGCTGACGGGATTGTGGGGAAAAATACCTGGAGGAAGCTGCTGGAAATAAAGTGAACAACAGCAAATTCTGGAAACAGAAAATGGAAAATACACAGACAGGTTGCGGCTGGCAGACAGGAGAATCGTGTCAGGCAGTCGCTGCCTGTACCCGCCGGCTGCGCCTCTGCCGTCTCCCGGCGTACAGCGGACACTCGATGATCTGACATTTGTAGCTCTGTTTGCAGGTGTTCCGGCACTCCATGCAGACCGGGTTATACTGGATCTCATGATTTTCGTTCAGCATGAAATCGGCCTGCTCCATGGGAATCCCATAAATATATTGTAAAAAGTCTAACTGTTCGTACATCTGTCTGCGCCTCCTGAAAAACGCTGTTTGAAATCTGATCCTATTTTACCACCGGCCGCTCCTGATTTTCAACGGCTTTTCGGTATTTTTCTATTTTGTCTGTGGACGGGGTATGATTCTGTACCGGAGAAAATTTTGTTGGGAAAATACTGGACAAAAGTATACGTGGGGGGGGTAAAATAAGATTGATATTTTACAGAGATGACTGGGAGGGAACGATGATGAAGAAAAGAATGGTTTGTATTTTGCTGGTATT
>CALWGM010000156.1 GCA_944380065.1 uncultured Lachnospiraceae bacterium
CCTATGGCTACCTTCGTTGCAGGCGCTCTTGCAGGATGCGATCCGAAGATCATGGGTATCGGACCTGTTCCGGCTACCAGAAAAGCATTAAAGATCGCAGGCCTTGACATCAACGACATCGACCTGATCGAGGCAAACGAGGCATTTGCAGCTCAGTCTGTTGCAGTACAGAAGGAACTTGGATTCAGCTCAGATATCTTAAACGTAAACGGTGGCGCAATTGCCCTTGGTCATCCGGTTGGAGCATCTGGATGCCGTATCCTGGTTACACTGCTGCACGCAATGCAGAACAGAGACGTTACATACGGTCTGGCTACACTGTGCATCGGCGGCGGTATGGGCTGTGCTACAATCGTTAAGAAAGAGGCGTAAGGTTTCTTTCACGGTGAGACAGGCTATTTTATGAATTTTATATTATAGTTTTAAATGAAAAAGCTCCGTTCGCGGAGCTTTTTTCAATCTGCGGATGGTTAAAATTATAACAAAGGTTCATATTTAGTGAATAAAATTTCTTTTCATTTCTAAGAAGGAGGAACAATTATGAGAGTTGGAGTTATTGGCGCTGGTACAATGGGTTCCGGTATTGCACAGGCTTTTGCGCAGACAGAAGGCTATGAAGTATATCTGTGTGATATCAACGATGAATTTGCTGCCAACGGCAAGAAAAAAATTGCAAAGGGTTTTGAAAAACGGATTGCAAAAGGTAAAATGGATCAGGCAAAGGCAGACGCGATCCTGGCAAAGATCACAACCGGGACCAAAGAGATCTGTACAGACGCCGACCTGATCGTAGAGGCTGCCCTTGAAGTGATGGATGTAAAGAAACAGACATTCAAAGAGCTTCAGGAGATTGTTCCGGCAGACTGCATGTTTGCAACCAACACATCCTCCCTGTCTATCACAGAGATCGGCGCAGGGCTGGACAGACCGGTGATCGGTATGCATTTCTTCAATCCGGCTCCGGTTATGAAGCTGATTGAGGTTATTCAGGGAGCAAATACGCCGGACGAGCTGCGCGACAGAATTGTTGAGATCTCCCAAGAGATCGGCAAGACACCGGTTCAGGTAAACGAGGCGGCAGGCTTTGTTGTGAACCGCATTCTGGTACCGATGATCAACGAGGGTATCTGTGTGCTTGAGGCAGGCGTTGCTTCTGTAGAGGACATTGATACCGCTATGAAACTGGGCGCAAACCACCCGATGGGACCGCTGCAGTTAGGCGATTATATCGGACTGGATATCGTCCTGGCAATTATGGAAGTTATTTACGCAGAGACAGGTGATCCGAAATACCGTCCGGCTCCGCTGCTGAGAAAGATGGTTCGTGCCGGCAAACTTGGCTGCAAGACAGGAATCGGTTTCTACGACTATAGCAAATAAACGGAAAATATTGGAGGATGTAAAAATGGAATTCGGATTAAGTAAGAAGCACGAAATGGCCAGAAGCCTTTTCAAAGAATTCGCTGAGAATGAAGTAAAACCTCTTGCTCAGGAAACAGATGAGACAGAGAAATTCCCCAGAGAGACTGTAGATAAAATGGCGAAATACGGTTTCCTTGGCATCCCGGTGCCGAAGGAGTACGGCGGCCAGGGCTGTGATATTCTCACATACGCCATGTGCGTAGAGGAGCTGTCCAAAGTCTGCGGTACCACAGGCGTTATCGTTTCTGCTCATACCTCTCTGTGTGTTGACCCGATTCTGACATACGGAACAAAAGAGCAGAAGGAGAAATATATTCCGGATCTTGCTTCCGGCAAAAAGCTCGGCGCATTCGGTCTGACCGAACCCGGCGCAGGTACCGACGCGCAGGGACAGCAGACCAAGGCTGTCCTGGATGGGGACGAGTGGGTGCTGAACGGCTCCAAGTGCTTTATTACAAACGGCAAAGAGGCAGATGTTTATATCGTGATTGCCGTTACCGGAAAAGTAGAGAAACGCGGCCGGGTACAGAAAGAGATTTCCGCGTTTATCGTAGAAAAAGGCACACCGGGCTTTACTTTCGGTGTAAAAGAGAAAAAGATGGGTATCCGTGGTTCTTCCACCTATGAGCTGATCTTTACAGACTGTCGCATCCCGAAAGAGAATCTTCTGGGACAGAAGGGCAAAGGCTTCAATATCGCGATGCATACGCTGGACGGCGGCCGTATCGGTATTGCCGCCCAGGCTCTCGGACTTGCAGAGGGCGCTCTGGAGACGACCATTGCATATGTAAAAGAAAGAAAGCAGTTTGGCAGAAGCATTGCTCAGTTCCAGAACACACAGTTTGTCCTTGCAGACCTGGCTACCAAGGTTGAGGCAGCGAAGCTGCTGGTTTACAAAGCTGCGTTAAAGAAGGATGAGTACCAGGCAGGCGCCAAGGTTTCCTATTCTGTTGAGGCGGCAATGGCAAAACTCTGTGCGGCAGAGGTTGCAATGGAAGTGACAACGAAATGTGTTCAGCTGCACGGCGGATACGGCTACATCAGAGAGTATGATGTGGAGCGTATGATGCGTGACGCAAAGATTACAGAGATCTACGAGGGAACCAGCGAGGTTCAGCGCATGGTTATCTCCGGTAGTCTGTTGAAGT
>CALWGM010000157.1 GCA_944380065.1 uncultured Lachnospiraceae bacterium
ATCTCTCTTTCCTCCAGAATCTCTGCGGTTTCGCCTAAAACAAGGCCGCAGGAAGGTACCTGTCCCTCCGGAAGACCTAATCTGGCAACCAATTCCGGTTTCTGGTTCAGGCCGGCGATGCAGCCCCAGATCAGGCAGCTGCCGAGCCCCAGGTCAGTTGCCGCTAAGGACATATTCTCAACGATTACAGCTGCGTTGGAGTAGGGAACATTTCCGGCCGCCGGGTCAGCCACTGTGGTGGAGAGAAGAATCAGACAGGGCGCGTCATAGAGCGGTTTGCGCTCCGGATCGTTGAAAAACTCTGCGCCTGCCCGGTCGATCTCATGAAGCAGTTCTTTGTCGCGGATAACGGTCATGTGGACGGTCTCATATTTTGCCCTGCCCACAGGAGCCGCCTGTCCGGCCATCAAAACGGTCTGCAGCGCTTCTTCGGATAATGCGCCGGTATAGCTTCTGACGGATTTACGGGTATTGATTGTTTTTAATGTTTCCATGATAAAATCCTCCTGATTCAAAATCTTTCTTTATTATACTATGGGAGAAAGGGTTCGCAAAGGTGAGGCGGGGATATTTTACACTTTTTTCATGATTCCTGCTCCTGCCGGGGAGGGATATCTGCGGTGCGGCATACAGAATCAAAGCAGGGAATGGAAATCTCCGTTTACAAAGCGAATTTTAATGGAATTTGCGAAACAGCAGCAAATCAGAAGAAACAGAAATAATTTATAGATGAGAAATCCCTCTTGTAAAAAAAGGCGGGAATCAATATAATAGAAGAACAGCAGGATTCCGGGTGTGATGCTGGATTCAGATAGCAGCCCCGGAATCAGTTTTGATATCATCTGCAAAGGAGGAAGTCCAATGAACAGAGAAATGGTCATTGTTGTGGATTTCGGCGGACAGTACAACCAGCTGGTGGCGCGCCGTGTCCGGGAATGCAATGTATATTGTGAGATCTATTCTTACCGAACGGACATTGAGAAAATCAAGGAAATGAATCCGAAGGGAATCATCCTGACCGGCGGACCCAACAGCTGCTATGAGGAGGATTCTCCTACCTATACAAAAGAGTTGTTTGAATTAGGGATTCCGGTGCTGGGACTCTGCTATGGCGCACAGCTGATGCAGCACATTTTAGGCGGAAAGGTGGAAAAAGCACATGTGCGGGAGTACGGGAAGACGGAGGTGTTTGTGAATCCGGCGTCTCCGCTGTTTTCGGGAGTGGGCACACCGGTATCGGAGGCAGTTCCCGGCGTGGTCTGCAAAGATCATGAGGCAAACAGCCGGGAGACGATTTGCTGGATGAGCCATTTTGATTACATTTCCCAGGCGGCGCCCGGTTTTACCATTACAGCCCATACAGCGGACTGTCCGGTGGCGGCGGCGGAAAATAATGAGAAGAGATTATACGCGATCCAGTTCCACCCTGAGGTGCTTCACACCCAGGAAGGCACGAAAATGCTGTACAATTGTGTGCGCGGCGTCTGCGGCTGTTCCGGTGACTGGAGGATGGATTCCTTTGTGGAAAGTTCCATCCAGGCGATCCGTGAAAAAGTAGGCGATGGAAAGGTGCTGCTGGCGTTATCCGGCGCCGTGGATTCCTCTGTGGCGGCAGGGCTTCTTTCCCGCGCCATCGGCAAACAGCTGACCTGCGTGTTTGTGGATCATGGCCTTCTGCGGAAGAATGAGGGCGACGAGGTAGAGGCTGTTTTCGGGCCGGAAGGGATTTTTGACCTGAACTTCATCCGTGTGAACGCGCAGGAGCGTTACTACAGCAAGCTGGCTGGCGTGACAGAACCGGAGCAGAAGCGGAAGATTATCGGTGAAGAGTTTATCCGTGTATTTGAAGAGGAAGCAAAGAAAATCGGAGCAGTGGATTTCCTGGCGCAGGGAACCATTTATCCGGATGTGGTAGAGAGCGGCCTGGGCGGTGAGTCTGCGGTGATCAAATCTCATCATAATGTGGGCGGCCTTCCGGATTATGTTGATTTCAAGGAAATTATTGAGCCGCTGCGCGATCTGTTCAAGGACGAGGTGCGCAAGGCAGGACTGCAGCTGGGGATTCCGGAGGAATTGGTGTTCCGTCAGCCTTTCCCAGGGCCGGGACTTGGCATCCGTATTATCGGCGAAGTGACAGCCGAAAAAGTGCGGATCGTGCAGGATGCCGACGCGATCTACCGGGAGGAAATCGCCAATGCGGGTCTGGACCGGGAGATCAACCAGTATTTCGCGGCGCTGACCAACATGCGTTCCGTAGGCGTCATGGGTGACGAGCGTACCTACGACTACGCGGTTGCGCTGCGGGCGGTGAAGACCATTGACTTTATGACCGCCGAGGCGGCGGAGATTCCTTTTGAGGTGCTCAATAAGGTGATGAACCGGATTATCAACGAGGTCAAAGGGGTGAACCGGGTATTCTATGACCTGACGAGTAAACCGCCGGGAACGATTGAGTTTGAGTAAGTAAAGAAATCTGAGAACCCGCATAAACAGGGCGTTTGCGACGCATTAGGGGTCTATTTGATAACAAAATGATAACACTGGATGAAAAGCATTTATTCACTTTTCGTCA
>CALWGM010000158.1 GCA_944380065.1 uncultured Lachnospiraceae bacterium
GACAAAAACAATATTACTCATATATGCGGATGCTATGTTAATGACAAACAGGAAATTGTATCAGAATTCAATCAGTCCCTTGCCTTAATGCCTCAAGAAGAATCTGAAAAATTATTGACCATTTTAAGAAAAACCCTTTCAGGTGTCAATCAAAAAAATTTGATTGATATTACCTTTTCCACCCAACAGGTAGTAAATAGCGAGGAACATCAACTATTGATGGCTTTGCGGGATTCTTCTTTGAAGGACCACGATGTGATTCATTATTTTTATGAAAAGGTCATTCAAACCATCTCGTTCCCCAATCATTACTTGATTTTATTGGCATATGATGTTTATGATGTGCCTTATCGCTCTAAAGATGGCGAAAAACAGGAAGATGCTTCTTCTGAAATCTTTTCTTATATTTTATGTAGCATCTGTCCGGTAAAATTAACAAAACCTGCCCTGTGTTATGATATACCAGAAAATCTTTTCCGCAACTTAAAAACAGACTGGATTGTTTCTCCGCCGGAATTAGGATTTTTATTTCCTGCTTTTGATGACCGGTGCGCCAACATTTATAATGCTCTTTTTTATTCGCGCAATAGTTCGGAAAATCACGAGGCATTTATCTCACAAATTTTTTGTACCGAAATTCCCAGACCTGCACAGGAACAAAAGGAAGCATTCCAAACCGTTTTACAGGATTCTCTTACTGAAAATTGCAATTATGAGGTTGTTCAGACCATACATGAACAGCTATGTGAAATGATTGAAGAACATAAGACTAATAAGGAAACAGAACCTTTGATGATTTCTAAAGAAACGGTCCATACGGTTTTACAATCCTGTGGAGTTCCAGAACAACAAATTTCTATTTTTGATGAAAAATATGATTCGGAATTTGGAGCCGAAACTTATATTAGTCCACGAAATTTGGTAGAGACGAATCGTTTTGAAGTAAAAACTCCGGATATTACCATTCGTATCAATCCAGAGCGCAGTGATTTAGTAGAAACCCGTGTAATTGATGGTAGAAAATATATTTTGATCCGCGCAGAAGAGGGAGTAGAAGTAAACGGAGTAACCATACAGATCTTTTGATTTTAACCAAAATCTATTTTGTGTTCGATGAAGTAATCGATCATTTTAGTAATCGTATCAGAATTTTGCTATAAAATGGTTTTAGTAAAGTCTTTGTACAGGAAAATGCCTTTAGCAATAGATTTGATCGTATACTTTTATAGCGTTTTAGGAAATAAATCTTAAATTTCCTTATTTTAGCGAACACATTTGACTGCTATAATTTAGAAAATTCCAAAAACTATAGAGGTTTCCCACACTATGTTTTCATTGCATTCTGCCATAAATATTCTATAAAGACAAAAACACCATAAATTCTTCTGCAACAATGTATCTTTATAAAATAGTATTCTATAAATGTTGAACTTGTTTTGTACTAAAAAATCTTACCTTAATATGCTTCTTGTATTTTTATTTTTAACGCATTGTAAAATCTATATAAAATGTATGTAAAATTCCTTGCTCTCTTTCCATATTTTTTTATATAATAAAAAATAAATTTAAAATGTTTATGAAAGGTGGAATCCCCATGTTCAGCTTTTTTTCCCGATCAAAAAGTCGTGGACATTATCCAAATCCACATCAAGGGGGAAATTATTATCAACGTGGAGGTTTCTTGGGGGGCCTCATCGGTTTTTCTGGTTCTTTTAGCGGACAGCCCTACCCTCCTTACCCGCAACAACCTTATTCATCGCCGTCCCAACCACAGCAGGCTTACCCACAACAAGCTTATCCGCAACAGACTCAACAGGCTTCTACTCCATCTCAGTTTCAGCCCAATTCTCCTGCTGTACAGGCCGCATCAACATGTCCAGCCTGTGGTTCTACTGTTCCCGCAGGCTCTAAATTTTGTTTAGAATGCGGGGCCAAATTGGCAAGCCAATGTTTTTGCCCTTCTTGTGGCAGCCGTATTCCTGTAAATTCAAAATTCTGTCCGAATTGCGGATCTTCTATTTAATAGGTCATGCTGCTTTTTAAAAAAATAGAAGGTTATCGAATAGTAAAACGTTTAGGAGCGGGCAGGTATGGCATTTGTTATCTTGCCCATCCTTTAGCCTGTTGTTCTTCGTCTGTTGTTTTAAAGTATTTTCGTCCACGTATGTTTGAGAAGAATAGGTTCAACAACCATCATGAAGCAGTCATCCTTTCTAATTTGTGTCATCCTGCCATTCCTGAGTTTTTAGGAGTAATTAACCATCCCCGCGGTTACTTTTTTATTTTAGAATGGAAGTCTGGAGTTTCTCTACAAAATTTACTTTTTAGGCAGCATATAAAATTTGAAAAATGGGAGATCCACCAGATTGGCGAACAACTGTTGGAATTAATGGGATACTTGCACCAAGCTGGGGTGGTGCATCGAGACATCAGTATCGCCAATGTTCTTTCTGATGGAAAAAAGATTGCTTTAGTCGATTTTGGCTTAGCCCGATATGCCAGTCAATCTGAATCCTTCCAGTTGGATTATGCTTGTTTTGGAAATTTGCTTTTATTCTTGTTATATTCTAATTATCATGGTAAAAAAAGTGGTGCATGGTATGAAGAATTAAATCTTTCAGAAATTGAATGCCTTTTTTTAAAACGATTGCTCAGATTAGACACACCATTTTCTAATGTGGCAGAAATTCGGGAAAAATTTGAGCATTGTTTTCTTTAAAAAGATGAAAGTTTTTCTTAGTGGACAATATTTTAAAAACGATGGGCTAAAATCATCATAAAACAGGAAAAATTGAATCTGTCTAAAAAGGTAACTCAAAAGGTTTTATCTAAATATTTGACTTTTGAGTTATCTTTTTTATTTTTCTATTTTTATTTTTTAGAATAATAGATGCAATTCTCTGAAGTATCCAACATTTTCTTCTCATTTAGTGGAACTTTTTTAATTACTATTTGTTTTATTTCAATTTATTTATACAAATATTTTTCAACATCAATCACTATTTTCTGCTCTATGATATAGATCTCTTCTGTTGATAAAAAGGCATTATGTTTTTTAACTGCGTCCAGGGCTCCTTTATATTTCTCTCTTTTTAAGAAGAATGGACTGTGTTTTTATAATTTTATTGGGAATACACTGTTTTTCTAGCGATACTCAAAATTCTACAGACGAGGATATAAGTTTCCAAATATAATCGAACTGTCATATATTAAAAGTGAACATGTATATACAGCATTTGTTTTTTCTTATCGAATAGATTGTAGATTTATTTTTATGTTATGGACATATATTTCTTTTCATCTTTATTGATATAAACATAGGATATTATATCTTCGAAAATATATTGAGCTGATTTCTTTCCTATCCCTCAGAAATATTTTTTAAGAATAAACTAAATAAAGCTTTTACATGTAGTTGTGAGAATCACTAAGTTCGAAGAAATATAAGTAGAAGGGCTTTGGCAAATTTTCCAGGAAGTGCTAAAAAGATGCTAATGCTGCCATCACCTGTTCTACAACTCATAAATAGGCGATTAACATTCCAATGTCGGCTCGTTATCCTATGAAAAATTGTGATAAAAACCCTTTTTGTTCACTGTTTGGAACAAAAACTTTTTTATCTTTCCAAACAAAGCCAATAAACTTATGTTCCAAAT
>CALWGM010000159.1 GCA_944380065.1 uncultured Lachnospiraceae bacterium
TGCCGGAACACGCGCTCCACCTGCGCGAGCAGGTTTTGATAGATGTGATATGTGGACATGGTATTCTCCTTTCATCCGGGAGACAGACGCAGCTCACCCGTCTGCAAACGCAGGCCGTTTCCGCCCGTTTTCCCCGCATGGTTAGGAGAATCCCTACCCTACTCATCCGTTGTACTGTGTTTTTCAGCCGAACAGCAGGGTTTTATGCATGCAGGAGCAGCGAATCCGGCAGGCGCTGGTATCTGTCTCTGTTGTAAATTGGTTTAGCAATCATTGCCGCAGGCGCCGCATATGCGGCTGCACCCAAGGTGCGCGGCAGGCGCAAAACCGGCAAAATACCGGCCGCACTTCGTGCGTGCGCCGTGTACCGGCTGTTGGCAGGCCAGCCGACAGATGCATGGGTAAAACCGTGCTGCCATACACGGCCGAGGATGCGCCAGCCCCTCTTGACGTCTGCACCGGCTGTGCGGAGCGCCCGAAAAGATTTAGATAGGTACAACAGTTTTTTCCCCTTTCTCCGACGGCCCTGCGGATGAGCAGTTGGTCGGGACAGTTCTTTTTGGCTGTGCTGCGCAAATGAGCGCATGCGGTGCCGGGTCTTGCTTCCTGGCGTCCCCTGTCTTGGCGCAGACTGGAGCCGCTTGTGGCGCGGAAGCGCACTTTGATTTTCCAAATCATCTTGGTACGGAATGATCCTTTGTTCTCGCATGGTTTTCTGATTTGCATGATTTTCTCCTTCCGATTGCACAAAAGGACACAAAACTGCCGCAGCAATTTCATGTCCTTCCAGCGTCTTTTCATCCAGCGATTGGTTACGGCGCAAGGGGCAGACTTCCCCCTGGGCGGGTTACTTTGACAACACATAACTTTGACCTAATACATACGTAGTATAGCATCTAAACGATAAGCCGAACAGTTGAGAAGTTTTCAACGGCTATACGCATGGATGGTTTAACGATCACGCAGTTTTGGGCAACGACGATTCTTATGTCTCTGCAAAAATGAAAAGACATACGACTGCTCTATCTTGCGGTCATATGTCCTTACTTTGTGATTGATCGATTTTCAAATATTTATACAACCCGGATAGGCATACTTCCCCCTGGGCGGTTTTACTCTGACAAAATTACTCTGACATAATACAAGTGTATTGTAGCATGGCAGGGCGGGGTTGTACACTTGCAGTTTGTGCAAGACCTGATAGCAGCCATATTGCTGTAGACATGATATAGGTCGTATTACTGTTTACTGCTGCGTTCTTTGCAGCCCCAAAAAAAACAGAAAAGGACACACTACCGCTTTATTTCGCAGTCGTATGTCCTCACTTTGTGATTGATCGAGTTTCAAATATTTGTACAACCCAGAGCGCATACTTCCCCCTGGGCGGTTTACTCTGACAAAATTACTCTGACATGGTTCAATTGTATTATAGTGTGCTCCGGCAGCGTTGTAAAGATGAAAAGTTTTCATCTTTTTGAATGAAGTAAAAACATACTCCTTGAGTCCTGGAAAAACCAACGAACCGAATATACTCCGACCCGACCTAATCGAATACATTGGTCTGGTAAGAAGTGTATACGGTAAATGACCCCCGTCAGAGAGTCTCCGTCAATTCCCCACCATGCCGAAGGTACAGACAGTTTTTCCCTATCCATAATCTCTCCCATCAGTAACCGCACCGCCGCGCTGTTCCAGAGAGCAAGAAAGCTTACTATTATTCGCCAAAAAGTGAAGTCTTGCGAAATAGGGAATTACTTACTGCGAAATAGGGAATTACTTACTGCGTCCTTGCTTTCTCCCATTATATCTGCTAAAATTATATACAACACTGTCAGAAGTTGTTGTAAGCCTCGGCAGTATGACTCATACGTCCAGTGCTCTGCCAAGTGGTAGAGCATTTTCTTTGTTTTTATGTGTGAAAAGCCATAAGCCGAAAGAGAGGGGTCACATGGAAAACCTGTCCTTATTTGATAAAACAGAAGATCAAGCGCCGACACAATTGGAAATTACGCAGGCTGGCACTCTGAATGTTGTCAAAATGAATTTCTGCGGAGCAGAAAACCTGTCTTGGCAGCATTTGTTTTCTGGTTTTGATTCTCTTCACGCCATTACATATTCCTCAGGAATTGGCTTTGTCTACCGGTTACTTGATCTGTTTAAAGATGCAGAAATTATTTTTGGCTGTGACGAGGTTATTTCCTATTCACTTCAAGAAATCATGGCCTATCAATGCAAGACGATTGAGAGGCTGCGTGAAACTGCGAGCAAAATGAAGCTGGACTTAGTGTCTCGCGTCAAGGAGGGAACATTGCGTTTCTATGTCGCCCGCAGCATCCTATCTCATGAAAAAATTTATCTACTTTCAGCGCGTGATGGTCGCAAACGTGTGGTCATGGGATCAGCTAATATGTCATTCTCTGCATTTAGCGGGCAACAGAGAGAGAACATCTGCTACTTGGATGGAGACGAGGCCTATGCATGGTATTGGGATTGTTACTGTGGGTTACGAGATGAAAGCACGGATCAGATTGCCAAGGAAACTCTATTGTATGCCGATGATGGAGATAATTTAGACGAGTTGCCGATTGCCAGAACAGTGCGCACAAGAAAAGCGCTTGTATTGCAGCCTGTAGCGGATGCACAGGATGAGGTTCGCTTTTCTCTGGATATTAAGAATTTATCGACTAAGTTTGCGCCCTCCGTTCCCAAGCCGGATAAGAAGGGCAAGTTGATGCTCTCTCCGGAAAAAATAAAATCAATTCGCCGGCAAGTGGTTTCCAATAAGGAAAAGGAGAAAGAACTACAGAGCGAATATCCACAATTAGAGATATTTCCCGACGAAAAGATAGCTCGGCTCAATGGTAAAGCCCTAAATCTGTCACCCGAGAGGGCAGAAATCGCCAAAGATATCGATCTATTCCTTAAATATATGGACGGGTACAAAAAGTTTCACGGCGATGTGTCCGGAATGCAGCGCCGGTACTATGAATTTGCCAACTGGTTTTTCTGTACCCCTTTTATGGCAGGAATGCGAGACACAGCGGTGCGATACAATCAGAATCTACTTCCGTACCCTGTGTTCGGCTTGGTTTATGGACAAAGCAAAGCAGGGAAAACTAGTTTTCTGGAAACCTTGCTGAAAATGATGATCGGGCAAAAGACCAAATTAGCTGCTCCGTACTTTACCCGATCCAGTATCGAAAATTTGAAACGCACTGTAAAAGGCGCCCCCATCATTGTCGATGATTTGACCAATGCACGATTTAGCCAGCATGCTATTGAAACCATCAAAAATGACGACTTTGGAGTAGCGGAACAATTAGTCCATTATCCAGCCGTGGTTATCAGCGCCAATGAGGACGTCAAAGCGGTGGCGCAGGAAGTTATTCGCCGCACGGTAATCTGCCGCGTCCAAGCCGGTCTCACCAATACGGAAGTAATGCGAAGCAGTGTGGTTCGCACGGTGCAACGAGAAATCGGGACAGCATTCTATCGAGAATACTTAAGAAGAATGATGGAAATCGTTCCTGATTTGCAAGAAGAAATGAAAGATGAGTCTTCAGAGAGTGCGCCAGATATTTTAGCGAACTCATCCCGGGTTTTATTAGAGATTTTCGACGAATTTACTGAAATAGAACTGCCTCCCTATATCCGCCCGCTGACACTTGATGACTATTTCAGTGAAAAAGTTACTGGTAGTTATGCCATTAAAACGATCCGCAACGCATGGAAAACCAGCCAGGCCTCCTTTGATTTGTCGGAACGAACCAACGAGTTACGCTACAACGCTGGGGCCACATACGAGGCCGATCGAATTTTAAAGGAATTGCCCGAGACACTGGATGCCCATAAGTCTAGAGACTGGATTATCATGGATTTAGATATGGCACGAGAGTTCTTTGGTATTCCTTTCAAGAAGTCTTGGTTGGACCGGTTCCGAAAAAGATAACTTTAGTAGTATAATTTACAGGCCTATCCGTAATAGTACACTGCTGAAAAAGTATGTTATTAACACATATTGATATTAAATTTATTTTCTGTAAACTTTGCAAAACTAATTGCACTGTATATTTTCATTTTATACAATGGAGGATCTATACATGACTGGAACAAATTCCAGCAATATCGGATTTGAAAAGCAAATCTGGGATGCCGCCTGCGTCCTGCGGGGCAATATGGACGCCTCGGAATATAAATCTGTGGTTTTGGGCCTGATTTTTTTGAAGTATATCTCCGACCGCTTTGAGGCCAAGTACAGGGAACTAAAAGACGAGGGCGAGGGTTTTGAGGAGGACAAGGACGAATACACCGCAGAGAACATCTTCTTCGTGCCGGAGAACGCCCGGTGGAAAGCGATTGCCGCTGCTGCCCATACGCCAGAGATCGGCACTGTAATCGACGACGCCATGCGCAGTATTGAGAAAGAAAATAAAAGGCTGAAAGATATTTTACCCAAGAACTTTGCCCGGCCAGAACTGGATAAACGCCGGTTGGGCGAGGTAGTAGACCTATTCACCAATATCCAAATGATCGAGCACGGCGAGAGCAAGGATATTCTGGGACGCACCTATGAATACTGCCTTGCCAAATTCGCGGAGCAGGAAGGGAAAAATGCCGGCGAATTTTACACCCCCTCATGCGTGGTCCGCACATTGGTAGAGGTTTTACAGCCCTTCAATGGCCGCGTCTATGACCCCTGCTGTGGCTCTGGCGGGATGTTCGTCCAGTCTGCAAAGTTCATCGAAAACCATGGCGGCAACATCAACAAGATTTCCGTGTTTGGGCAGGATTCTAACCCCACCACCTGGAAGATGGCTCAGATGAATCTGGCCATCCGGGGGATCGAGGCTGACTTGGGCAAGTTTAACGCCGATACTTTCTTCAACGACTGCCACCCCCAACTCAAGGCCGACTATATCATGGCCAATCCTCCCTTTAACCTCTCCGGCTGGGGGCAGGAAAAGCTGCTGGACGATGTGCGCTGGAAGTACGGCACGCCGCCCGCCGGCAACGCCAACTTCGCGTGGCTTCAGCACATGATCTGGCATCTGGCCCCCAACGGACGCATCGGCATGGTACTGGCCAACGGCTCCCTGTCTTCCCAGTCCGGCGGCGAGGGCGAGATTCGCAAAAATATCATCGAGGACGATCTGGTGGACTGCATCGTTGCCATGCCGTCCCAGCTTTTCTACACCACGCAGATCCCGGTCTCTCTCTGGTTCCTGGCCAGAAACAAAAAGCAGAAGGGCAAGACGCTCTTCATCGACGCCCGCAAAATTGGGACCATGGTGACCCGCAAGCTGCGGGAGCTGACCGACGAGGACATTCAGAAGATCGCCTCTACCTATAACGCCTTTGTGGACGGCACCCTGGAGGATATCAAGGGGTTCTGTGCGGTGGCCACCACCCAGGATATCGCCAAGCAGGACTACATCCTCACGCCGGGGCGGTATGTGGGCATCGAAGAGCAGGAGGACGACGGCGAACCGTTCGAGGAAAAGATGGGGCGGCTAACTTCCGAACTGTCAGAACTCT
>CALWGM010000160.1 GCA_944380065.1 uncultured Lachnospiraceae bacterium
AACTGCCCTTACCGTTGCGGAAAGGACGCATGTGGTCGTGGACATCCTTCCGTCCGTCGATGCTCAGCACCACATTTCCCATCTCTTTGTTGGCAAACTCCATCACTTCGTCATTTAAAAGAACGCCATTGGTGGTCAGGGTAAAACGGAAATTCTTATCGTGAATCTTTTCCTGCTCCCTGCCGTAGGCCACCAGATCCTTCACCACCTGCCAGTTCATCAGCGGCTCCCCGCCAAAGAAATCCACTTCCAAATTTCTCCTGTGTCCGGAGTTGGCGATCAGGAAATCCAGCGCCTGTTTGCCCACCTCAAAGCTCATCAGCTCCCGGCGGCCATGATACTCGCCCTCCTCCGCAAAACAATACCGGCAGGCAAGATTGCAGTCATGGGCAATATGTAAACAGAGCGCCTTGACTACCGTCGGCCTCTTCTTAAAATCCATGATATAATTTTCGTATTCATCTTCTGTAAAAAGCTGGCCGTCATCGGCAAGCTCCTTCACCTCGTCATACGCCTCGGCAAGCGCCTCCCGGTCATACTGCCCGGAGAGCGCGTCCAGAATCTCCTCTTTCGTATGCTCCTCATACATGGCGATGATCTCATAGGTGGCGTCGTCCACCACATGGATGGCTCCGCTGTTCACATCGAGCACGATATTGTACCCGTTGTTTTTGTACTGGTGAATCATGCTTCACCCTCGCTTTCTATTATTTCGTTCCACGATCCCGCCGGTACGCCATTTCGCAAACAGCGCTCCGGCGAACCGTGTGCCAGGCTTTCATGTGCCCGCAGAATAAACTTTCTGTGAACACATGAAAGCCGCATGCTTTTGGCATACGGCCCTGTGAATCATTCTTTGATTGCCGCCGGAGCTTATTTATGCTCGCAGCTCTGGTTTCCTACGGTGCAGGAAGTCTTGCATGCGGACTGGCAGGATGTCTGGCACTCGCCGCAGCCGCCTTTCTTTACCGTATTCTGTAATCTCTTTGTATTTAATGTCTTGATGTGTTTCATAATGAAATGCTCCCTCCTATTGTTTTCTGGATCATAAACCCGGGATTCCCCGGATTCTCAGTCTTTCAGAAGTATACCACACATCCCCGGGGAACGCAACGGAAAAATCCGTACTTTCCGGCCTGTCTTACAGGTGTCTTTGCCTTCTTGCTGCACGAAAAAATCAATCCACCATAGAATTTTCTGAATTTTTTGAAATTTTAGTTTTTTTCTTTGCGCAACCGATTGTATTTTGTCTTTATTTCATATATAATCCAAACATCAAATGATTTTTCTCAATGACCTCATTTGTGCATTTTGCATCTGCACAAATAGAATAAAACAAAGAAAGGAAGAAAAAGGAGTGAAACAACAGAAAAAGAAACACCACAACACGGGAACAGCAGGGAGGAAACGGCCGTTTCTGTCCTTCGTTCTTGCAGGCGCCCTGGCAGTCTCCTCTTTTGCCATGGCAAATCCCCAATCTTTGCAGGCTGGGGAACCCGCAGAGCCAGATCCTGTTCTGGAACAGTTCAATGCAGACGGAACATTCGAGACTGGCAGCGGGTTATCCAAATGGACAGTTGATCCGGCTGGACCTGAAACCCACAAGACCAAATGGGCGGAGGGCGATGCCGCCTCTGTCTACCAGACAATCTACGATTTCTGGTCTCCCACAGATCTGTCCTACACCATGACCCAGACGCTGTCTCTCCCTGCCGGCAGCTACCAGCTGACAGCTGACGCCATGGGAAACGACGGCATGCAGGTCTATGTGTATTTTAACGGGAAAGTAAGCACTGACTGTGCGGATGATCCGGGCTGGAATGTCTGGACTAAGGTCGGTGAGGACAGTGTCTTTACCCTCACGGAAGATACAGAGGCCCAGGTAGGGATCTATGTTGTCCTTACCTCTAACGGCTGGGGTGATGTAGACAACATTACTCTCACGGATGCCGGCGATGCTGCCGAGACCGGCACACAGGATATCGCCGACATCGGCTCAGGAGACGACGGCACCCCCGATGAGCCAGGCGATGTGGATACCCCGGATCCTGTCGAGGCCGGAATCAAAGTGGATTACGTAAACGGGATCGATGATGATTTCATCGGCGGCGTGGACGTATCCTCCTATGTATCCCAAAAGAACAGCGGCGTCAACTATTACGATTTTGAGGGAAATGAACTGGACGACCAGGGCTTTTTTAACCTGCTTGCTGCCAGCGGCGTCAACTATGTCCGGATCCGCGTCTGGAATGATCCCTATAACGCCGACGGAAAGGGTTATGGCGGCGGCAACAACGACGTTGACACAGCCGTAAAAATCGGCCAGTGGGCAACCCGGGCCGGTATGCGTGTCCTGATCGACTTCCATTATTCTGACTTCTGGACAGATCCCGGGAAACAGTACGTCCCGAAAGCATGGGAAGGTTTGAATCTGACAGAAAAAGCGGACGCGCTCTCCACATTTAGCACCGAAAGCCTGAACACCCTACTGGAAGCCGGTGTGGATGTAGGCATGGTTCAGGTCGGAAATGAGACAAATGCCAGCTTCTGCGGCGAGAAAGACTGGGACAGCATCTGTACCCTCTTCAGCGCCGGATGCGATGCCGTCCATGAGGTCGCAAAAGCACACAGCTGTGAAATCCTGGCTGTCCTGCATTTCGCTGATCCGCAGAACGGCCAGTATGCCGCTTACGCAAAAGAGCTGGATGCACATCATGTAGATTATGATGTGTTTGCCTCATCCTACTACCCGTTTTTCCACGGTACAACAGAAAATCTTACGAATGTGCTGAAAAATGTTGCCGAGACCTACGGGAAAAAGGTCATGGTAGCCGAAACCTCCTGGGCAAACACTCTGGAAGACGGCGATGGCCATGATAACCAGATCCGCAAGGGCAACAACGATACCCGCCACTATGACTTCTCCGCATACGGCCAGGCTACCGAAGTGCGCACAGTCATGCAGGCGGTGGCTTATGTAGGTGAAGCGGGAATCGGCGTCTTCTACTGGGAACCGGCCTGGATCCCGGTGAACGTTTATGATAAGGAGTCCGATCAGGCTGAGGAAGTATTAGCCGCCAATCAGAAAGCGTGGGAAACCTACGGTTCCGGCTGGGCCACCTCCTATGGCGGAGAATATCAGGAGGACGCAGCCACATGGTGGGGCGGTTCCGCCATGGACAACCAGGCCATGTTTGATTTCTACGGCCATCCCTTGGAATCTCTGAAGGTCTTCCAGTATGTAAGGACAGGCACCTATGTCACCAACCCTGACATTGCTTCCGTCTCCGTCAGTGATGTCACCGTGGAAGAGGGACAGGACATTACCCTTCCGGAAGCTTTTGTGACTTATAATGACGGAACAGAAGAAAACGTATCCGTTACCTGGAATCAGGATGCCCTGCAAAACGCTTCCTCAGGCGGTCCCGGAACTTATGAAATCCCGGGAACGGCAGCGGTGGGCGAACCTCTCCGGACTGTACTCTGCACCCTGACTGTTATGCCCAAAAATTATCTGGATGACGCAAGCCTGGAATCTGGAACTGCGGCTGCCGCATGGACGTCCTCTGATGAAAACATTCTTACAAGAAAAGCTGATAATAATGCAAGAACCGGCGATTATGCCCTGAAATTCTACAATGGAACTGATTTTTCTGCTTCTGCGTACCGGACAGTGACGCTGGATGCAGGCACCTACTGTCTGGGAACCTATCTCCAGGGCGGCGATGCAGGCGATGAAGCTGTCTTCACCTTAAGCGCTTCCATCGACGGCCAGGAAGTCGGCAAAGACACCAACGGAACAGTCACCGGATGGAAGAACTGGTACAACGCGGAAATCCGTCCCATCACCATTGAAAAGGATGACACCGTCCTCACCATCACTGTAAGCGCAGAAAATATATCTGCTGGCGGCTGGGGATCCTGGGATGATTTCTACATCAACCGGATCCATGTACATACCATGACCAAAACAGAGGCTGTACCCGCCACCTGTACCGAAGCCGGAAATATCGAATACTATACCTGCGAAGACTGTGGCAAGATTTTCCGTGACAGCGCCGGAGAAAACCAGATTACCATGGAAAATACTGTTATCCCTGTATCCGGCCATACCGAAAGCGACTGGATCGTTGACCAGGAAGCCACCGAAACTGCAGCCGGATCCAGACACACAGAGTGCACAGTATGTGGAATCGTCCTGCAGACCGAAGAGATTCCGGCATTGACGCCGGGCGAAACGCCGGATCAGGGAGATCAGGATCCCGTCACCGATCCTTCTCAGGATCCGACCACTCCTTCCGGAACTGATACCGATAACGGCGCATCAGACGGATCTGACGGGAAAGTTCCCGCAACAGATGAGAAAGATGTATCTCCTCAGACCGGGGACACTGCAAATCTTTCTCTCTGGATTCTGCTGCTTGGCGCATCTGCCGCCGCTATGGCTACTGTAATCCGGAAAAAAGCAAGATAGGATTCCGGTAAATTTTGAAAAACAGAATCATCACATCAGAAGGGGCGCTGCATCATCACAGCGCCCCCTCTATCGGGTTGATATCTTTTTATTACCCCTGCATCAGCGAAACAATCACTTCCTTCGGCGTAACTGTCCCTGATTCCACTTCCATTTCCTCTGTTCTGTTCTTTATGATCTCCTGTGCCTTCTGCGCCTGCAGATAACGCTCGATCTGGCTCTTCATTTCCTCAAAAGCCACCTGGCCGTTTTCTGCTCTGTCCGTGCACTGCATCACGCAGACCGCGCCCTGATCCTCATATGGACCGTATACCTGTCCTGCGGAAAGTCCCGAAGCGATCTCCCAGCGGTTCTGATAGACGCCGCTCATGCCCGCCTGGGTATCATAGGACGTCAGCGTCAGCTCTTTCAGGGACACCTCCAACGCCTCCTGGATTTCCTCTTCCGAAGCGCCGCTCTCCAGCGCCGCACAGAGTTGTCTGGCCGTATTCCATGCATCGGGATCCGACTCCGGGATCTCCGCATACAGGATGGAAACACCCAGCTCATAAGCGGAGGCCTGCGGGTTCTCCTCATAATATTCCCGGCAGTCCGCTTCAGATACCTGCACCTCCTGCCGGATCACCGCTTCCGTTACCCGGGTTTCCAGATTGGAATACCAGTATTGATAGTAGGAAGCTGCATCATAGCTGCTGAGTCCATAGCTGATCACATCATCAGAAAGGTCTGACCGTTCTTCATTTTCCTGTTCCATGGAATCCATCAGATCCCCGTAAGTATAATCCTCTGTCAGATCCAGTTCCACCGCCAGATCCTTCAGCACGTAGTTCTCTCTCAGCTGCTCTTCCACTAAGTCTGCCAGCCGGGAATACGGCGTTTCCCCGTCGATCTCCGTTTCCCAGAAATCCTCCTGGTTTACCTGGTCTGTGGTGTACTGCATGGTGATCTGACTGCTGAATTTCTGCGCCAGCATCCCATACTCTTCTGCTGACACGGGGCTTCCGTCCAGATACAGTACAATGTCCCCTTCTGCTTTCCTGCTCCCCTCTGCAGTCCCTGATGTTTCCTGTCCATCCTTTCCGCAGCCTGGTACCAGAACCAGAGCAACCGTGAGGATCATCCCCACGGCTGCACGGAAAGGCCATTTCTTACTTCTGACCATAAAAAACTCCTGTTCCTCTGAGAGGACGGCTCCTGCCCGGCTGACGGACAGAAGCCATGTGATTACTCCTTACATCCACAATCACAAATCCTTCTCTGTTGTCCCTATCCTCTGCGTCTCCGTCTTACAACGACTGTACTTACCACTGCGCCGAACGCAATCAGAACGATCATCGTATAGAGTGCGATCGGAGCGCTGTCGCCGGTCTTTGTGCCATTGACTGTAGTGGATGTACCGTCACTGCCGGCTGCATCAGAACCGTCAGGTGTTGTCTGATCCTTATCAACGGTCAGACCGTTCACTGCCTTTGCAAGCGCTGCATATGCATCGCTCAGTTCCTGCACTGTCGCGTTCTGATCGGCAAGAACTGCCTTTGCACTGGCCAGCGCGTCTGTGAAGGCTTTGTAGCTGCTGTCTGTGAAGCTGCCCTGTGTCAGCTTGCCGCAGGAATCAACAAGTTTCTGCAGGTCTGCCCGGATCTGGTCTGCATCGTCACCGGAAGGTGTCTCCACAACTTCCAGACCCTCAATAGCCTCTGCCAGAGCTGCTGCCGCCGCATGAACCGCTTCCTGTGTGGCATTCTCATCTGCCAGAACTGCCTTTGCATCCTTCATGGCATTCAGGTATGCGCTGTAGCTTGCATCGGTATAGGAACCCTGCTCTGCATATTTTTCGTCTGCCTCATCAACAAGAGCCTGGAGCGCGGATTTGTCAACCTGTACCGGCTGTTCTGCTTCTACCAGTTCTTTTATCGCTGCTGCCAACGTCTCTGCCGCAGTATCCACCTCTTTCTGAGATGCATTTTCATCTGCCAGAACTGCCTTTGCTGCTTCCAGCGCTTCTGTTACTGCTGCGTAAGAATCTGCAGTGTAATCACTGGCATCCAGCGCTTCTGCTGCGCTGATTGCAGCTTCAAGGCCAGACTTGTCTGCCGCTTCTGCAGTGTACTCATTGGCTCCGATATCATTCTTGCCGTCTGCAAGAACGTTTCCATAGTAATCGTATGCCGGTTTCTCTGTCTCATTGGGAACCAGCTCGTCTGCAACTGCGGACGGTGCGCTTGCCGGCGCTTCCGGATGCTCAGCACCCGCGTCGATCGCCGGAGAGCCTTCCTGAAGCTGGAAGCCGTCTGCTGTTCCCAGAGTTGTCTCGCCGTTCTCCCATGTTCCGGTTGTGAAATCTGCCACATCCTTGAACATCGGTTTTTCGTAAACCGCATTCTCATCATTTGCTGCTGCCTGGTATACTTCCTGTGCGCTTCCGTCAGAGCTGTATACCAGGTTGTTGTAGTAGGATACTCCTTCGGACTGTTTCACGCTACCACTGGTCGCCGGTCCGTAGAAGATGTTGTTGAAGATGGATACATCTGTCACAACAGATCCTTCCCAGTCAGATGCCGGTGCCAGAGCCGCCGCGTAGCCGCCGTTTCCTTCCCAGTACATGGTGTTGTTGTAAACCTGTACGCCGTTGGAGCCGTATTTGCCTCCGCCGACACGGATCATCGGAGCGCCGTCATAACGTCCGTCGTTGATGCTCAGGTTGTATCTTGCGATATTATTCACCGTAGCTCCCGGTCCCGGGCAGAGCATCAGGAATCCGCCGTAGTTGTCATGGCTGTAGTTGTACTCATACAGACAGTTCTGTACGCCGTAGTCAAAGTCAAACGCCATACTGTCGTTTGTTCCCGGAAGCATTGCCTCGCCGGCTGAATCCTTTGAGGAATTGAACGCTTCATTGTAACGGAAGGTTACATTGTCGGAATCCCAGGTCCACAGTGCCGCATGGTTCACGTTCGCGCTGTAATCCCAGTTTGTATCAGCCGCATTGTCGATCAGATTGTACTGAACGAGCGCGTCTGTCGTATTGATCGGAACGATACCGTCTCCGGCAACGTCATGTACGTAGTTGTTCTCGATCACAACGTCACTGCTTCCGATCCACTTGCCGTTTCCGGCATTCTGATAACCGGTGTCGCTGCTGGTTCCGCCTACTAAAGTACGGCTTGCCCATACACTCTCCATATAGATCGCTTCATGGCAGACCTTGTAAACTTCGTTTCCTTCAATGGTCAGTCCGTTGTACCAGGACTCTACCTTGCCGGAATGATTTGCACCATCGCCTGTCACCAGAACGATCAGTCCGCCTGCGCCCTTGTCAGCGCCGCCTGCCATCTTACCGTTGACATCATGGATCTCGTTATTACGGATCACTACGTTGGAAAGCTCTCCCGCGTCCCGGTTCTCCACTACAAGACCGGATAACAGCTTGCTGCTCTGGCCGTATGTCCAGCCGCTTCCCGGCGTTGCAGTTTCATCCCAGTTGGTAATCTCCAGATTTTCAACTACAATGTTTTCACAGTTTTTGATGTGAACTGCCGCCAGTTCTTCCTTGGGACTGGTACTGGAAGCCCAGTTCGCGCCCTGTCCGTTGATCACCGGCTTTGCGCCTTCGCCGTAGCTGCCAATCACGATCGGGTTCGCCTCAGAGCCTTTCGCGTTCTTCACACTCAGCTGCTCTCCGTTCCATACGCTGCCTGCTTTCAGAAGGATGCTTCCGCCTTCTTTGAGCTGACGGATGGAGGATGCCTTCGCAAGAGTCTTCCATGCTGTCTCCGGTGATGTACCGTCGTTCTCGTCATTACCGTTTTCAGCATCCACATAATATGTCACGTCGCCCGTGGGCTCGTGGATGGAGATCGGGTTCTCCATAGCATCTTCCAGATCAGAGATCATCTGACGGATCTCTCTCTGTTTTGTATCATCTGTTGCGTTTTCTTTGAATTCTTTTGCCGCTGCTACAACGGTCTGGAACTCCGCCCAGGACTCCTCAGTATACTCTGCTTTGTCCATAGCGTCGATCTCAGCCATCAGAGCGTCGAATTCTGTCCAGTCTAATTTACCTGTTACTTCTTTGAGAACTACATTGTCCAGATATCCGTAAGCACCGTTGTTTGCCCACGTATATACATTAACCGACTGCGTATCCGCGCCTGTTGTAAACCGTACTTCAAATTCCGTCCAGTCCGAAGCGCCCGGATATACCGCGTATGCCAGCTTAGCCGCTGTGTCTGTCGTATCTGTATAACCGCTGTCTGTGGAGAATACTGCGTAAATTTCTCTGCCGTCTACGTTCGCCCCAACCCAGTACGGTCCGTTTCCTTCAGCCTTTGCAGAACCTGTCAGCACATACTCTGTCTCCGGCTCAACCGCGATATCGCTCTGGCTGCTTCCGTCGCCCCAGCTGTTTGCATCGCCGTTATCGCGCATATACTGTGTTCCGTCCGGAGCATCGTCGCCTTTCTGAACAGAAGCGCCGTTTCCAAGACTCCAGCCGGTCGCACCTTCTTCAAAGCTTCCGTTTGTCACACGATTCTCCGCAGCCGGTTCCGCCTGCTCATCTGTGCTGGCAATACCGATCCAGCTTAATACCGGATCGCTGCCGGACGCCTTGCTGATGGATACGATCACATGATCAGAATCCTCAGGTACCGCAATGTCTGTCCTCTGCTGCATATCCTGCTCGCCGGACAGGGTGAATGTGGTTGTTCCGATCTCCGTCTCATTTCCGTCTGCATCAACGGATGTGGCTGTGATCCTGATTCCTCTGGTGCTGCTCCACCACTCCTGATAACCGGTCATTACTGCATAATTGCCCGGCTCCAGTTCAAAGCTGTAATCAATCGTTCCTGTGCCGGTCGCCCACCAGCCGCTGTTATAGAAGTCACCCGGTACATGAGAGCCCATATCCTCAGGCGAACTTCCGCCGGACGCTCCCGGTG